>NZ_CANCLE010000112.1 GCF_947378715.1 Phenylobacterium aquaticum
TCACGATGATGGCCAGCACCCCATCCGTGAACGCCGTCAATCGCTCTCGCCCCACCGGTGTCTCCCAATTTCCTGAGCCGCATCGTGCCGGCCGTCGGGGCAAGGCGCAACCGGTGCTAGGGCGTATCCAACCGGTCGTTCTCGGCCGAAATGTCAGCCGGCGGATCGGGGAACGAGTCCCAGGGCAGGTCCTTGTGCAGGGTCACCGACCAGCGGCTAAGCCATTCGTCGCCGTCCGGGTCGCCCCGGGTGTCGGCGATCTGATAGGCCGGGTCGGCCATGGCGCGGGCCAGGGGCTCGGGCCGCAGGTGGTTGCGCCTGAGGATTCTGGCCAGGTCGCCGACCGTGTCGGCGTTCAGCCGCGTCGCGTGCAGCAGGAACACATAGTCGGGCCGCCGCCCGAGCAGCTGCAGGCCGGCCGATCGGTACCAGGCCACGCACTTCTCGGTGTAGCTGAGATAGATCCGCTTCACCCGCGCGGCCTTGGCGCGATCATGGTGGAGAATGGCGTTGTCATAGACCAGGGCGAACATCCAGTCGGAGTTCTCCATGGTCACCGGCGCGACCTTGTAGGCATGCGCCGCCAGCCAGTCCTCGAAGGTCTTGCGGGCCTCCGCCGTGGTCCCGGTCTCCAGATAGGGATGGCGGAACCAGACCGGGGTCTGGCCTCGCGCCGCCAGGATCGGCCTCAGCACGGCGTCGGCCTGGGCGACGTCGGCGATATAGTCGGCGACCGGGGTCTTGTTCAGGCTCTCATGGGAATTGGTGTGATTGCCGAGCACCAGGCCGGCGTCGCGCCACTGGACCACCATGGCCCTGTGGGCGGCGGGGTTGTCGCCGTCCAACCGGTCGCCAATGACGAAGCCCGTCGCCTGGAAATGGTGACGCTTGATACCGCGCAGCAGCCGGTCAGTGGTCAGTTGCTCATAGGCGACGGAGTCGGTCAGGGCGAAACCGGGCAGGTCGTCGTAGGTCAGGGCGACGCCCTCCGCCCGGGCCGCGTGGGTCCAGACGAGCGCCCCGAGGGCGCCGAGCAGGGGGAGGAGCTTCGAACGCATGAAGCGGCCACCTATCCGGGAAACTGTGGCCGAGGCAAGGCCTTCCCCGCCCGGCTGCGGGGGGCTTGAGGATCAGCTCGGCTTGATCAATTCCAGTGACCGGATGCGGGTCTCCAGGTCCGGTCCGACCGCCATGACGAACAGCTCATCGACCCCCTCGCGCGCAGCCTTGGCCGCCAGCTCGGCGCGGACATGCCCCGCCTCCCCGACGATGCCGCGCGCCATGACCATCGGCATCAGACCGCTGTCGGCGTGCTCGGCCAGGAAGGCCTGGGCCTCGGGGATGGAGCGGAACCGCCGGCGCTGGTTCATGAGCATGGAGAGGTTGCCGGCCCGAAGCGGCGCCGCCAGGCGCTGGGCCTCTTCATCGGTCTCGGCCGCCAGCGCGATGGTGGCCACGGCGGCCCAGGACCGTTCGCGGAACACCGAGGGCTGGAAGGCCTTGCGATAGGCGGCGACGGCGGGCGCGCCATGGGTCTGGGCGATGAATTCGGCGAACACCATGCCCACCCCGGCCTGGCCGGCGAAGGCCCCGCTGTCGGGCGAGGAGCAGAGCAGGAAGAGGTCCGGGTGCGAGGGGCCGGCGGGATTGGCGTGGATCTCCCGGGCCGGATGGGCGTCGGTGATCGGCTCCACGCCCGAGGCGTCCAGCAGCCAGGCGTTCAGCAGGGCGAAATATTGCGGGAAGGCCTCGGAGCCGGCGCTGCGCAGGGCCGCGCCGGTGCGCCCGTCCGTGCCGAGCGCGCGGCCGACGCCAAGATCGATGCGGCCGGGGGCGAGGGCCTCCAGCTCCATGAACACCTCGGCCACCTTCAGCGGCGAATAGTTGACCAGCATCACCCCGCCCGAGCCCAGTCGGATGGTCGAGGTCTGTTGGGTCAGGGCCGCGATCAGGATCTCCGGAGCCGGTGATCCCAGGGTTCCGATATTGTGGTGTTCGGCCACCCAGAAGCGGTGATAGCCCAGCCGCTCGGCCGCCTTTGCCACCTGGATGGTGTCGCGCACCGCCTGCGCCTGGGTGCCGTCGCCGCTCACCGGCGACAGGTCGAGGACGGAGAGGGTGGCGGTCATGGGCTTCAGCTCCTCGGCCGGGTCTTCTTGATGACGGCGGAGAAGCTCATCACCGGGTCGGCGCCGGTGGTGATCAGGCCGCGCAGGAACAGCATGGAGCGCGCGTTCCTGACGATCTCGCCCTTGCACTCGACCAGGGCCCCGAGCGGCACGGCGCCGACGAACTCGCCGTTGAAGGTGGCGGTCACCGCATGCATCTCGTTCAGAGCCTCACGGCCGATCACGAACAGGCAGTAGTCGGCGAAGGTCATGATGCAGCCGCCGTGCATGAAGCCGCCGCCGTTCATGTGCTTCTTCTCGGCCCGGAACGCGCAGCGCGGCGTGCCGTCCGGGTCCATCTTGAAATAGAACGGCCCGGCGTGATCCTCGAAGGGATCGCCGCCGACCCACAGCGACCAGCCGGCCCACTCGCCCTCGCCCGCGACGGGCGTTCCCCAGCCGGAAGTCTGTTCTTCGCCGCCGTCCATGACATCCCCCGGGGAGCACTTGCGCGAAGGGTTTGCCCGGCGCGCGTCCAATCACTAGTTTGCACGCGACCTAAGTGGCGGGGTGGGATCGTGCAAGGCTCTTGCGTCCTGACCGCGTCCGAACTCCGCGACCTCGAGAACCTGACATGGCCCTAGACCTAGAAACCCGCGACCAGCTGATCGACACCGTGCGCCGGTTCGTCACCGAACGCCTGCGCCCGCTGGAGGCCCAGGTCTCGGAAACCGACGCCATGCCGGCCGAGGTGATCGAGGAGATGAAGGCGCTGGGCCTGTTCGGCCTGACCGTGCCCGAGGAATATGGCGGCATGAACCTGACCATGGAGGAGGAGTGCCTGGTGGCTGTCGAGCTCGGCCGCACCAGCCCCGCCTTCCGCTCGGCCTTCGGCACCAATGTCGGGATCGGGGCCCAGGGCCTGATCATGTTCGGGACCGACGAGCAGAAGGCGAAATACCTGCCCGGCATCGCATCGGGCGAGATCATCACCTCCTTCGCGCTCACCGAGCCGGAGGCCGGGTCAGACTCGGCCAATGTCCAGGTCCGCGCGGTGCTGGACGGCGACCACTATGTGCTGAACGGCTCCAAGCGCTACATCACCAACGCCAACAAGGCCCACCTGTTCACGGTGATGGTCCGCACCGACGCCTCCAAGCCCGGCGCCGGCGGCGTCTCGGCGCTGCTGGTCGAACGCGACCTGGCGGGCGTCTCGGTCGGCAAGCCCGAGAAGAAGATGGGCCAGCAGGGCGCCCACATCTGCGACGTCAATTTCGACAATGTCCGGGTGCCGGTCGCCAACCGGCTGGGTCGGGAAGGCGAGGGCTTCAAGGTCGCCATGCAGGTGCTCGACCGCGGCCGCCTGCACATTTCCGCGGTCTGCATCGGGGTGGCCGAGCGGCTGATCGCCGACAGCGTCGCCTATGCCTCGGAGCGCAAGCAGTTCGGCCAGGCGATCAGCCAGTTCCAGCTGATCCAGGGCATGATCGCCGACTGCAAGACCGAGGCGCTGGCCGCCAAGGCCCTGACCTTCGAGACCGCCCGCAAGCGCGACACCGGCCAGAGCGTCACCCTGGAGGCGGCGGCGTCCAAATACTTCGCCTCCGAGATGGTCGGCCGGGTCGCCGACAAGGCCGTGCAGATCTTCGGCGGCGCCGGCTACATCGCCGACTACGGCATCGAGCGTTTCTATCGCGATGTGCGCATCTTCCGGATCTATGAGGGCACCAGCCAGATCCAGCAGGTGATCATCGCCCGCGAAACCCTGAAGCGGGGCGGCTGAGCATGTCCGTCGATATGGAAGCCGTCATCCTCGACCTGCTCGTCAAGCTCGCCCCCGGCAAGTCCGCCTCGTCTGAGGAGGTGGCCCGCGCCGCCGATCCCGAGCGCTGGCGCAAACTGACCGGCCATGTGCGCAACACCGCGCGCGGTCTGGCCCGCCAGGGCGCGATCGTGGTCACCCGGCACGGCAAGCCGGCCGACCCGGAGACCTTCAAGGGCGTCTATCGCCTGCGCTTGCCCACCGACGCCGAGCGCGCGGCCGGGCCTGTTGTCACCCTCCCGAAAGGAGACGCCGAATGATCGTCTATGGCTCGTCCCTGTCGCCCTACGTCCGCAAGACCCTGGCCTTCGCGGCCGAGAAGGGGATCGAGGTTGAACTGCAGCCGGCCGGCTTCGGCGGCGGCCCGCCGGAATTCAAGCTGGCCAGCCCGTTCGGCAAGATGCCGGGCTTCAAGGACGGCGACTTCCTGATCTCCGACTCCACGGCCATCATCACCTATCTTGAGGCCCTGAAGCCCGACCCCAACCTGATCCCGGCCGAGCCCAGGGCCCGCGCCCGGACCGTCTGGTACGAGGAATTCGCCGACACCATCATCGGCGCCTGCGTCGGCAAGGTGTTCTTCAACCGCGTCGTGGCGCCCAAGTTCATGAAGCGCGACGGCGACCAGAAGGCCATCGAGGAGGGGATCAGCGTCGATTTCCCCAAGCTGGTCGACTATCTGGAGACCATCGTCCCGGCCTCCGGCTTTCTGGTCGAGGACCGCATCACCCTGGCCGACATCGCGGTCGCCAGCCCCTTCGCCAATCTGGCCCACGCCGGCTGCGCCATCGACGCCGCCAGCCATCCGAAGTCGGCGGCCTATGTCGCCGGCATACTGGCGCGTCCCTCCTATGCCGGCTGGGTCGCCCAGGAAAAGGCCATGCTGGGCGCGGCCTGAGTTCCGGACGGCGGTGTCTCTCGACGCGATCTTGAGCGACATCGCCGCCTGCCGCGCCTGCGCGGGAGACCTGCCCCATACGCCCCGTCCGGTGGTCATGGTGAAGCGCGAGACCCGCATCCTGATCTGTGGCCAGGCGCCGGGCCGGCGCGTGCATGAGAGCGGCCTGCCGTTCACCGACCCCTCCGGCGACCGCCTGCGGGCCTGGATGGGGATCGACGCCCAGACCTTCTACGGCCGGCCGGAGATCGGGGTGGCGGCCATGGCCTTCTGTTTTCCGGGGACCAATCCCAAGGGGGGAGACTATCCGCCGCCGCCGCGCTGTGCGGCCCTGTGGCGCAAGCCGTTGCTGGCCGCCCTGCCCAAGGTCGAGCTGACCCTGCTGGTCGGCGGCTATGCCCAGGCCTGGGCGCTGGGCGAGGCGGCCAAGGCCAACATGACCGAGACGGTGCGGGCCTGGCGCGACCATCTCCCGCGCTATCTGCCCCTGCCGCACCCCTCCTGGCGCAATACCGGCTGGCTCAGGCGGAACCCCTGGTTTGAGGCCGAAGTTACGCCCTATCTTCGGCAGACCGTGCGAGACATCCTGACCCCGTGAAGCGCCTCCTCGTCATCCTGTCCGCCCTGATGCTGACCGCCTGCACCCCGCTTGTCGTGCAGCAGGCCGGGCGGCCCGACGTGACCTTCCAGGGGCCCCGCCTGGGGCCCGACGGCTTTGTCAGCTTCGACGGAACGCGGCTGGGCCTGACCACCTGGGAGGCCAAGACGCCGGAGCCCTGGGCGGTGGTGATCGGCGTCCATGGCATGAACGACTACGCCAACGCCTTCCATCTCGCCGCCCCCTGGTGGGCCGAGCAGGGGGTGACGACCTACGCCTATGACCAGCGCGGCTTTGGCCGATCCCCCGATCGCGGGGTCTGGGGCGGCGACGAGCTGATGGTCGAGGACCTGCGCACCATCGTGGCGCTCGCCAAGGCCCGCCACCCCAAGGCGGTGATCGTGGTGGCCGGGGAGTCCATGGGCGGCGCGGTGACCATCGAGGCGTTCTCGTCGGATCGGCCCCCCGCCGCCGACCGGGTTGTGCTGTTGTCGCCGGCCGTCTGGGGCTGGTCGAACCAGCCCCTGCCCTACAAGACCACCCTGTGGTTCGCCGCCCGCCTGACCGGGCCCCATGTCTATGAGCCGCCGGAGTGGCTGACCAAGCGGGTGTTCCCGACCAACAACCGCGAGGAGCTGATCGCCATGGGTCGCGATCCGCTGATGATCTGGGGGGCGCGGTCCGACACTCTCTATGGCCTGGTGGCGATGATGGAGCGGGCCTGGCGTCAGGCCGGAGAGGTCAAGGTGCCGGCGCTTTATCTCTATGGCGCCCACGACCAGATCATTCCCAAGCGTCCGGCCTTCCAGGCCTCGCACCGGCTGAAACCCGGCGACCGCACGGCCTATTACGCCGAGGGCTGGCACCTGATGACCCGCGACAAGCAGGGACCCAAGGTCTGGGCCGATATCCTCAGCTATATCAGGGACCCGGCCGCCCCCTTGCCGTCGGGCGCGCCGCCGATCCCGGCGCCCGAAAGCCTCGGCCACGCGACAGAGGGCCACGCGGGCTTGTGATCGCCGGCCGCCAGGCGTACAGGCGGCAAGGCAAGCCCATCCCCTATATGAGCGTTTCATGAGCATGACCTTGTTCGATCATCCCGATTTTGCGGGACACGAAACCGTCCAGGCGGTCTTTGATGAAACGACGGGCCTGAGGGCGATCATCGCCGTCCATTCCACCGCCCGGGGCCCGGCGGCCGGCGGTTGCCGCATGTGGCCCTATGCCAGCTCCGAGCTGGCGCTGACCGACGCGCTGCGGCTTTCCCGCGCCATGTCCTTCAAGAACGCCATGGCCGACATCCCCCTGGGCGGCGGCAAGGCCGTGATCCTCGGCGACGCCCGCAGCCAGAAGACGCCGGCCCTGTTCGAGGCTTTCGGACGCGCGATCGACGGCCTGGGCGGCCGCTACTGGACCGCCGAGGATGTCGGGGTCTCTCCGACCGACCTGGCCTACGCACGCCGCAGCACCCGCTTCGTCGCCGGCCTCGACGGCCACGCCGCCGCCTCTGGCGATCCCAGCCCGGTCACCGCCGAGGGCGTGTTCCGGGGCGTCCGGCTGGCGGTGCGCAAGGCGCTGGGACGTGATCTCGACGGGGTCACCGTGGCCTTGCAGGGCGTCGGCCATGTCGGCGCCTATCTGGCGGACAAGCTGCATGCGGCCGGCGCCAAGCTGATCATCACCGACGTCAATGCCGACACCCTGAACCTGGTCGCCGACCGCACCGGGGCCCGCATCGTCGCCCCGGCCGAGATCTTTGACGTCGAGGCCGAGGTCTTCGCCCCCTGCGCGCTTGGTGGCGCCATCAACGCCCAGACCCTGCCGCGCCTCAAGGCCAAGGTGATCGCCGGGGGCGCCAACAACCAGCTCGCCTCGGCCGAGATCGGCCGCGCGGTGTTCGCGGCCGGCCTGCTCTATGCGCCGGACTATGTGATCAACGGCGGGGGCATCATCAATGTAGCCGGCGAGATCCGCGCCCTGGAAGCCGGTGAGGCCTTCGATCCGGCCTGGGTCGCGGCCAAGCTCGACCGGCTGACCGAGACCCTCGAGGAGGTGCTCGACCGCGCCGTCGCCGACCACCGCCCCACCCATGAAGTCGCCGACGAGATGGCTCAGGCGAGGATTGCGGCGGCCAAGGCCGAGCGGCTGGCGGCGTAGTTCGCGACTTGGCCCTCGCCCCGCTTGCGGGGAGAGGGTTGGGTGAGGGGGCGTCGCGAAGCGATGCTTCTTGCGGCAAGACGCGCCTCAGCGGACTTTCAGAAAGAGCCCTCACCCTAACCCTCTCCCGCGGAGCGGGAGAGGGAACTGGCCCTACATCGCCGCGAGGCGGGCCGTGCGGGGTTCCTTGACCATCGCCACCAGCATCACCAGGGCCGCGGCCAGGAAGCCGATCGAGATGCCGAACACCACGCCATAGCCCAGCTTGTCGGCCACGAAGCCGCCGATCAGCGGGCCGATCGAGGCGGTGATGCCCTCGGCGGTCGAGGAGATGGCGATGCGCATCGGCATCTCGGCCCGATTGCCGAATTCCAGGATCATGGTCTGGGCGGCCATCATGTAACCCGACTGCGCCGCTCCCAGGCCGAAAAAGGCCAGGAACACCATGGCCGGCGAATGCAGGGTCATCAGCAGCACCGTCGCGGCGATCCAGATGCCCAGGGAGACCAGCAGCACCAGCCGGAAGCCGGTCTTGTCGCCCAGATAACCCCAGACGATGTTCGAGGCGGTGTCGGCGCCCAGGAAGGCCAGGCTCAGCGCGCCAAGCCCCAGGACCTGGGCCGCCAGGGGCAGGGAGGAGGTCACATAGATCGCGTAGAAGGGCGCCGCGATCCGCGCCGCAGTGGCCAGCATCTGCACGACCAGGAAGGCGGCGTAGCCGGGGTCGGACATGATCAGCTTGGGGAAGTCCTTCAGCCGGTCCTTGAACGGCGTGCGTTCGGGCAGGTTTGGCGGCTCAGGCTCGCGCAGCAGGAACTGCAGCGCCCACAGGCCCGTGGTGGTCAGGAAGGCCGCCAGCATGAAGGTGGTCGAATAGCCGTTGCCGAACAGGTTGGCCTTGATGATGTACTTGCCCGCCGCATAGGCCAGGACGGCGGCGATCGCGCCCCCGGTGGCGTTGCGCCAGGCCTGCAGCCGGCCGCGCCGGCTGAGCGGGATGACCTTGGCCATCAGCAAGCCGAACACCACCCGCTGCGTGCCCATGAACAGGCCGAACAGGAACATCAGGGCCAGCATGGCGATGACCAGGGGCTGGCCCTTGAGGAACCAGCCGGCGAGCGCCATGCCGACGATCTGGACCCGGGCCAGGCCGCCCATCCAGATGGCGGCCGGCATCACCTTCTTGCGGTGTTCGATCTGGGTCGCGCCGAAGATCGGCGAGATCACGCTGCCCACCTGCTGCAGGGCCATGCCCAAGCCGACGATGGTGTTGGAGCCGGAGATCAGGTGCAGATAGGCCGGCAGGAAGGTCGGCGCATTGACCAGGCGAAAGCCGGTCATGCCCAGCATGCCGTGCAGATAGTTGCCGATATAGTTGCGTTTCAGATTGTCCCAGACGAAGCGCTCATAGGCGGCTTCCTTCTCGGCCATGGTCTCCGGCTCGGCCGGACCGCGCACGAACTGAACCTCGGCGGCCAGGGCGTCGGGGGTGATGGGATCTTCAGGTTCGGGGGTCTTGTCCACGGTTGTAAATCGCCCGCACGCTCAGCGGAAAATGTCCGCGCGGGCCCTCCCTTGACATAACGTTCTAAAACAATGGGTCCGGTCTATCAGAGTCCGGACCCCTGGGAACCCCCTAGGGGATGACCGCGACATCGAGCGGCGCAGGGGGCTGGCCCGCCAGGTGTCGGCGCCAAATCGCCTCAAGAGCGAATTCCAGATGGCGGGTGAAGCGGGCGGCGTCGAACAGCGGCGCGCGATCGCGGTTGGCGGCCAGCCTGGCCTTCACCTGCGCCAGCCGGGCGGGATCATGGGCCAGGTCCAGAGCCAGGGCTTCGTAGGCCTCTGGCGTCTCGGTGACGAGCTCGGCCAGGCCTATGGCGCCCAGCACGCTGGCGGCCACCCGGCCAGCGAAGGTCTGGCCGCGCAGGGTCACCACCGGGACCCCCATCCACAGGGCGTCGCTGGCCGTGGTGTGGGCGCTGCAGGGCGTGGTGTCTAGGAAGAGGTCGGCGTGCAGATGGCGCGCCAGATGGGCGGTCTGGTCGAGGCGCGGCGCGAAGACCAGGCGCTCAGACGCGACCCCGCGCCGCCCGGCCTCCCGCCGCAGATTGACCGCCGCCGCCGCATTGTCCTCGAACAGCCAGAGCACCGCCCCGGGCGTGGCGACCAGCAGCCGCATCCAGATATCGAAGACCTGCGGCGTGATCTTGTAGGTGTTGTTGAAGGCGCAGAACACCAGGCCCTGGTCCGGCAGGCCGCAGGCGCGGCGGTCGGGCGCCTGGTCCGGCCGGGCCCGCAGCGGATCATTGACCTGATAGGTGTCGGGCAGGCGGATCAGGGCCTCGGCATAGCGGTCGGCCTCCCCGGCCGGGGCCAGCACGGGGTCGGCGACCAGATAGTCCATGAACGGCGCCCCCAGCGTGCCGGGATAGCCCAGGAAGCTCACCTGGACTGGCGCGGCGCGGCGCGCGAACACGCCCGGCCGGCTGTCGGTCGTGTAGCCCTTCAGGTCGATGGCGATGTCGACGCCCAGGTCCCGCGACCTCTGGGCCAGGGCCGCGTCGCTGTCCGCCGCCACGTCGATGAAGCGGTCGAAGCCGGCGCTGAGCCGGGCGCGCATGGCGTCGCGGCGGTCGGGGCCGAAGGACAGGCCGATCACCTCGAACCGGTCGCGGTCATGCCGCTCGATCAGGTTGGCGATCAGATAGGCGGTGGCGTGGTCGTGGAAGTCGGCGGAATAGTAGCCGAGCTTCGGCCGTGGGCTGGCGGGGCGGCGCGCCAGGGGTTCGGCACGCACTTGCGCGAAGGCGTCGGCCGCGAAGATCTCCGCGCTGCGCCGCTGGCGGGCGGCGGACAAGGGCGTGGCCACCAGGGCGAAGGGCAGGGCGATCCTGGCGCCTGCGTCGAGCCCGCGCTCCAGCCCGGCGAAGGCGGCGTCAAGCCCGTCCCAATGGCAGATCCGCATCCGGGCCTGCAGCCAATGGCCCTGGATATAGGGCTGGTCCGGCCAGGCGGCGACCGCCTGGCTGAACCGCGCCTCGGCCTCGTCCCAGCGGCCGAGCTGGCTGAGCGCGTGGCCCAGGGCCGCCAGGGTCTGGGCGTGGCGCGGGTCGATCGCCAGGGCGGCCTCGAAATCCGCGATCCCCGCGCGAATGCGACCGCGCGCCGCCAGGGCGCGGCCGCGATTGTACAGGGTCGCGATCTGGCCCGGTTGGACCGCCAGCGACCGGTCATAGCTGGCCAGGGCCGCGTCCCAGCGCCTCAGCCCGCCCAGGGCGTTGCCCCGGCTGTTCAGGGCGCCCGGCAAGTCGGGACTGAGGGCCAGGGCGGCGTCGCTGCTGGCCAGGGCCGCCTCCCACTGTTCCAGGTCGATCAGCAGATTGGCGCGATTGAGATGGGCGGGGGCATGGCCGGGATCGAGCGCCAGGGCGCGGTCATAGCTGGCCAGGGCCGCCTCGCCCCGCCCCAGCCGACGCAGGGCCGCGCCCAGATTGCTGTGGACGGCGACGTCCCCGGGCGCGATCCGCGCGGCCTGGACGAAGGCGGCTTCCGCCTCGGACCAGCGTCCCTGTCCGCCCAGGCTCGCGCCCAGCAGCATCAGGCCGTCGAGCCGGTCGGGGGTGACCTCCAGCAGCGCCTGGCAGAGCGCCGCAGCCTGGGCCAGGTCGCGCGCCTGATAGGCCGCCGTCGCGCGGCGATGCAGGTCTTCGGCCGGGTCGGTCGGCGGCGCGGACATCTGGACTTTCGCGGTGGTGAGAGCCTCGACGGATAGGGCCGTCGCGCCCGGTCTGTCCAGCCCGGCGGCTCAGCTGGCGGGTCGGCGCATGATCAGCAGAGCCGACAGGGCGATGAGTGCGCCGCCGGCCAGCACCTCCAGCGCCAGATTGGCCGAGCGCGCCATCAGCAGCGACAGCAGGAAGGGTGAGGCCGCCTGGGTCAGGCGGTTGGGGATGTTCAGCAGACCCAGCCGGCGGCCATATCCGGCTTCGCCGAACAGGGCGAGCGGCAGGGTCCCGCGCACGATGGTGAACAGCCCATTGCCCGCCCCGTAGAGAATGGCGAAGGGCGCGGCGGCGGCCCCGCCGACCAGGATCAGAAGCGCCGCCCCGATCGGGAACAGCGACACCGCCACCCGGCCGGAGATCAGCGGATGAATGCGCCGGACCAGCACGAACTCGGCGATCCGCGCCGCCACCTGGGAGGGCCCCACGAGCGCGGCGGCGGTCACGGCGGCGGCGGCGCTGGCCCCTGTCGCCATCAACAGCGGGGGCAGGTGGGCCGAGATCGCCGAGCCGATGCCGCCCAATATGGCGAAGGCCACGGCCATGAGCGCCATGCGCCACCGATCCTCGGCGCTGTCCTTGGCCGGCGCGTCCGGCGCTGTGGTGGGAGCCTCGGGCTTGGGCCGGATCCCACCGCGCGGCAGGCTGAGGTGCAGGGGCAGGGCGATCAGCCCATTGGCCGCCGCCCAGAACAGGCAGGCGCCGCGCCACCCGACATGATGCTCGAGCCAGGCGGTCAGCGGCCAGCCAATCGTGCTGGCGAAACCGGCGATCAGGGTGACGCCGGTGATGCCGCGCCGCGCCTCGGCCCCGAACCAACCGACCAGGCCGGCGAATGCGATGTCATAGAGCCCCGAGCCCATGGCCAGGCCGACCACGGCCCAGCCGACCACCAGCTGCCAGGGGCGGTGCGCCATCGCCAGCAGGGTCAGACCCAGGGCGAACAGGGCGCTGGCGGCGCTGAGCGGCGCGCGGCCGCCCTGGGCGTCGACCAGCCGCCCGAGCCTCGGCCCGATCACCGCCTGCAGCAGCAGGGCGCCGGAGAAGGTCAGGAACACCATGGATTCGGGCACGCCCACCGCCTGGGCCATGGGTTTGGCCAGGCTGGCGGGCAGATAGGTGCTGCCGGCATAGCCGATGGTCTGGGTGATCCCCACCGTCGCCACGGCGCGGCGCAGACTGAAGCTCATGGCGGGCCGCTCCCTCGCCGGCTTGACCGAGCTTAGGGGGAGTCGCGGGCTTGTCTTCGGCGTCAGCTCAGCTGATCGGCGTTCGGGCGCGGCTGGAATGTGCGAGGTTCGGGGCGCGGCTTGAGCTTCACGCCGGCCTTCTGGCCGTGCTGGGCGGAGGGCTCCCGCCTGGGGATCATGAAGCCGGTCGTCGGGTCTTGCTGCTGGAGGCCATGGGTCATGGTCTTTTCCTCCTCGCCATCAGTATCGCGCCCAACTGGCCGCGAAATGTGGCGGCGACCCGCACACTTGCGTGAATCTTCGGGGCGGCTGCCCCCGGATGTTGTGGCGCTCGCCGGTCTGAACCCGCCGCATTCCGGGGCCGCCGGCGATCTCGACCACGGCCTTGATCGGGTGGCGGTTCATGGCGCGACGCCTCTGAGTTCGGCCAGGATCCGCGCGAGCTCGGCGCGGGCGGCGGTGTCATCCAGCCCCATGTCCCGAAGCTCGCCCTCCGCTACGGCGTCGGACAGCCGCTCGAGCTGCAGGAGGGCGGTCGCCACGGTCGCGGGCGACAGGGCGCCGTCGCGCCAGGCGCGGATCGCCTCGACCTGGCGCAGACGGCTCTGGGCCCGGGCGGCGCGCACCTGCGGGTCCTCAAGCGACAGCCGGCGCAGGCTGCGGCGGAACATCAGCGACCCTCGGTGGTGTTCGACCGCGGCGTCCGCCACATCCGCCTCGCCTGCGCCCTGGCGGCGCAGGGTCCGCATCAAGGCCGCCTCCTCATCCTCCCAGGCCCGATAGACGGCGATGAAGATCTCCGTCTTGTCCTTGAACCAGCGATAGAAGGTCTGGGGGGCGAAGCCGGCGCGGCGCGCGATCCGGTTGGTGTCGGTGCCGGCAAAGCCCTGTTCGCCGAATTCTGCAGCGGCTGCGGCGATCAGCGTCTCGCG
>NZ_CANCLE010000113.1 GCF_947378715.1 Phenylobacterium aquaticum
GCCCAGGCCATGGCCCAGGCGGGGACCGTCGCCGTCCTCTTGCCCGCCGCCTTCTATTTCGTGCGCGAGACGGTGGTCCCGCCTGTCGATCTGCTGCGCGCCCGGGGCGTCAAGATGGCCCTGGCCACCGACTGCAATCCCGGCACCGCGCCCATGACCTCGCTGCTCATGGTCCTGAACATGGCCGCGACCCTGTTCCGCATGACCGTCGAGGAATGCCTGGCCGGCGTCACCCGCGAGGCCGCCGCCGCCCTGGGCCGGTCCGCCGAGATCGGGACGCTCGAGGCCGGCAAGGCCTGCGACCTGGCCATCTGGAACATCGAGCGCCCGGCCGAGCTCGTCTATCGCATGGGGTTCAACCCGCTCCATGCCCGTGTCTGGAGTGGAAAATGACCCGAGTGATGATGCGCCCCGGCCAGGTGTCGCTGGCCGAATGGCGGGCGATCTATCGCGGTGCGCCGGTCGGCCTGGACCCGGCCTCGGCCCCCGCCATCGCCGCCAGCGCCGCGGCCGTGGAACGCATCCTGGCCAAGGGCGAGCCGGTCTATGGCGTCAATACCGGCTTCGGGAAGCTGGCCAGCGTGCGGATCGAGGCCTGTGATCTCGCCACCCTGCAACGGAACATCGTCCTGTCCCACGCCGCCGGAACCGGCGAGCCGAGCCCCGCGCCGGTCATGCGGCTGATGATGGCGCTCAAGCTGGCCAGCCTCGCCCAGGGCGCGTCCGGCGTGCGACCGGCGACCATCGCCCTGATGGAGGCCATGCTGGCCCGGGGCCTGACCCCGGTGATCCCCGCCCAGGGTTCGGTGGGCGCCTCGGGCGATCTGGCCCCGCTCGCCCACATGGCCGCCACCCTGATCGGGGTCGGTGAGATCTTCGTCGGCGGCGATCGCAAGCCGGCGCTGGAAGCCCTTGAGGCGGCGGGGCTTTCCCCCCTGGTGCTTGGCCCGAAGGAAGGCCTCGCCCTGCTGAACGGCACCCAGTTCTCGACCGCCAATGCGCTGGCCGCCCTGTTCGAGGCCGAGGCCCTGTTCCGCGCCGCCCTGGTCACCGGGGCGCTGTCGACCGAGGCGGCCAAGGGCTCCGACACCCCCTTCGATCCGCGCATCCACGCCCTGCGCCGCCACGTCGGCCAGATCGAGGTGGCCGACGCCCTGCGCGGCCTGATGGCAGGTTCCGAAATCCGCGCCAGCCACCTGAAGGACGACGCCCGGGTGCAGGACCCCTATTGCCTGCGCTGCCAGCCCCAGGTGATGGGCGCCGCCCTCGACATCCTGCGCCAGGCCGCGACCACACTGGGGACCGAGGCCAACGGCGTCTCCGACAATCCGCTGATCTTTCCGGAAACCGACGAGGCCCTGTCCGGCGGCAATTTCCACGCCGAGCCCGTGGCCTTCGCGGCCGACATCATCGCACTGGCCATCTGCGAGATCGGCGCCCTGGCCGAGCGGCGGATCGCCATGCTGGTCGACCCGGCGCTTTCCGGCCTGCCAGCCTTCCTGACCCCCAAGCCGGGGCTGAATTCCGGCTTCATGATCCCCCAGGTCACCGCCGCCGCCCTGGTCTCGGAGAACAAGCAGAAGGCCTATCCCGCCAGCGTCGATTCCATCCCCACCTCGGCCAACCAGGAAGACCACGTCTCCATGGCCGCCCATGGCGCGCGGCGACTGCTGGGCATGGCGCAGAACGCCACGGCGGTGATCGGCATCGAGCTGCTGGCGGCGGTGCAGGGTATCGACTTCCACGCCCCGCTCAGCTCCAGCGCCGCCCTGGAGACCGTTCGCGCGGTGCTGCGCGCCCAGGTCCCCCACCTCAGTGACGACCGGCATTTCCATCCCGACATGGAGCTGGCCCAGGCCCTGGTCCGCTCCGGCGCGGTCGCGGGCGCGGTCGGCGCCCTGCCGGGGGTGGCGTGATGGCCGGCGATTGGCTGGAGGTTGCGCGCGGCGACGCGCCCCTGGTGGTGAGCTTTCCCCACACCGGCCTTGATCTGCCGGGGGAATTGGCGACCCGCTTCGTCTCGCCCTGGCTGGCGCGCAAGGACGCCGACTGGTGGATCGACCGGCTCTATGACTTCGCCGCCGATCTGGGCGCGACCACGGTGCGCACCCGAATCTCGCGCAGCGTCATCGACGTGAACCGCGATCCTTCCGGCGCCTCGCTCTATCCTGGCCAGGCGACCACCGAGCTCTGCCCCACCACCACCTTCGACGGCGAGCCGCTCTATCGGCCGGGTGATGAGCCGGACGCGGCCGAAATCGCACGGCGGCGCGAGACCTGGTTCGCGCCCTATCATGCCGCCCTCGACGCCGAGCTTCAGCGCCTGCGCGCGATCCATCCGCGTGTGGTGCTCTATGAGGCCCATTCGATCCGCTCGGTGATCCCCCGCCTGTTCGACGGCGTGCTGCCCCAGTTCAATCTCGGCACGAACAGCGGCGCGGCCTGCGATCCCGCCCTGACCCGGGCGGTGGAAGCCGTCTGCGAGGCCACGGGCTGGAGCTGGGTCGCGAATGGTCGCTTCAAGGGCGGCTGGACCACCCGGCGCTATGGCCAGCCGGGGCAGGGCGTCCACGCCCTCCAGATGGAGCTGGCCTGCCGGGGCTACATGGACGACCCCGACGATCCGCCGACGCCCCGGACCTGGCCCGCCGCCTATCGTCCCGACCAGGCCGCCCCCCTGCGCGCGGCCCTGACCCGCGTCCTGCAAGCCTGCCTCGCCTTCGCCCAAGCCTGAGAGCCCCATGACCCGCCTCGACCCCACCCGCGTCATCCGTCCCGCCACCGGAACCACCCTCTCGGCCAAGAGCTGGCTGACCGAGGCGCCGCTGCGCATGCTGATGAACAACCTGCATCCGGATGTCGCCGAGCGACCGGAGGAACTGGTGGTCTATGGCGGCATCGGCCGCGCCGCCCGCGACTGGGAAAGCTATGACAAGATCGTCGAGACCCTGCGCCGGCTGGAGGACGACCAGACCCTGCTGGTGCAGTCGGGCAAGCCGGTGGGGGTGTTCCGCACCCATGCCGACGCGCCACGGGTGCTGATCGCCAATTCCAACCTGGTGCCGCGCTGGGCGACCTGGGAGCATTTCAACGAACTCGATCGCGCCGGCCTGGCCATGTACGGCCAGATGACCGCCGGATCCTGGATCTATATCGGCGCCCAGGGGATCGTGCAGGGCACCTATGAGACCTTCGTCGAGATGGGCCGCCAGCACTATGCCGGCGACCTTTCCGGCCGCTGGCTGCTGACCGCCGGCCTGGGCGGCATGGGCGGCGCCCAGCCCCTGGCGGCGGTGATGGCCGGCGCCTCCTGCCTGGCTATCGAATGCCAGCAGTCGCGGATCGAGATGCGCCTGCGCACCGGCTATCTCGACCGCCAGGCCGCAACCCTGGACGAGGCGCTCGAGATCATCGACCGGGCCTGCAAGGCGAAGGAGCCGGTCTCGGTCGGCCTGCTGGGCAATGCCTGTGAGATTCTGCCCGAGCTGTTCGCGCGCGGGGTGCGGCCGGACCTGCTCACCGACCAGACCTCGGCCCATGATCCGATCAATGGCTACCTGCCCAGGGGCTGGAGCCTGGAGCGCTGGGCCGCCATGCGCGAGCAGGACCCCCAGCAGGTGGAGGAGGCGGCCCGCGCCTCCATGGCCGAGCATGTCCAGTCGATGCTGGACTTCCAGGCGGCCGGTGTCCCGACCGTCGATTATGGAAACAATATCCGACAGATGGCCAAGGAAGCTGGCGTAGCCAACGCCTTCGATTTCCCGGGCTTCGTGCCGGCCTATATCCGTCCGCTGTTCTGTCGCGGGATCGGGCCGTTCCGCTGGGTGGCCCTGTCCGGAGACCCCGAGGACATCGCCAGGACCGACGCCAAGGTCAAGGAACTGATCCCCGACAATCCGCATCTGCACAACTGGCTCGACATGGCCGCCAAGCGCATCCGGTTCCAGGGCCTGCCGGCCCGGATCTGCTGGGTCGGGCTGGGCGACCGCGACCGCCTGGGCCTGGCCTTCAATGAGATGGTGGCGAGCGGCGAACTGAAGGCGCCCGTGGTGATCGGCCGCGACCACCTGGATTCCGGCTCTGTCGCCTCGCCCAACCGCGAGACCGAGGCCATGCGCGACGGCTCCGACGCGGTCTCCGACTGGCCGCTGCTGAACGCATTGCTCAACACCGCCTCGGGCGCCACCTGGGTGTCGCTGCATCATGGCGGCGGGGTCGGCATGGGTTTCTCCCAGCACGCCGGCATGGTCATTGTCTGCGACGGGACCCCGGCCGCCGCCAAGCGGATCGCCCGGGTGCTGTGGAACGACCCGGCCACCGGGGTCATGCGCCATGCCGACGCCGGCTATCCCGTGGCCCTGGACTGCGCGCGCGCGAACGGACTGGACCTGCCCGGCATATTGGGGTGAGCGGCCGCCGGCCTGGGGTCGCTTGCAATACGATACTGACTATGCAAGCTCTGGGCGACGGCGCGAAGCCCCGCGCCTGACACCCCTCCAGCCAGGAGACGAGCCTTGCGTCCCAGCCCTCCCGAACGCGTCGCGGACTATCGTCGTCGGGGCTGGTGGCGGGGCGAGACCGTCGAGACCCTGTTCCGCAAGGCGGTCGCCGCCCAGGGGCCGTCCGAGGCGCTGATCGACGCTCCCAACCGCGCGGCCCTGGTCGGAACCCCGCCGCAACGCCTGACCTATGCGCAGGTCGACGCCCGGGTGGACGCCCTTTGCCATGTGTTCGCCGGCCTCGGCGTCGGACGCGGCGACGTGGTGGCGACCCAGCTGCCCAATCTGGTCGAGGGTGTGCTGGCCTTCCTGGCCTGCGCCCGGATGGGGGCGATCCTCAGCCCCGTGGCCATGGCCTATCGCGGCCACGAGCTGCGCCAGATCCTGCCGACCGTAGAGCCCAAGGTCTATCTGACCGTCGGCGAGTTTCATGGCTGCGACCACGCCGCCCTGCTCATGGACCTGAAGCGCGAGGGGGTCACGCCAGTCGAAGTGATCAGCCTGGGCGCGACGGCGCCGGCGGGCGCCCACGCTCTCGACGCCCTGATCGCAGCCGCGGCCAAGACCGCCTATCCCAGCCCCACCGATCTCGACGCCGCCGAGGCCCTGACCATCTGCTGGACCTCCGGCACCGAGGCCATGCCCAAGGGGGTGCCGCGGCATCACGATCACTGGGTGATCAATGGCGAGGCCCTGGTCGAGGCCGCCGGCCTCAGGGTCGGCGACACCATCCTGAACCCGTTCCCGCTGATCAATATCGCCGCGATCGGCGGCATGGTCATGACCTGGCTGGTCTGCCAGGGCCGCCTCGTCCAGCACCACCCCTTCGACCTGCCGATCTTCCTGGGTCAGATGCAGGGGGAGGGGGTGGCCTATACCGTGGCCCCGCCGGCGGTGCTGAACATGCTGCTGCAGAACGAAGCCCTGCTGTCGGCCACCGACCTTTCGAAGCTGCGCTGCCTGGGCTCCGGCTCCGCGCCGCTCGCGCCCTGGATGGTCAAGGGCTGGCAGGACCTGCACGGCGTCACGGTGATGAACGTGTTCGGCTCCAATGAGGGGACCTCGCTGTTCTCGACCGGCGAGGCGATCCCGGACCCGGAACAGCGCGCGCGGTTCTTTCCCAGGTTCGGGGCGCAGGGTGTTGAATGGCCTGCGGAATTCCCCGCCAAGATCCGCACCCGGCTGGTCGATCTGGCGAGCGGCCAGGAGATCACGGCCCCCGGCGCCGAAGGCGAGCTGCGCATCGCCGGGGCCATGACCTTCGACGGCTATTACAAAGCCCCGGACCTGACCCGCGCGGCCTTTGACGACCAGGGCTTCTTCCGCACCGGTGACCTGTTCGAGATCGCGCCGGAGGCGGGCGGCCGCTACTACCGCTTCGTCGGCCGCTGCAAGGAGATCATCATCCGGGGCGGCCAGAACATCTCGCCCGCCGAGCTCGACGTGCTGATCGAGAGCCATCCCAAGGTGCGCGAGGCCAGCTGCGCGGCCTATCCGGACGAGCGGCTGGGCGAGCGGGTCTGCGCCGTGGTCGCCCTGCGCCCGGGTCAGGACCTGACGCTGGAGGAGCTCAACGCCCACCTGCGCGCCCACGATATCGCCACGTACAAGCTGCCGGAGAAGCTCAGGATCGTGGAGACCCTGCCGCGCAATCCGCTGAACAAGGTGCTGCGCCGCGAGTTGGCCGGGGTGGCGGCGTCCTGACCCGTCCAGGGCGTTTAATCCAAAGCAACCGCGCGAGTTGCGAAAGCGACTTGCATACCCGGACCGGTTCCGCGACTCTTCAAAGCCTGATGCTTCCGGGCCTTGAAGAGCGCACCTGATCCATGACCTCGCCGAAATTCATCCGCACCTGCTCGATCTGGCGGGCGTTGGAAGTGGTGGGCGATACCTCCGTCTTGCTGATCCTGGAAGCCAGCTGGATCGGCGCGCGCAAGTTCGATGAGTTCCGCGCGCGCACGGGCCTGTTGCAGACCCTGCTCAGCGACCGCCTGAAGCGCCTGGTGGCGGCCGGGGTGCTGGAGAAGGTGCTCTATAGCGACACCCCGCCCAGGTTCGAATATCGCATGACCGCCAAGGGGCGCGACCTCTACTGGCCGGCCCTGATGATGCTGCGCTGGGAGCGCCGCTGGAGCCCGCCGGAGGGCAAGCTGAGGCTGAAGCTGCGCCACCGAACCTGCGGCCACGCCTTCGAACCCGTGCCCACCTGCCTGAAGTGCGGCGACGAGATCAGCGCCCGCGACGTCGACTGGACCGAGGGGCCGGGCGTCGGCTGGATGGCCGCCCGCTACAGCCGCCGCCGCCAACAGCGCCATGCCGCCGAGGGCGCGTCTGGCCTGATGGTCGATGTGGCCCAGATCACCGGTGACCGCTGGGCCAGCCTGGTGCTGCGCTCGATCTTCACCGGCCTGCGTCGGTTCGACGAGATCCACCGCGACACCGCCATGGCCACCAACATCCTGTCGGAGCGCCTGTCCTGGCTGACCGCCCAGGGGGTGATCCGCGCCCATGAGCTGGGCGGCCGGCGCTTCGAATATCGCCTGACCGAGAAGGGCGTCGACTATTACCCGGTCCTGCTGATGCTGCTGCAGTGGGGCGACAAATACTATGTCTCGCCGGAAGGCCCGCCCTTGCTGCTGCGCCACAAGGCCGACGGCCACGACCTGGAGCCGGCGGTGACCTGCTCCTGCTGCAGCCAGCCGGTGGAGCCGCACGACGTCACCTTCGAGGTGATCGAGGTCGAGACGCCGAGGGCGTTGGAAGTCGCCGGGTAGCCGTCCGCCTCGGCGTCGCTTTCATAACGATACCCATTCGGCTAACCTCCCGGGACTCGAAGGGGAGGGGCCATGAAATACCGCGTCATCCAGTGGGCCACGGGCGCCATGGGCAAGACCTGTCTGCGGGCGGTCATCGACCATCCGGCCATGGAGCTGGTCGGGCTCTATGTCTATGGCGACGACAAGGCCGGCCGCGACGCTGGCGACATCGCGCGCCGGGCGCCGACCGGGGTGATCGCCACCCGCGACGCCGAGGCGATCCTGGCGCTCGAGGCCGACGTGGTGATCCACTGCGCGCGTCTGGCCCCGCCCTACGGCTCCCACGACGCCGAGATCCTGAAGCTGCTGGCCTCGGGCAAGAACGTCATCAGCATCAATGGCTATAGCCGGCCTCAGCATTGGGTCGGCGCGCGGCTGGCGGCCCTGCAGGCGGCCTGCGCGGCCGGGGGCTCCACCCTGATGGCTGCGGGCCTCAATCCCGGCTTCGCGGCCGAGCAGCTGGCCGTGGTGGCCACCAGCGTCTGTTCCCAGCTCGACCATATCGAGGTGGTGGAGAGCGTTGACTGCCGGCCGGTGCGCAATCCCGACTATGTGTTCCGAATCCTGGGCTTCGGGTCCGATCCTGAGACCGTCGACGCCAATGATCCGACCTGGGGCCCGGCCTCGTCGCTCAATGGCATGTACGCCGAGGTGCTGTCGGCCATGGCCGAGCATCTGGGCCTGACCCTGGACCGGATCGACACCGACCACCGGGTGTTCGCGGCCACCGAGGATCTCAGCGTCGCCGCCGGCCCGATCGCCAAGGGCGGGATCAGCCATGTGAACTGGCGCTGGCGGGGTGTGGTCGAGGGCGCTGTCAAGCTGACCATGTCGATCCACTGGTACATGGAGGACGCCCACCTGGACGATCCGGATCCGCCGCTCTGGCGCATCCATGTGGCGGGCCAGCCGGGGGTTCGCCTGTCGGTCGACCTGGAGAAGCGGGCTGGAGATGCGACCGCCACCTCGGCCGAGCAGCTGGGCGTGGCCGGCGCGGTGATCAACGCCATTCCCCTGGTCTGCGCCGCCGAACCCGGCCTGATGACCCGTCCCCTGGCCACACCGTTCCGGGGCGAGCTCGCGGCCGCCTAGACGTCACTTGCATAACGATACGATGTGTGGATGATCGCGGGTCAGGAGAGGGACGCCAGATGCCGGAGACGATCCAGGAGAGCGCCGGGCTCGCGCAGGACATGCGCGACCGGGTTGTGATCGTCACCGGCGCGGGCAAGGGCCTGGGTCGCGCCTATGCCCTGGACCTCGCGGCGCGCGGCGCGCTGGTGGTGGTCAACAACCGCTGGGCCGATCGGAGCCTGCCGTCCAGCGCCGAGGCCGTGGTCGCCGAGATCCGCCAGGCTGGCGGCCAGGCGGTGGCCAATAGCGATCCCGCCGAGGATCCCGAGACCGGCGAGGTGCTGGTCGCCCAGGCCCAGGCCGAGTTCGGCGGCCTGGACGCCGTGGTCTCCAATGCCGGGGTTCCGGAGACCTTGCGCCTGCACCGCCAGACCCGCGAGGGTTTCAAGCGGATCTTCGACATCAACTTCTTCGGCGCCTTCCATCTGGTCCAGGCGGCCTGGCCGGCCCTGTCCGCCGCCAAGGCCGGGCGGATCGTGGTCAGCGCCTCGTCGGCCGGCCTGCACGGCGGCGACGGCATGGCGGCCTATGCGTCGTCCAAGGCCGCCCTGATCGGACTGGTCAAGGGCCTGGCGGTGGAGGGCAGGCCGCGTGGCCTGCTGATCAACGCCATCGCCCCCTATGCCGTCACCGCCATGACCGAGGGCCATCTGGCCCCCGGCCTGGCCGAGCGCATGGATCCGGCGGCCGTCGCGCCGCTGGTCTCCTGGCTGGTCAGCGCGGCCTGCGACGTCACCGGCCAGACCCTGGTCTCCGGCGGCGGACGGGTGCGGGCGGCGGTCTCTGTCGAGGGTCCGCCCGTGACCCTGGAGCCCGGCCGGATCGGCGAGGCGGTGCGCGCCGCCATGGCCGCCGAACCGCGCGAGACCTATGGCGACGCCCACCAGGCGTTCGCGGCCTTCATGGATGGTCGGACGGCCTTGGCCCCGACCGTTTCACTTGTATAATCGGACTGACATTCAGACAGGCCGCTGAGCGGCCGGGCGAGGAAACCATGGTCTACGTACTCGGCGGCTGGCAGAGCGACTTCGCGAACAACTGGGCGCGCCAGGGCATGGAGATGGCCGACGCCTTTTCCGAAGTGGTGGGCGAGGGGCTGAACGCCGTCGGCCTGGACGCCAAGGACATCGAGACCGGCCACGTCGGCAACTTCGTCGGCGACCTGTTCGCCGGCCAGGGCCTGCTGGGCGGGTTCTTCGGCCTGGTCCATCCCGACTTCGACGGCCTGCCGACCGCGCGTCACGAGGCGGCCTGCGCCTCGGGCAGCGTCGCCATCCTGGCCGCCGCCTCGGAGATCGAGGCCGGGCGCTATGACCTGGCCTGCGTGCTGGGCCTGGAGCAGATGCGCAATGTCAGCGGCCAGCAGGCGGCCGAAAACCTGGGCGCCGCAGCCTGGACCGGCCACGAATTCCAGGACGCCAAGTTCCTCTGGCCCCGCGCCTTTTCCGACCTGGCCGAGGAATATGAGCGCCGCTACGGCCTCGACTACAAACACCTGATGCGCATCGCCGAGATCAACTTCGCCAACGGAAAGCGCAACCCCAACGCCCAGACGCGGGCCTGGGCCTTCAACGACAAGAGCTTCACCGCCGACGACGAGGCCAATCCGGTGGTCGAGGGGCGCACCCGCAAGCAGGACTGCGGCCAGGTGACCGACGGCGCCGCCGTGGTGTTCCTGGCCTCGGCCAGGCGCGCGGCCGAATATGCCGACCAGCATGGCGTTCCCTTGGAGAGCCTGCCCCAGATCAAGGGCTGGGGTCACCGCTCGGCGCCGATCTCCTACGCCGCCAAGATCCAGGCCAGCCAGGGCAAGGACTATGTGTTCCCGCAGGTGCGCCGCGCCATTGAGGACGCCCGCGCCCGGGCCGGGATCACGGCTCTGGACCAGATCGACGTGGTCGAGACCCACGACTGCTTCACCGCCACCGAATACATGGCCATCGACCACCTGGGCCTGACCGCGCCCGGCGAGTCCTGGAAGGCGATCGAGGACGGCTCCATCGAGATGGGCGGCCGCCTGCCGATCAATCCGTCCGGCGGCCTGATCGGCCTCGGCCACCCGGTCGGCGCCACCGGGGTGCGCATGACGCTCGACGCCTTCAAGCAGGTGACGGGCACGGCCGGCGACTATCAGGTCGAAGGCGCCAAGACCTGCCAGACCCTGAACATCGGCGGCTCGACCACCACCACGGTCAGCTTCGTGGTCGGCGTCTGACCATGGCCTCGCCCGCCGTCGCCGCAGCCCCGCCCGCGCCCTTCCGCGAAGCCCACCTGCTGCCGGTGGATCTCGATGTCGAGCGCCGCGCCGACGGGACGATCCTGATCACCTCGAAGATCCCGCTGAAGCCCTATGACGCCAATATCCCGGCCGCCTATGCGCGCCGGGCCCTGGCCTCGGGCGACAAGCCGGCCATCGCCCAGCGGGGCGCGGACGGCGCGTGGGTCTACACCTCCTTCGCCCAGCTGAAGCGTGACATGGACGCCGCGACCCAGTGGCTGATGGACAACGCCGGCCCCGGCCCGGTGCTGATCCTGGCCGGCAACACGCCCGCCTTCGCGGTGATGAGCTTCGCCGCCCAGGCGGCCGGCCGCGCCGCCTGTCCGGTCAGCGTCACCTATGCGGCGCTGGGCGGCGACTATGGCCGCCTGGCCCATGTGGTGACCAAGGTCCGGCCGGCGGTGGTGTTCGCCGAGGACACCGCCATGGCCAGGGGCGCGCTGGAGACCCTGGACTTCGGCGACGCCAGGATCATCACCACCGACCCAACCCAGCTCGCCAAGCCCGCGACCTCCTACGCCGAGGTCCTGGCCGCCACGCCCACCGCCTGGGTCGCCAAGTCGATCGAGGGGCTGAAGCCCTCCGACCGCGCCGCCCTGATGCTGACCTCCGGCTCGACCGGCCTGCCCAAGGTGGTGCCGATCACCTTCGACAACCTGATGGCCAATTCCACCCAGTGCCAGCAGACCATCGGCGAGGCCGCCGGCTGGCACGAGGTGATGCTGGACTGGCTGCCCTGGCACCACGCCGCCGGCGCCTTCGTTCTGCGCACCACCCTCCTGGAAGGCGGCACGCTCTATATCGACGACGGCAAGCCGGCGCCCGGCCTGTTCGAGACCTCGATCCGCAATCTGCGCGAGATTTCCGTCAGCTATTTCAACAATGTGCCGCTCGGCTACACCATGCTGGTCGAGGCCCTGGAGAAGGACGCGATCCTAAGGGCGACCTTCTTCAAGAAGATGCGGCTGATGCTCTATGGCGGTGCGGGCCTCAGCCAGACCGTCCACGACCGGCTGCAGGCCGCCGCCGTCGCCGAGACCGGCCACCGGATCATGATGACCAGCGGCTATGGCATGACCGAGACCGTCTCGGCCTTCATGGTCATCCACTTCGAGACCGACAAGGTCGGCATCGGCCTGCCGGCGCCGGGCACGACGGTGAAGCTGGCCCCGGTCGGCGACCGCTATGAGGTCCGCGCCCGGGGCCCCAATGTCACCACCGGCTATCTGGACGATCCGGAAAAGACCGCCGCCGCCTTTGACGAGGAGGGCTTCTACCGCACCGGCGACCTGGCCGTGTTCCACGACCCCGCCGACCCGACGCAAGGCCTGGCCTTCGCCGGCCGGGCGGCCGAGGAGTTCAAGCTCTCCAGCGGGACCTGGGTCTATGGCGGGTCCTTGCGCGACGGCATCCTCAAGGCCCTGTCGCCCCTGGTCCTCGACCTGGTGCTCTGCGACGATGGCCGGCCCTATCTGGGGGTGATGCTATGGCCCACGGCCGGGGCGGACCCCGCCGAGATCGAGACCCGCCTGCGGGCCTTCAACGCCCAGCAGCACGGCGCCGCCGCCCGGGTGAAGCGGGCCCTGCTGCTGACCACGCCGCCAAACGCCAACGCCCACGAGATCTCCGACAAGGGCACCATCAACCGGCGCGCGGTGATCGACCGCCGCGCCGCCGAGGTCGAGCGCCTGTTCGCCGAGACCCCGGACGCCGGCGTCATGGCCCTGGGCTAGGGCCATTTGAGGCGGTGGTTGTAGTTGTATATGGAGGTCCCTCCCGGTCGGGAACGGCGGGGTAAAGTATTGAAGTCAAAGTGGAAAGACCGATCGTGAACGATATGTTCGCGAAATGTTCCAGTCAAGCTGAAATGTGAAATTCCGTATGGCGGCGACAGGGTGCTCAGGTTCGTCTTGGGCTTGCGGCCGCGCCTGGCGGCGGCCGGCGGCCGGCCATTGCCGCGCAGAGTGACAAACCCCCGCGAAGATCGACCGAGCCATGCGCGCCATACGGGGACGGTGGCATGGCGAGGGGCAGGGCGACTGATGCGCTGTCACTGCAATTGAGGGACCTTAGCCCTCGCCCCGTTTACGGGGAGAGGGTTGGGTGAGGCGATCTTGCTGACTCTGCGTCAGCTGACCCGCCGAAAGACGCCCCGCTGCGCGGCGCGCCCCTCACCCTGCCCTCTCCCCGCAAGCGCGGGGCGAGGGTTCAAATCGCACTGTTACTGCAATAGGCGAGCGGTCGGCGCAGCCCTGGGACGCAAGCCGCAGGTTTCCCCATCCAGGCGCGGCGGGCGCCTATGCGCCGGCAGCCTTGCGGGGGCGGCCGCCCTTGGCGCCGTTGACGCGCGCGGCTGCGCTCTTGGCCGGGGATCGCGCCTGTCCGGCGTGGCGCGCCATATAGGACTTGGCGCCGAAGAGGCCGGCCAGCAGGCCGGGGATCGACAGGTCCACGTCCAGGCTCTCCCAATGCAGGCCATAGCCCGCGCCGAGAATTTCGAACGCGGCGAGTTGCTCGTCGGTGGCGCCCTCCAGCCCCTGCGCCAGGCGGGGAGGGAAGGCGAAGGTACAGCCGTTGGTCAGGGCGACCACGATCCGTCCTTGGCGGCGATCATAGCGCGCGCTCGCGGCGCGCGGCTCGACCTGCGCGGCGATGCGGCCGCGCTCTTCGGCCGCGACGATTTGGGCTTCGCTCAGCTCAGCCATGAATCTCTCTCCATCGTGACAGCAGATAGG
>NZ_CANCLE010000114.1 GCF_947378715.1 Phenylobacterium aquaticum
CTGACCGCGATCTTCGCCACGGCGACCGCCGCCGACACGATGCCGCCGCCGATCAGGGTCAGCTTGATGGCTTCGCCGTATTGGTCCCACCACTTCGCGCGCTTGCGCGCTTCAACGCGCAGGCGACGCTTGGATTTCTTCTTGAAGGGGCTCTGCACCATCGGTCCTCTGATCGTCTTCCATTGTGCCCAAGACGATGACGGTCGTCGAGCCCACGGCGACCCAGGCTGAGTTAAGCGCCGCGATCCGCCCCGTGGCGGGCGGGAAAGCTGAACCGACGGTGGCCGAACCAGCTGGTCACCACCGGAGCGGCGACCGCCAGGCCGTGGCCGATGGCCTGCGGATAGAACCGAAAGCCCAGGACCGGGAAGAGGTGATCGACCAGGGCCAGGGCGACCATCCAGGTCAGGGCCATGCCGACCAGGTTCACCGCCACGAAATTGCGCGCCTGCCGCGCCAGGGGGAGGGGCGAGCCGGGGAAGACGAAGGCCCGAAAGAGCCCGAACGCCACCACCATGCCGCTCCCATAGGCGCAGAGGACGGCGGCCGGAAAGGGCATGATCAGGCTCCAGCCGAACCGCGATCCCCAATTGACCCCCGCCGCCAGGCCGCCCAGCGCCAGATAGCGGACCAGCGGCTTCCACCGGGCGGGCGTCGTCACCGCGGTCCCCGTCGGGGGATTGGGCGAGGGGGTGTCGGGCATCAGAGCCGGGTGCGGTGGAACAAGCCGGCCGGCGCCAGGCGGATCGCCAACAGGATCAGCCGCCAGAACGACGGAGCGTAGATGATCGGGCCGCCGGCGGTGGCGGCCTTGGCGATGACCTTGGCGATCGCCTCGGGCTGGGCCCACAGGGGGCCGCCCTTCGCCAGGTGAGCGGTCATCGGCGTGTCGATGAAGCCCGGCTTGATCAGCACCGCCCGGGCGCCGGTGGGGGCCAGGCGGTGGGCCAGGCCCTGGATCAGCACGCCCAGACCCGCCTTGGCCGCGCCATAGATGAAGTTGGACCGCCGGCCGCGATCCCCGGCCACGGACCCCAGGACCACCAGGGCGCCCTGGCCCTGGGCCTCCAGCAGATTGGCCGCCGCCAGCGCCCATCCTGCGGCGGAGGTGAAATTGGTGGTCAGCTGTTCGGCGGCGTAGCCGAGGTCGGTCTCGCCCCGGGCCTGATCGGTCAGGGCCCCATAGGCGATCAGGATCAGGTCGCATCCGCCGAGCCCGGCGGCCATCCGCGGCAGGTCGGCGCCCGGGTCGGCGGTCGCCAGGTCGAGCGCGAACGGGGTCACGGCCGCCGCGCCGCGAACCCGCAGATCGGCGGCCAGCAGCTCGAGCTCGTCTTCGCGTCGCGCCGCGATCGCCAGAGTCGCCCCTTGGGCCGCATAGAGCCTGGCCGTGGCGACGGCGACCGCCGACAGCCCGCCCAATATGATCACCTGCTTGGCCATGGTCAGAGCCCCATACGTGTCAGGAAGTCGGATCCGCAGGCCGGGTCCCGATAGGTCAGGAACCGCTGGGCTTGCGGAAAGCTCAGCGCGAACATGTCGCGCGGCATGCGCCCGTCCTTGGCCGGATAGAGCGCCCCCTTGGCGGCGCGGACCACCGCGTCCAGCCGCGCCAGCAGGGCCTGGGTCGCCTGGCCCCGATTGCGGAAATCCAGGGCCAGGGTGTAGCCGGGCCGGGGAAAGGACAGCATTCCGGGGGAGGCCAGGGCCCCGAAGGTCTTCAACACCACCAGGGGCGAGCCCTCGCCCGAGCGGCCGATGATCCGCAACATGTCAGCCAGCGCCTCGCGGCCGCCCTGGTGCGGAACGACGGATTGATACTGATAGAACCCACTGCGACCATAGAGCCGGTTCCAGTTCTGGACGGCGTCCAGGGGATAGAAGACGTCGCCATAGGCCAGGCGCGCGCGCCGGGGCCGGGCCAGCTGGACGGCGCGATAGGCCTGATTGAACAGCGACAGGGAGACCCGGTTGAGGGCGAAGCTCGGCGCCTCAAAGGGAAGGCTCGGGCCGCGGCGATCGCCTTGCGCCACGCAGCCGCCGTCCGTCGCCCAGTTGGCGCGGGTATAGACCCCCAGGCCCAGCTTCGATCCCCGCTGGGCGCAGTCGATCCAGGCCACGGTCTGCTCAAACCGCTCCAGGCTTTGAAGATTGAGCGCGAAGAAATCGTCGAGGCCGCCCAGGGGCAGGGTCTCGACGACAAGATCGGTGGAGGCGATGGCGGTCAGCTGCAGGGTCACCTCGACAATGAGCCCGGTCAGCCCCATGCCGCCCACCGTCGCGGCGAACAGCTCCGGATCGGACTGGGGCGTGATCTCGATCAGACCCCGGTCGCTGCGCAGCAGGGACAAGGCCCGGACGTGGCGGCCAAAGGTCCCGGCCCAGCTGTGGTTCTTGCCATGGACATCATGGGCCACCGCGCCGCCCAGGGTCACATGCCGCGTGCCCGGCGTCACCGGGACGAACCAGCCCTGCGGCGCCGTCACCTTCAGGAGGGTGTCCAGGGACAGTCCCGCCTGGGCGCGCAGGAGGCCGGTCATGGCGTCAAAGCTGCGGAACCGGTCGAGGCAGGTCATGTCGATCAGCCGGCCCTCGGCATGGAGCCCGCTGTCGCCGTAGGACCGGCCCAGGCCGCGCGCCAGCCGAGGGCCCTTGTCGACGGCGGCCCAGGCCCGCAGTTCAGAGGCGTCGGCAGGGCGTCCCAGGCTCTGGCGGCCGCGATGAGCGCGGCCCCAGGACAGCACGTCGTCGCGGGGCTGGAACACCAGGGTCACAGGATCACCGCAGCCACGAAACTCAGCGCCACAAGCGCCCCCAGCGCCAGGCTGACCCGGTCGCGGATCGCGAAGATGACCGGGTCATCGTCGAGCGCGCCCCGCCCGCAGAGCAGCCAGATTCGCCCCAGCCAGAGCGCCAGCAGCAGCGGAAACGCCCAGAGCGCCTGGGGCGAGCGGTAGAGCCCGGTCCCGAACGCCTCCTCGATCAGGTACATGACCATGACCAGGACCGCCGCCGCCGACAGGGCCACCCCCATCGCCAGGACGAAGGGCTCGTCGGCCGTGACATAGCCGCGTCCGGGCAGCCTCTCGCCCCCCAGGGCCTTGAGCCGCTTGATCTCCGTCAGCCGCTTGGCCAGGGACAGCGAGCTGAACAGGAACATCGAGAACACCAGCAGCCAGGCCGACCAGGCGACGCCGGCGCAGACGACGCCCAGCGCGATCCGCAAGGTGAACAGGGCCGCCAGGAGGGCGACGTCCAGGATCGGCACGCGTTTGAGCGCGAAGGAATAGCCGAGCGTCAGGGCCAGGTAGACGCACAACATCGCCACGGCTGGCGGTCCGTGCGCCAACCCGCCCAGGCCCAGGCCGCCCACGAGACCCAGGGGCAGGACCACCAGGCCGGCGGCGATCGAAATCCGGCCGCTGGCGAAGGCGCGTTTGTGCTTGGTCCAGTGGGCCCGATCGTCGGCGAGGTCGATGAGGTCGTTGAGCACATAGGTCGAAGACGCGACCAGGCCCAGGCCGAGGAAGCCTAGCAGGGCGCTCAGCCAGGCCGTCCCAGAATGGCTCACCCCGCCCAGCACCACCGGCAGGAAGACCAGGGCGTTCTTCGCCCAATGGTGCAGGCGCAGGGCGCCGGCCCAGTCGCCGAGGCTGGCGGGGCGCTGCGGCCGATCGGTCATCATGGCGACTCCCTTAAGGGCCCGCGCCCCGGCGACCTCGATGCCCCCGGCGGTCCGACGATGTCAAACCCCGTCGGCTATCTGACCGCCATTTCGGCCACCATCACCGCGGCCGAAATCACACCGCCGGCGATCAGGCTGAGGCGGATCTTCTCGCCATGGCGGTCCCACCATTTGGCCCGCTCCCGGGCCTGCAGCCGCTGGCGGCGCTTTGACTTCTTTTGAAAGGGTCGCTTCAACATCGGCCCGCCGATGCAAGAGGTCTGCCAATCCCCGCGCCGCCCGGCGGTTCAGCCTTGGCGCGTCACCAGCAGGTCGCCAAGGCGGCCCCAGTTCAAGGTCGACTGCAGCTGGGCATAGATGGCGGTGATCCAGCCCTGGCGGCGCAGGGTGAGAAACACCTCATCCGGCAGGCTGCGGAACTTGGCTTCGTCGATCGAGGCGAAGCCGGCCATGTTGATCTTTCCCCCGTCGGGCATCTCAACCTCGGCTGAGCGCGCCTCCAAGACCCCGCAGGCGATCAGGGCCTCGACGAAGGGGGAGGTCGCGAGGTCGGCGGCATGCACCGAACGGCAGAAATTGAACGCCTTTTCCAGCATCGGCGTCGGTTCCTCGCCCTGGAACAGCCGCTGCCCGCCCTCGCGCACCAGCACCTTGGGCGTGTCATCGATGCACAATTGCACCCCCTCGCCCTCGCCATATTCGGACAGAATGAACGGGTAGCGGCGGACATAGGCCGGGATATAGGCGCCCTGCGTCCAGTCTCCGGCGCGGTCCACGAAGAGGTTCTCGTCATCCCGAAGGCCCAGGACCGCCACCGGCCGCACGCCGCCCTCGATGGTGAAGGCGATCGGATAGTTCAGGGCCGCCATCGGAAATTCGGACATGGTCAGGGGCACGGCGTTGGTCCGGGCCGCGAACCCATAGTTCAGGTGATCCAACAGGCCAGCCTGCCCATGCGCCCGGGGATGCAGCGCTACGGGATTTTCATAGAACAACGGTCGCATTTGGATTCTGTTGGCTCCCCCAAGCCAGTCTCCGATCCCTCTGGGCGCGGACATTTCTCAGTAAATCATGAGCTAAGCAAATTTGCGAGCCGCGACTAGCGCCCCGCGTCATCGATCCGTCGGCGGCGCAGTCCTGGCGGGCGCCGCGCAACCGATTGGCATAACCAGGGGTCGTAACGGACAAATCGCAGGCCGGCCCCGCTCACGAGAACACAACTATTGGTTTTGCGAGGCCGGTCAGATACGAAATCGAGCTGTGTTTGGGAGCCCGAGATGTCCTTGCCTGCCGCGCCGGTGAAACCCCTGACCTTCAGGCCGGCCGAGGGCTCACCCGCTGAGGGCACGTCGGTTGCAGGTCTTGCGGCATGCAGATGACCTCGCCCCAGTTTGCGACAGTTCAGGCGCTGGATTTGGCGCCCCTGGCCCGGCCCGTGGCCTTCGAAGGCTGCTTTGGCTGGCTGCACCCGGCGCACGGGCCCATGCCTCGCAAGGTCGGCGTGGTCATCGTCCCCGGCGTTGGCCGCGACGCCCGCTGTGGTCACAAGCCCCTTCGGCTGCTGGCCGAGCAATTGGCCGGGGCCGGCTTCGCGACCCTGCGCTACGATCACCCCGGTCAGGGCGAGGGGCTGGAGCTCGCCGAAGGCCAGGACGTCCTGGAGGCTTGGACCCAAGGCGTGGCCCAGGCCGCCCAGGCGCTGCGCGATGCGACCGGCGTCGCCGAGGTGGTGCTGGTCGGCCTCAGGCTGGGCGCCACCCTGGCCGCCCTGGCCCAGGCGGACGCCGCCGGCCTGGTGCTCCTCGCCCCGGTGATCCTCGGCCGGCGCTGGCTGCGCGAATTGAAGGTCGCCGCCGTCCTGGGCGGCACGGGCGGGCGCGATGACGGCGAGGTCTTCGAAGCCGAGGGGCTCAGCCTGGCCAGCGACACCGCCGCGCGACTATCCGGGCTCGACCTGACCGCGATCCACGCCACCACCCCCAAGGTCCTGATGATCGCCCAGACCGAGGCGTCGGACCTGTTGGGCGAACATCTGAAGGGCCTGGGCGCCGATGTCGCCCGCGCCGACTTCCCCGGCTACGACATGTTGTTCGAGGACGCGCACAGCAATCGCGCGCCGACCCAGGTGTTTGATCGGGTCGCGGCCTGGCTGGAGGCGAGCTTTCAGGAACGCGCGACCGACCCGCGCCAGCCGCCGGAGGCGGCCGCAGAGCTTCGGCCCCCAGGCGCGGTCGAGCGACCGGTGCGGTTTGGCGAAGGTCTGGCGGGCGTGCTGTGCCAGCCCGATGGGGACCATGAACCTCGTCGAGCCGTGATCTTCTGCAACACCGGCGGGGATCCCCGCGTCGGCATCGGCGGCTTCGCGGTGCAGGCGTCGCGTCTGCTGGCGAAGAAGGGCGTGGCCTCGCTGCGGTTTGATTTCGCCGGGCTGGGCGACAGCCCCTCGGATGCGCCGATCCATGTCTATGAGACCTCGCGTCAGCCAGATTTGGCGTCGGCGATCAGCTTTCTCCAGGAGGAGGGGTTTGCCGAGGTCACCCTGGTCGGCGCCTGCGCGGGCGCCTATCACGCCCTGGCTGCGGCCCGACAGGACCCGCGCGTCGGCGCGGTGTTCGCCATCAACGCGGCCAAGCTGATTTGGCGGCCGGGCGATTCCCTGGCCGTCGGTCGGCGCGACGAGGGCAAGTCGACCGCGGCCTACAAGGCGGGCTTCAGGCAAGCTGAGACCTGGATGTGTCTGCTGAAGGGCCAGGTGGACGTGGGCGCGGTGGCCGCCACCCTGGCCCGGCGCCTGGTCGCCCGTTGGACCCGGCCGGCGAACCATGGCGAGGTCGCGGCCCTGCGCGGCGGCATGGCCGCCTTCGCGGCGCGCGGTGGCCGGGCCCATCTGCTGGTCGGCCTCGATGACCCGTCGCTGGACGAGGTGGCCAACTATTTCGGGCCGGAGGGCCGCAACTGGCAAGCCCATGACGGCTTGACCCTCAGCGTCCGCGCCGGGATCGACCACGGCCTGGCGCTGGCCTTCAGCCGGCGCATCGCGCTGGCGGAGTTGCAGGCCTTCCTGGGTGTCTAGGCCCTAGCTACGGCGACGGCTGGCGAAAGCGTCCGCCAGGGCCTGGGCCGCCGGCTTGGGCCGCAGGTCGGCGTCGAAGGGCAGGGGGCGGACCGGCTTGCCGTCCGGACGCGGGAAGAAATCGACCTTCGAGGTGTAGCGATCGGCCAGTCCCCAGGTCACCACGATCTGGGTCGCCGGCTCCGTCGCCACGGCGCGCACGAAGGCGGCGTAGATCTCCGCCACGCTCCGGTCACGCTGGGCGATGTCGCCCGCCATATGCTGGTCATTGACGTCCAGCTCCGTGACATAGATCGCCAGCCCCAGCGCCGCGACCTGGCGCAGGAACTGAGAGAGCCCCGCGCCGAAGGCCGGCGGATGGTCGCCGAGCAGATGGCCCTGCAGCGCCAGGGCGTGCAGCGGGACCCCCCGGCTCTTCAAGCCGCGCAGCAGGTCCAGCATGGTCCCGCGCTTCTCGACCATCCAGCCGATGTCGTCATATTCCAGCCCATAGTCGGCGATCGCCAGCCGCGCCTTGGGATCGGCGGCATGGGCGGCGCGCAGGGCGATCTCCAGATAGTCGGGCCCCAGGGCCTCGAACCAGGGCGACTTGCGCAGGCCATCGGGGCGGCGGTCGTTGCGCTCCACCGGCTCATTGATCACGTCCCAGGACACGACGCGGCCGGCATAGCGGCGGACCACGGTGGTGATGTGGTCGACCAGCAGGGCGCGGGGATCGCCGGTCTTCAGCTCGTGGATCGCCCAGTCGGGGATCGCCTCGTGCCAGACCAGCGTATGGCCGTGCATCGGCGCCCGGGCCCGCCGCGCGAAGGCGGCCACCCGGTCGGCGGCGGCGAAATCGAAGTGGTTGCGATCGGGCCTGAGCGCATTCCATTTCAGGGCGTTCTCGGGCGTGATCAGGTCGCACTGGTCCAGCACCAGGGCCGCGAAGGCCGGGTCGTTCTCCACCGTCTGCGGCTCGATCGCCGTCCCATAGCGCAAGCCCGCGCGGGCGGCGGCCTCGCCCAGCCGCAGGGGCGCGGCCAGGGCCGGTTGGGCGATCGCCAGGGGCAGGCCGGCGGCGACGGCGCGACGGGTGAGTTTCATGCGGGTCTCGATCCTGGCGCTGTGAAAGTCGCGCTCATGCGACAGGCCTAGGCTGCGGAGGAGACATGCAGGCGCACGCCCGCACATTGTTGCAGATGGCGGATTACTCCGAACAGATTGCGCGCCTGCGGGTTGCCCCGTGGGCCGAACATCCGGATCAGGCTCTTGGGCGGCGCTCCCGTCGCCTCTCCTAGCCGCTCGAAGCCGATGGTGGCCTTGATATAGTCGCGTAGGATGGCCTTGCCGGTCTCGAGGTCGCCGGCCAGGAGCGCGTCAACGCCCTCGCGCAGCAGGGCTTCGGCGAAGGCGGGATCGCTGTTCAGGCGCTGCTCGACCAGACCCTTGAAGCTGCGAGTCAGCGTCATGAAGCATCTCCTCTGGCGCCCTTGCGCCGCTTATAGGCGGCCCACATGGCCTTAGCCGTCTCGATATCCTTCTGCTGCCGGCGCTTGGTTCCGCCGGTGAGCAGCAAGATCAACTTCAGGCCATCTCGGGCGAAATAGACCCGATAGCCCGGACCCCAATGTAGCCGATGTTCCAAGACGCCTTCGCCTACGGGCTGGCAGTCCCCGAAGAGGCCGCGTTCGAAGCGCGCCAAGGCCACGGCGATCTTGGCCGCCGCCTCCGCGTCAAGTCCCGAGAACCAGTCGGCGAAAGGGCTCGCGCCTTGTTCGTCGACGTAGTGGCGGAGTTCCATCAGTTCCTCAAAGTAACATATAGGTTACCGAAGACCAAGTCGCTAGCAAGTGGGGACACGTACGACTTAGGGGACACGTACGACTTAACTCCACGTCCAGATCGAAGAAGCCGGCCAGGGACGGGCCCAGACGGTCGATCAGCGGCTGCGGCGTCAACAGGGGATCGGCGCGCCCTTCGAGGTGGGCGCCGACACTGGACCAGGGCCAGTCGATGGCGCGCGCAGTCAGGCCGGCGCGGACGGGATTGAGCCCCACATGGCGAGCGCAGGTCCGCAGATAGTCCTCATCCATCGGAAAGGAGGCGAAGCGGCCCTGCCAGAGATAGCCCGTCCACCCCCGCAGCCGATTGATCTGGCGCGTGTGCTTCAGATGGGTCGCGCCCACAGCCTCGGCCAGGGCCTCGGGCCTCGGGCCGCGAGGGCGCGGCGGGAAAAGTCGTACGTGTCCCCACTTACCATGTCAGACAGCCCGGATCGGCCCTGGATAGCTTGCCACCACGGCGTCGGAAGTGACCAGGGTCAGACCTTCGGCCGCCGCCTGGGCGACCAGCAGGCGGTCGAACGGATCTCTGTGGATTGGCGGCAGTTGTCCGACGGCGGCGGCGTGGACCCCCGAGATCGCCAGTTCCTCATAGCCGTTGTCCAACAGACCCCGACGCAACAGATGGGCGTCGACCTGGAAGTCGCTGCGGCCAAGGCCGGTCTTGATGGCCACTTCCCAGATGCTGGCGGCGCTGAAGACCAGATCGTTGCCCGGGTCCTGGATCAGCGCCTTGGCGGCGATCGGCATGGCGCCGGGGGCGCCTGCATCGGGCCCTCCGGCCGCCGCCCAAAGCAGAATGTGAGTGTCCAGGAGCAGCCGCATCCTCAAGCCCCGAACAGCTGCTCGATCTCGCGGGCGCCCATCCGGTCAAAGTCCGCAGGCACAGAAATCTGCCCGGCCAGAAAGCCCAGCCGCCGAACTTGCGCAGGCTCGGGCGCGTTGAGCGGCACCACCTTCACCAGCGGCTTGCCGGCCTTCGCCACGATGAACGCCTCGCCGCGCGCGGCCTGCTCCACCAGCTTGGACAGATGGGTCTTGGCCTCATGGATATTGATGGTGCGCATGGGCCCTCGGCGAACTTAGTCCATCGAACTTAGTCTACAGTTTGGGCGGCATCAACCACGCAGGCCACCTATCAGCAGGTGGCCTGCGTCCGAATATCTGGCTGGAGCTATTTCACGCTCTTCTGGGCCGCGTCATGGAAATCCATCAGCGCCCCGTATGCGGGAACGATGTGGTCGACCATGACCTTTGCGAAATCCATCGCCTCCGGGCGATCCCAGGTCTTCATCACCTCCGACATCAGCGCGAAGGTGTCGATCGGCATCGCGCCCGCCTGGGTGACCCGGGCGATCGTCAGGTCGGTCGCCATCTGAGACAGGTTGCCCGAGGCATCCACGATGCAGAACACCTTGTATCCTTCGGCGAGGGCGCTGAGTGCGGGTAGGGCCATGCAGATGCTGGTCAGCGTGCCCGCGATGAGCAGGGTCTTGCGCTTGGTGTTCTCGATGGCCTCGACAAAGGGGCGGTGATCCCACGCGTTGATCGGCCCACTGCGCGGCACGTGCACCGCGTCGGGGTTGCTCTGATGAATCTCGGGAATGATCGGACCATTTGGGCCGTCGGGAACAGACGCCGTCGTAATGGTCGGGATATTCGCGATCCGCGCCACCTTCGCGAGCGTGATCACGTTGTTGCGCAGGGTCGTGTAGTCCATGTCGCGAACCAGTTGGAACAGTCCGCTCTGGTGATCGATCAGCAGCAATACGGCGTCGTCGGCGTCAATCATCCACGTGTTCGAGGTCATGTTGTTTCCTTTGGCTTGGGGGACTGGAAATGCTGCGGCTTGGCGGCCGGGGCGGGCCAGGGGCGCGTGCGCCCCCGGGCGCGAGTCAGAGGCGGCCCTTGGCCACGAGGGTGTCGCGGATCTCATCGATCCGGGCCTCGCCGGCCTGGAGGGCTTCGGCGGAGGTGTGGACGGAGTAGTAGCCGAGCACGAGATCGTGCGGGTGGCGCACCGCCGAGCCAATCATGAACTCAGTGTCGGTGAGGGCCTTGAACGCGACGGGATCGGCGCCGGCTTCAAAGATGACGATTTCCCCGTGATCGAGCGCCTCGTTCGAGGCCTCGACGGTTCCCTTGCCCAACCCGACCCATAGGACGGAGTGGTCTTGCGGTGGCTCGTAGAGCCAGGTCTCGCCGGCTTTGAGACTGACGGCCAGGTAGTTGATCGAGGACGGGGCTTCGATGGCGCTGGCGGCGCCGCCGTAGCTGCCCAGAAGCACCCGGGCGGGCCCCACCTGAGGAATGTCGGCCGCGCCTTGGTAGAGGCTTTCGGAGCCGCCCAGTTCCAGATGCGCCGGCAGCGCCACCCAGAGTTGGAAGCCGCGTGTCCGACCGGGGTCGCCGGCGCCGCCGGAATGCCAGACCCCATTGCCGGCGCGCATCCATTCCACGCCGCCGGCGCGCACGAGGCCGGTGGCGCCATTGGTGTCCTCATAGCTGATGCTGCCCTCGGCGACATAGGTGAGGGTGGCGAGGCCCGAGTGGGGGTGCAGGCCAAAGTCTGGGAAGCGATCGCTCCCGCTGTCGAGCAGGTCGAGGAAGACGAAGGGCTTCAGGATCTCGCCCAGGTCTCCTGGGCTCATCAACCGCGTAACGGCGCCATGGGACCGTCCGCGGCTGCGGTGGATGACTTGGCGGGGAGCGACTTGGACGGGGGCGGACATGACGACCTCGATTGAAACGGGGAGAGACGTGGGGCGGGCTCGGCCCGGCGCGCGTCAGCGGTGTTGGGCACAGGCTCAAGGTAGGCGTTCCAATTCGCCGAAAAACTCGTAAAATACTGGCTAGAGCGTTCAGGAGATTAGAACGATGGCCGAGCCCGGCTTCCCGACCATCGACCAGCTCAGGGTGTTTCTGACGGTTGTTGAGACCGGCAGCTTCACGGCGGCGGCCAAGCGGCTGAAGCGTGCTGTGTCGGCGATCAGCTACGCGATCGCCACCCTTGAGCATCAGCTTGGCATCGCGTTGTTCGACCGAGAAGGCTCGCGCACGCCTGTGCTGACCAAGGCCGGCGCCGCGGTCCTCGCCAAGGCCAGCGTGGTCGCTGTGGGCGTCGATGACCTGCGGGCCAATGTCCGATCATTGCTCGGCGGCATCGAAGCTGAAATCACGCTGGTGGTCGATGTGATGTTGCCGAGCGCCCGACTTGTCGATGCCGCGCAGGCGTTCGAAGCCACCTTTCCGACGGTCAAGCTCCGGTTGCACGTGGAGGCCTTGAGCGCGGTCGCTCAGCTGGTTCGGGCCGGGGTGGCCACGGTCGGGGTCGGGGGCGGTATCCACGCGACCGAGCCTGATCTGGAACTTATCCATGTCGGCGATGTCGACCTGATCCCGGTCGCCGCGCCCGGACACCCCTTGGCGCTGGCCAGCCCCGTGCCCGCCGGCGCGGCGCGGCGCCATCGCCAACTGATCCTCACGGTGCGATCGCCGTTTTCGGAGGGGCCGGACATCGGCGTGTTTGCGGCCGAGGGGTGGCGCATGGTCGATCTCGGCGCCAAGCACGCCCTGCTGCTGGCCGGCGTAGGCTGGGGCAACATGCCTGAGCCCAATATTCGCGACGATCTCGCCGCCGGCCGGTTGGTTCGCCTGGAGCTGCCGGAGGCCACCGGCGGACTTTATTCCTTCCAGGCGATGTATCGCACCGATACGCCGCCTGGGCCGGCAGCAGCTTGGCTGATCCAGCGTTTTGCCGACCAGAAGGGTTGAAGTCTCCCGCGCGCTCCCTAACCCCGAAGCGACAGCAGGTCTATCGCTAGCCCGTCGAGCGGGGAGGTCAGGAGTCGGCCCGTCTTCGCCTCCGGAGCCTTGATCACAGACTATCAAGGCGTGGCGGGAAAAGTCGTACCTGTTCCTACTTCTGCGCCCACTTCCGCCGTCACTCGCTTGACCGGAACAAAATCAGAACATATAGTCCCCGTCAAGCTCTTTACATCGTGAATCCAAGTCCTTACCTCCCGACCGCGATCACGCGACGGGGGAAGACAACACCCCTTCACTTGCCGCCTCAATTACGCGGCGCCCCCGCTTCGCCGCGGGCCTAAAGCCGCGAATAGATGAAGCGCGGGATGTGGAAGACGCGCTTGTTGAGGATGGCGCCGATGATCTCGCCGCCGGCCGCTTCGGTGCGCTCGATCAGGCGCAGGGCGACGGAGGCGCGGGTGACCTCGGCCTCGACCACCATCAGGCTCATATCGGCCAGGCCGGCCAGTTCGATCCCGGCCGAGGAGCGTTGCAGCGGCGGGGAATCGATCAGCACCAGGTCGAAATTGGCCCGGGCGTTGTCGATCACCTGGCCCCAGCGGTCCTCCGACACCAGCATGCCGCCGGCCCCGATCGGGGCGCTGACATAGAGGCTCGACTGGTCGATCTGGAAGGTGCGGCCTTCGGCGCCGACGCCGGCCACCGTGTGGCCGCGATGGGCCAGGGCGCTGGCCGCGCCCTCGTTCAGCTGTGGCTCGACATCGATCAACAGCACCTTGCGCGCCTCGTGGCTGGCGGCGATGGCGGCGATGTCCAGCGCCAGGCTGGAGACGCCTTCGCCGCTGGAGGAGCCGATCAGCTGCAGCACCCGCCCGCCGGCGGGCTTGGTGGTCGA
>NZ_CANCLE010000115.1 GCF_947378715.1 Phenylobacterium aquaticum
TCCGAATTCATGAAGCCGGCCCTGATCATCCTGGTCGCCTGGATGTTCGCCGAGGGTCAGAAGGGCGAGGGCGTGCCGGGCGTCTCGATCGCCTTCTGCCTCTATTTCCTGTCGATCGGCCTGCTGCTGATCCAGCCGGACGTCGGCCAGACGGTTCTGATCACCGTCGCCTTCGGCGCGGCCTTCTGGATGGCCGGCGTGCCCCTGTCCTGGGTGATGCTGTTGGGCGGGGTGGCCGCAGCTGGCCTGTCCTCGACCTATTTCCTGTTCCCCCACGTGGCCAGCCGGGTCGACCGGTTCCTCAGCCCCGAGAGCGCCGACACCCACCAGGTGGACCGCGCCGCCGAGGCCATCGCCGCCGGAGGCCTGTTCGGGCGTGGCCCGGGCGAGGGCGTGATGAAGCGCCACGTGCCCGATCTGCACACCGACTTCATCTATTCAGTGGCGGCCGAGGAATATGGCCTGATCTTCTCCCTGGCCCTGATCTCGCTGTTCGCCTTCCTGGTGACGCGCGGCCTCTACAAGGCGATGAAGCTCAATGACCCCTTCCAGCAGGTGGCGGCGGCCGGACTGTTCGTGATGGTCGGCGAACAGGCCTTCATCAATGTGGCGGTGAACCTCAACATGATCCCGACCAAGGGCATGACCCTGCCGTTCATCTCCTATGGCGGCTCGTCCATGCTGGCCATCTGCCTGACCCTCGGCTTCGCCCTGGCCCTCACGCGACGTCGCCCCGGCGCCTACGCCCAGGGCTAGATCGGGGCTAGAAGAGCTACCCATTTCTCCGCCTTTCACCTAAACGGGCGCCCATGCGCAAAATCGCCGTCGTCGCCGCCGGAGGCACCGGAGGTCACCTTTTCCCCGCCCAGGCGCTCTCTGAAGCCCTGATCGCCCGTGGCTGGCGGATCGTGCTGGCCAGTGACGAGCGGGTCGCGGCTTTCGCGGAGAGCTTCCCGGCCGAGGAGCGCATCGGCCTGTCGGCCCGCACCTACAAGCCCAAGGACCCGATCGGCATGGCCCTGGCCGGCCTGTCGATCTTCCGTGGCGTGCTGCAGGCCCGCAACGCCTTCAAGCGCATCGACCCCGCCGTGGTGGTGGGCTTTGGCGGCTATCCCTCCGTGCCCGGCCTGCTGGCCGGCATCACCCAGGGCCGCCCCACCGTGCTGCACGAACAGAACGCGGTGATGGGACGGGCCAACCGCCGTCTGGCCGGCCATGTCCGCGCCGTCGCCTGCGCCTTCCCGATCTTGCAGAAGGCCCCGCCGCGCGTCGCCCAGACCGCCGTGGTGGTGGGCAATCCGGTGCGGCCCGAGATCGCCGACCTGTTCGACAAGCCCTATCTGCCGCCAGAACCGGACGGCACACTGCGGCTCCTGATCACCGGCGGCAGCCAGGGCGCGCGCCTGCTCTCCGAACTGGTGCCCGAGGCCATCGCCAACCTGCCCGAGGATCTGCGCAACCGGCTGCGCATCCAGCAGCAGACCCGGGCCGAGTCCATGGACAACGCGCGCCGCATCTACGCCAACGCCAATGTTCAGGCCGAGATCGCGCCGTTCTTCCGCGACATGGCCACCCGCCTGCGCCAGGCTCATCTGGTGATCGGCCGCTCCGGCGCGGGCTCGGTCTGCGAGTTCGCCATCGCCGGCAAGCCCGCCATATTGGTGCCGCTGGCCATCGCGCTCGACGACGACCAGGGCCAGAACGCCAAGGTCATGGCCGAGGCCGGCGGGGCGGAGGTGGCCCGCGAGAGCCAGCTGACCGTCGACAGCCTGTCCAAGGCGTTGGCCAAGCTTTTGACCAATCCCGACCGGCTGGCGCGCATGGCCGCCGGCGCCCGCTCCATCGCCAAGCCGGACGCCGCCGAGCGCCTGGCCGATCTGGTCGAGAAGACCGCCGAAAGCCGCTAGGCTCACCCCATGACCCGTCGCCGCCCCGTCCCCTTCGAACTTGGCCCCGTGCACTTCATCGGCATTGGCGGCATCGGCATGAGCGGCATCGCCGAGATCATGCTGCGCATCGGCTACACGGTGCAGGGCTCCGACGCCAAGGCCTCGGCCAATACCGAGCGGCTGGAGAAGCTGGGGGCCAGGATCTTCATCGGCCAGGACGGTTCTAACGTCGAGGGCGCCTCGGCGGTCGTCTATTCCACCGCCATCAAGGCCGACAATCCTGAGATGGCCGCGGCCCGCGAGCGCCGACTGCCGCTGGTCCGCCGCGCCGAGATGCTGGCCGAGCTGATGCGCCTGCAGTTCTCCATCGCGGTCGGCGGCACCCACGGCAAGACCACCACCACCTCGATGGTCGCCGCCCTGCTCGACGCCGGCGGCCTGGACCCCACCGTGGTCAATGGCGGGATCATCAACGCCTACGGCACCAACGCCAAGGTGGGGGAGGGCGACTGGATCGTCGTCGAGGCAGACGAGAGCGACGGCACCTTCCTGAAGCTGCGCTCCACCTGCGCCGTGGTCACCAATATCGATCCCGAGCACCTGGACCACTACGGCGACTTCGACGCCGTGAAGAAGGCGTTCCGCGACTTTGTGGAAAACATCCCCTTCTACGGTTTCGCGGCGGTCTGCACCGACCACCCGGAGGTCCAGGCCATGGCCGCCCGGGTCGAGAACCGGCGGCTGGTCACCTATGGGGTCAATCCCCAGGCCCAGGTCCGGGCCGAGAAGATCACCATGGGGCCGGACGGCTCGCGCTTCGATGCGGTGATCGCCCCGATCGAGGGGCCGACCTTCCGCTGGGCCGACCTGCACCTGACCATGGCCGGCCACCACAATGTGATGAACGCGCTCGCCGCCATCGCCGTGGCGCGCGAGCTGGGCGTCACCGAAGCGGCGATCCGCGCGGGGCTGTCCGGGTTCGAGGGCGTGCGCCGCCGTTTCACCACCACCGGCGTGGCCGGCGGGGTGCGGGTGATCGACGACTATGGCCACCATCCGGTGGAGATCTCCTCGGTGCTGAAGGCCGCGCGGGCGGTGACCGAGGGGCGGGTCATCGCCGTGGTCCAGCCGCATCGCTATTCGCGGCTGCATGACCTGTTCAACGAATTCTGCGGCTGCTTCAACGACGCCGATGTCGTGATCGTCGCCGATGTCTATGCCGCGGGCGAGGCGCCGATCGAGGGCGCCAGTCGCGACGGCCTGGTGGATGGCCTGCGCCGCTTCGGCCATCGCCGCGCCCTGCCTTTGTCCAATCCCGCCGAGCTCGCCCGCCTGATCAAGGCCGAGGCCAGGCCCGGCGACCTGGTCGTCTGCCTGGGCGCCGGCGACATCACCAGCTGGGCCTACGCCCTGCCGCCGCAGCTCGAGGCCCTGGCCGGTGGGTGAGGGTTTCGCCGACAGGCTCCTCCCCCTCTGGGGGAGGGGGGCCGCGAAGCGGTGGAGGGGGCCGCTGCGCAAGCAGCGGTTTCAGCGGAGGGTCTGTATCCGTCCCTTCGGGCCGGCCCCCTCGGCCAGCTTCGCAGACAGCTCCCCCAAGGGGGGAGCAGCCTGATGGCCGACTGGCGTGACCACCTTCCCGCCGTGCGCGGCAAGCTGCTGCGCGACGAGCCGCTCGGGCCCTTCACCTGGTTCCGGGTCGGCGGGCCGGCGGACGTGATCTTCCTGCCGGCGGACGAGGCCGACCTGGCCGGGTTCCTCAAGGGCCTGGATCCCGCCGTGCCGGTGATCCCCCTGGGCGTCGGATCCAACACCCTGGTCCGCGACGGCGGGGTCGAAGGCGTGGTGATCCGGCTGGGCAAGGCCTTCGCCGGGGTCGAGGCTCGGGGCGACAACCGCATCTTCGCCGGAGCCGCGGCGCTCGACGCCATGGTCGCCCGCGAGGCGGCCAAGGCCGGGATCGCCGGCCTGGAATTCTATCGCGGCGTGCCGGGCTCGATCGGCGGGGCCACGGTGATGAACGCCGGCTGCTATGGGGCGGAGACCAAGGACATACTGGTCGAGGCCTATGCGGTCACCCGCGCCGGCGAGCGCGTCACCTTCTCCAACGCCCAGATGGGCTTCTCCTATCGCAAGTCGGCCAAGGCGGCGGCCGGCGGGCTGATCTTCACCGGCGCCCTGTTCGAAGGGACGGCTGACGATCCCGTCGCCGTGGAGGCCCGCATGGCCGAGATCACCGCCCGGCGCGAGACCACCCAGCCGATCCGCGAGAAGACCGGCGGCTCGACCTTCAAGAACCCACCCGGCCAGTCCTCCTGGAAACTGGTGGACGAGGCGGGCTGGAGGGGCAAACCCCATGGCGGCGCCATGTTCTCGCCCCTGCATGCGAATTTCCTGATCAATACCGGGGAGGCGACCGCCGCCGACCTGGAGGGCCTGGGCGAGGCGGTGCGCGCCGACGTGAAGGCCAGGACGGGGATCGAGCTGGAATGGGAAATCAAGCGCATCGGCCGCCCCGCCGGCTGATCCTGGTCAAGCACGGCCAGCCGAAGATCGACCCCGACGCGGCCCCGACCACCTGGCCGCTGAGCGACGAGGGTCGCGCCGCCGCCACGGCCCTGGCCGGCAAGCTCGATCGCTTCGAGCCCGTTGCTCTGGCCTCCAGCACCGAGCTCAAGGCCGTCCAGACCGCAGAGGCGATCGCCGCCGTCCTCGGCCTGCCGCTCAGTCAGGACGCTGGGCTTGGCGAACAGCGTAACGAGACCGGCGGCTTCCATGACCAGCAGGTGTTCGAGGCCCTGGTCGCGCGCATGTTCCAAGAGCCCCACCATCTGGTGCTGGGCGAGGAGACCGGCGAGGCCGCCCGGCGGCGGTTCGCCGACGCCCTCGACCGCCAGATGGCCGCCCATCCCGACGGAACCCTGGTCGTCGTCGCCCATGGCCGGGTGATCTCGCTCTGGGCTGCGCAGGTGCTGGGCGTCGACGCCATGCCGCTTTGGAAACACCTGGGTCTCGCGACCGCGCTGGTGATCTCGGCAGATAGGGACGACTTCGAGATCGTCGCCTGAGTTCTGCTGACAGGACGTTGGCGGCGGCCGGTTCCCTCAAGGACAGGGGAGCGCTTGACTCCCGGCCCGGAACGGGCGACCGGCGAGGCATGAAAACCCTTCTGATCGCGGTGTCCGCCACCGCCCTCCTGGCCGCCCAGCCGGCCGCCGCCGCCGACCTCGGCGCGACCGCCGCCGCCCTGCGCGACAAGGCGCTGAGTGACCCCACGGCCTGGAACGTGCTGGAGTCCCTGACCACCGAGGTCGGGGCGCGTCCGGTGGGGTCGCCGGCCATGACCCAGGCCAAGGACTGGGGCGTCGCCAAGCTGAAGAGCCTGGGCTTCGAGAAGGTCCATGTGGAGCCCTTCGTCACGGGCTCCTGGCTGCGCGGCGCCGAGAGCGCCGAGCTGGTCGGCGCCTATCCGCGCAAGCTCGCCATACTAGGCCTGGGCAATTCGACCCCGACCCCGGCCGGCGGGCTGGAAGCCGAGATCGTGCTCTACCGCACCTATGAGGCCTTCCTCGCCGCCCCAGCGGCGGAGATGAAGGGCAAGATCGTGGTGGTCACCGGCCGCATGGTCCGCGCCCAGGACGGCTCCGGCTATGGCGCCATCAACGCCCAGCGCACCCGGGGCCCGGCCGAGGCGGCCAAGCGCGGCGCTGCGGCCTATCTGCTGCGCTCGCTGTCCACCGACGACACCCGCCTGCCGCACACCGGCACGGCGGGCCCGGGCGGCATTCCGGCGGCGGCGCTGTCCACCGTCGACGCCGAACTGCTGGAGCATCTGGCCGATCGCGGCCAGCCGATCCGCATCCGACTGAACCTGCAATCGACCTACACTCCCAAGGCCGACGCCTGGAACGTGGTCGGCGAGCTCAAGGGCCGCGAGAAGCCGGACGAGGTGCTGGTGGTCGGCGGTCACCTGGACAGCTGGGATCCGGGCACGGGCGCCATCGACGACGGCTCTGGCGTGGCGATCGCCACCGCCGCCGCCAAGCTCGCGGCCAGTGGGGCGCAGCGCCCGCGCCGCACGATCCGCGTGGTCATGTGGGGCTCGGAAGAGCAGGGCGGCAGCGGCGAGGCCTATGGCGCCGCCCACAAGGCCGAGACTCCGGCCATCGTGGTGGCCGGCGAGAGCGACCTGGGCGCCGGTCACATCTGGAGCCTCTCGGTTCCCAAGAACAGCCTGTCTCAGCCTGCCATGAAGGCCTTCACCGCCGCCATCGCGCCGCTGAAGGTCATCGTCACCCGGGAGGCCCCGCGCTTCGGCGGCTCGGACATCGAGGGGCTGATCGCCAATGGCGCGCCCTTCGTGGACTTCAACCAGGACGCCAGCCGCTACTTCGACCTGCACCACTCGGCCGACGACACCCTGGACAAGGTCGACCCGGCCGAACTCGCCCAGAACGTCGCGGTCTGGACGGCCTTCCTCTACACCGTGGCCGACAGCGACATCGATTTCCGCGCCCTGGCCGCCCAGGAGGCCAAGTGAGCCTGCCCCTCTCCGGCCGTCATGTGGCCCTGCTGCTTGGCGGCCTGTCTTCGGAGCGCGAGGTCAGCCTGGTCTCGGGCCGCGAATGCGGCGCGGCGCTGGAGCGTCTGGGCGCCAAGGTCGACTATGTCGATGCTGGCCGCGACCTGGCCCAGGTTCTCACCAAGCTGAAGCCCGACGTATGTTTCAACGCCCTGCATGGGGAGTGGGGCGAGGACGGCTGCGTCCAGGGGATCCTCGAGACCCTGCGGATACCCTACACCCACTCCGGCGTGCTGGCCTCGGCCCTGGCCATGGACAAGGCCAAGGCCAAGGCGGTGATGGCCGCCGCAGGCGTCACCGTCCCGGGCGGCGGACTGTTCAACCGGTTCGCTGTCGCCGCCGATCACGTGATCGCCCCGCCCTATGTGGTGAAGCCCAATGCGGAGGGCTCGTCGGTCGGGGTGTTCATCATCATGGAGGGCGCGAACCGCCCGCCGCAGGAGGTTGTGGCCCCCGGCTGGACCTTCGGCGAGGAGGTGATGGTCGAGCCCTATATCCAGGGTCGCGAGCTCGCCGTGGCGGTCATGGACGGCAAGGCGCTGACGGTCACCGACATCGTCGCGGCCTCCGGATTCTATGATTACGAAGCCAAGTATGGAGAGGGCGGTTCGCGGCACATCCTGCCCGCCGATCTGCCGACTCATGCCTTTGACAAAGCACTGGAATTGGCCGAGCGCGCCCATGCCGCGCTGGGTTGTCGCGGGGTGACCCGCAGCGACCTTCGTTATGACGACATTAACGACATTCTGGTCCTATTGGAGGTCAACACTCAGCCCGGAATGACGCCGACTTCGCTCGTACCCGAGCAGGCGGCGCTGAAGGGTGTTGGGTTCGATCAACTGGTGCTTTGGATCACGGAGGATGCTTATGCCCGCGGCGTTGCGGGGGGGATCGCGCGTTCAGGCGAAACCCCGGGCGAAAGCCTCCGCTAGCTCCAAGGCGCGTCCCCAAGCCAAGGCGCGGGGGCCGGCCCCGATCCCGCACGCCAAGTTGCGCGCGGCCCAGGGTGTCGGCCTGTCGCCGAAATACGCCCTGATCGGTGCGGCGGGCCTGACCGCGGTCGCCCTGATCGCCACCCTGGTCACCGGCCATCGGGCCGAGCACATGGCCCAGGCGGTCGGCGACGCCGTCGCCAGCCAGTTCGGCTCCGTCGGCTTCAAGCTCAATTCCGTGCGGGTCCAGGGCGCCTCGCCCATGGCCACCGCCGACATCCTCAAGGCGGCCGGCGTCTACAAGGACCAGCCGCTGCTGGGGCTCGACCTGGAAGCCTTGCGCCAGCGCGTTGAGGCGGTGGGCTGGGTCAAGCAGGCCAGCGTCGTGCGGCTGTTGCCCGACACCCTGGTGCTCAAGGTGGAAGAGCGCCGCCAGCTCGCGGTCTGGCAGCACGGCGGCCGCAGCGTGGTGATCGACGACCATGGCCAGGTGATTCCGGAGGCCGAGTCCGCGAAGTTCCCGACCCTGCCGCTGATCGTGGGGGAGGGGGCCAATGAATACGCCGCCGCCATCCTGCCGGCGGTGGCGGCCCAGCCCCGGCTGATGGAACGGCTGGAGGCCCTGGTGCGGGTCGACAACCGCCGCTGGGACCTGAGGCTGAAGGACGGCTCGCTGGTGCAGTTGCCGGCGGTCGACGAGGAGGCCGCCCTGATCCAGCTGCAGCAGCTGGACCAGAAGTCGCGGATCCTGGAGCTGGGGTTCGAGCGGATCGACCTGCGCGATCCCTCAGTGGTGGCGGTACGGCCGCGAGACGGGGCCCTTCCGGGCCAGCTCGTGGCGAACGGCGTTTAGAATGAAGGGCCCGACGACTTTGGCGACCCGCGCAGAAGCACGGAAAGAAGGCCGAGACGGACTGAAGGCGGCGCTGGGGCGCCAGCCGGTGGTGGCCGCTGTCGACCTGGGCGCCTCGAAGGTGGCCTGTTTCATCATGAAGCCCGACGGCATCCGTCGCGGCGATCGCACCCTGACCACGGCCGGCGTCGGCTATGTGCAGTCGCGCGGCGTCAAGGGCGGCTCGATCGTCAATCTGGACGAGGCCTCCGACGCCATCGCCCAGGCGGTGGAGCGGGCCGAGAACGTGGCCGGGGTCCAGGTCCAGGGCGTCACGGTCTGCACGGCCGGCGGATCGCTGACCAGCCACCGGGTGGCCGGACGCGTCTCGCTCGGCGCCCGCGCCATCTCCGACGGCGACCTGGTGCGCGCCATCCACGCGGCGCTCGCCCAGATCAAGATTCCCGGCCGTCGCGCCGCCCATATCCTGCCCGTCGCCTGGTCGGTGGACGGCCAGTCCGGCATCCGCGATCCCCGCGCCATGTTCGGCCGGGCCCTTGCTGTCGAGTTGCTGGTGGTCTCGGTCTCCGAGGCCGTGTTCCAGACCCTGGGCGCCTGTGTAGAGCGCGCCCACCTGCAGTTCGAGGGCGTGGTCGCCGCCCCCTTCGTCTCGGCGCTCGCCGCCCTGGAAGAAGACGAGATGGACCTGGGCGCCGTCTGCATCGACATGGGCGGGGGTTCGACCTCGGCGGCGGTGTTCGCCGGCGGCAGCCTGATTCACGTCGAGACCCTGCCGGTCGGCGGCAGCCACGTGACCGCCGACATCGCCCGTGGCCTGTCGACCTCAGTGGCCGGCGCGGAGCGCATCAAGACCCTGCACGGTTCGGCCATCGCCTCGGCCAATGAGGACCGCGAGATGATCGAGGCGCCGCCGCGCGGCGACGATCCGGGCGCGGGCCCGGTGATCGCCCCGCGTTCGCTGCTGAAGGGCATCATCGCGCCGCGCGTCGAGGAAACCCTGGAACTGCTGCGCGACCGTCTCAAGGCCTCGGGCGCCCCGGTCGAACCGGGCGCAGGCCTGGTGCTGACCGGCGGCGCCAGCCAGCTGGCGGGTGTCCGCGAAGTCGCCGTCCGGGTGTTCGACCGCCCGGTCCGCCTGGGCCGTCCCCGCCGGGTGCCGCACCTGGCCGACGCCGCTTCGGGCCCGGCCTTCTGCGCCGCCGCCGGCGTGCTCCATCGCTCGGCCTTCGGGCCCCGCGAAGCGGTCTCGGCCAAGACTCTGGCCAGCGCCAAGCTGCGCCGCGAGCCCCTGGATCCCCACGCCAACCCGGTCGCCAAGGCCGCCGCCTGGCTGCGCGAGAACCTCTGACCTCAGGTCGAAGGCCTGTGGTTCGCACGCGCGGACGAATCTTGCGACACCGGTAGCGGCGCGCGACTCAATAGCGACTCACTCTGGGCTTAGGTGCGAATCCGGCAACTGTCGGAAGGCCCTAAGAATATCGTGAGGCGGGATGTCGCAGTTCAGAAGCATGGTTAACGCGCAAGCCTTATGGGGCAACAAATTTTGCTCCGTAGCCGGCTCGACTGATCTCCGACTCGCCTTATGCAGTTAACCGCCAATTAACGATGGTGGGCGCTTCCTTAACGCCTACCGTCGCGGGGTCCTGGCCGGCGGGTCGTCGGGGTCCCAATGAGCAGACTGACGGAGGACGCGAGAGGTCCCATGGCTATTGCACTTTCCGCGCCGCGCGCGACCGAGTTGAAGCCGCGCATCGTCGTGTTTGGAATCGGCGGGGCGGGCGGTAACGCCGTCAACAACATGATCGAGGCTGGGCTGGAGGGCGTCGAATTCGTCGTCGCCAATACAGACGCCCAGCAACTGTCCTTCTCCAAGACCGACCGGCGCATCCAGCTGGGTGTTCAGGTGACGCAAGGCCTCGGCGCCGGCGCTCACCCCGAGGTCGGCATGAGCGCCGCCGAGGAGTCGATCCCCGAGATCGGCGAGCATCTCGATGGCGCCCACATGGTGTTCATCACGGCGGGCATGGGCGGGGGCACCGGCACCGGCGCCGCCCCGATCATCGCCAAGTGCGCTCGTGAACGCGGCATCCTGACCGTGGGGGTGGTGACGAAGCCCTTCCACTTCGAGGGCCGCCACCGCATGCGTCTGGCCGAGGCCGGCATCAGCGAGCTGCAGCGCTATGTCGACACCCTGATCGTCATTCCAAACCAGAACCTGTTCCGGGTCGCCAATGAGCGGACCACCTTCGCCGAGGCCTTCGGCATGGCCGACCAGGTCCTGCACTCGGGCGTTCGCTCCATCACCGACCTGATGGTGCTGCCCGGCCTGATCAACCTCGATTTCGCCGATGTCCGCACGGTCATGACCGAGATGGGCAAGGCGATGATGGGGACCGGCGAGGCGTCGGGTGAAGACCGCGCCCTGATGGCCGCTCAGAACGCCATCCAGAACCCGCTGCTCGACGAGGTCTCGCTGAAGGGCGCCAAGGCCGTGCTGGTCAATGTGACCGGCGGCCTGGACATGACCCTGCTGGAAGTTGACGAGGCGGCCAACGCCATCTCCGAACAGGTCGACCCCGAGGGCAACATCATCTTCGGCGCGGCCTTCGATCCGACGCTGGAGGGCATGATCCGCGTGTCGGTGGTCGCCACCGGCATGGACGGCGCCTCGATCGCCGCCATCGAACCGAAGATGGAGCGTCGTCCGCTCCAGGCTCCGCCGCTGCGCGCGCCGGAACCGGCCCGTCCGGTCGGCTATGTCGCGCCGCAGGTCTCGGCTGAACCGGTCCGTTCGATCTATGCGACCCCGGCCGCCCAGACGTCGCGCTATGTCGAGCCGCCCATGGCCCAAGCCTATGTCCCGCCGCCGGCCCCCGCGCCGGAACCGGTGATGCGCAGCTACGAGCCCGCGCCGGCCCCGCCGCAGGCCGATCTCTACGCGGCGGCTCCGACCCCTTCCCATGCGCCGGTCCCCACGCCGGAGCCGGTTCGGGTGGAACCCCAGATCACGGCCGCGGCTCGCCCGCAGCCGAGCTACGCTGCGGCGCCGCAACCCGCGCCCCCCATGACCCGGATCGTCGATCCGTCCGTGGCGGACGAGGACGACGAACCGCTGTTCGGGGAAGCGGCGTTCGAGGATCGTCGTCCGCAACGCGGCGGTTTCCTCAGCCTGTTCGGCAGTCGGCCCCGCTATGACGCTCCGGCGCCTGCGGCGCGGCCCGCCGCGCGCGGCGGCGCTCAACCGGCCGAAGCTCCGCTGGAGCAGGAGCAGGCTGAGACCCAGGAAGATCTGGAGATCCCGTCCTTCCTGCGCCGTCTGGCCAACTAGCTTCCCGTTTTCGCGACATCCGTGGAACGGCCGAGGGAAACCTCGGCCGTTTCGCGTTACAGGCATCGGAATTCGCCTCAGGAGCGAAGCCTTAGGCTTTGAATTTCCGAGGCTTCTCGACTGTCCCGATTCGAAACATTCGGAAACAGGACGTGTCTTGCGGCGCCGCAGCATAGCCCGTATCCGGCATGCAGGGCGCTTCACGGTTCACTCGAGCCGCGAGGTCCAGGTCCAGAGGACGACGAGCTTGGCTTCTTCAGCGTATCAACACACCCTGCAAGGCCCTGCCATCTTCGCTGGCGTGGGCGTGCACACGGGCGCCCATACGCGGGTCTCGGTCCGTCCCGCCCCGGTCAATAGCGGCATCGTCTTCGTGCGCACCGATGTGACCGATCGCGACAACCGGGTGCCAGCCACTGGCGAGGCGGTCTGCAAGACCCAGCTCGGCACGGTGATCCAGAACGCCGCCGGCGTGACCGTCGCCACCATCGAGCACCTGATGGCCGCCCTGGTGATGTCGGGTGTCGACAACGCCGTGGTCGAGCTCGATGGGCCCGAAATGCCGATCATGGACGGCTCGTCCCTGCCGTTCATCCAGATGCTGGACCGCGCCGGCCGTCGTCGCCAGGACCAGCCGCGCCGCTTCATCGAGATTCTCGACAAGATCGAGGTGGTCGAGGGCGACAAGCGCGCCACCCTGACTCCGGCCAGCCAGTTCGAAGTGGCGTTCGAGATCTCCTTCGCCTCCGCCGCAATCGGCCGCCAGCGCGTCGATCTGGTCATGGACGATCAGGCGTTCCGCGACGAACTGGCCGACTGCCGCACCTTTGGCTTCTTGCATGAGGTCGAGGCCCTGCGCGCCATGGGCCTGGCGCGCGGCGGCTCCATGGAGAACGCCGTCGTCATCGAGGGCGATCGCATCCTCAATCCGGAAGGCCTGCGCCGCCCGGACGAATTCGTGCGCCACAAGGCGCTGGACGCCATCGGCGACCTGTTCGTGCTAGGCGCCCCGGTGCTCGGCCGCTTCGAGGGTATCCTCGCTGGCCACGGCATCAACAACGCCCTGGTCCGCGCCCTGATGGCCGCACCGCACGCCTGGCGCTATCGCGCCTTCGTCGAGGAACTCGCCGAAGCGGTCTGAGACCGTCGCGACCCTATTTCGCCGCAATAGTATCGTCCCAAGGACGCTCCTGGGAGGGTAGGGCGATGACGCCATCGACCTCCGCTGTCATCCCGTTTGCGCTCGCGCCCCCCTAGTGTAGAACCTTCCTTCTTCGGCGCGGGGGCGCGCATTGGTCTTTGAGGTGAAGGTGTTCTTGCTTCGCAATTCCTGGGCTCGTCCGGCCATAGCCGCCGTGATTGTCGCCCTCGCCCTCGCCGGGTGCGCCGGCAAGCCGAAGAAGCCCAAGCTGGTCTATGAGGAGCGCCCCGTGGAGCTGCTCTACGCCACCGGCGCGGACCGGCTGGACCGTGGGCTGTGGAATCAGGCCGTGGACTATTTCGCCGAGGTGGAGCGTCAGCACCCCTATTCGGAATGGT
>NZ_CANCLE010000116.1 GCF_947378715.1 Phenylobacterium aquaticum
CGCTGGCCGTCGATATTGATGAAATAGCTGCCGATGGCGGCCTTGCGGATCTCGGCCTTCGAACCCTTGGCCGGGTTGCGCCACATCTTCTCTTCGTCGGTCTGCACCCACTCGGCGCCGTTGGCCATGTCGAGCACCCAGTGGCCGTCGCCTTGCTGATAGGCGCGCTCGACGGTGGTGGAGACGCGATCCAGCGTTTCGGGCTTTTCGCCGCGATCGAACACCGACAGGGCCGAGAGGTCGAAGCCGAAGGCCTGGCGGCGCGCGGCGCGGACCTGCTCGCGGTCGATGACCAGCACGTCGCTGCCCAGGGCCGGCTTGTCGGCGCCGGGCTCAGCCTGGGCGCCGCCGATCAGATCGGCGACCACGGCGTCGTAGCAGGCCAGGCGGTCATGATCCTCGGGTTTGGCGTGACAGGCGATCATCCGCTGGATCGCCACGGCCGCCGTGGTCGCGGTCGGCGCCGCAGCAGCTGCCAAGGCGCCGACGCCACCGGCCAGGATCAGGGCGGCCGTCAGGCCTGTTCGGAGGTGGGAAGTCATGCTGTGGCCCCGTTTGGCGAAGGCGTCCTTCCTAGGCGGCCCCGGCGATTGGAACAATGTGTCGTGCGTTTCGGCGCCCGGCGCGGCATTGCGGCGCAGGTCGGGGACAATGTCACCCTCTGTGTCAAGAATGCGACACACGGGCGCCTTCAGCCTTGCGTTTTCGTGAAGATTATTGCTGCACGGTCGTAACTTCCGTAACACCAGCCTCAACCGAGCCGCAATTGTGGCGCGGGCGAAGCAAAAATGGGGCCGCAGGGCGCCCTGCCTAGGCAGGGGCTCATGCTGGAGGATTTAAATTTTGAAAATGAACACAATGCGCGAACGCCTGCTGGCGTCGTCCATCCTGGGCGGAATGGCGGTTCTGGCCGTCGCCTCCACCCCGGCCTTCGCGGCCGAAACCGGCGCGACCGAGGTCCAAGAGATCATCGTCACCGGTTCGCGCATCTCGCGTCAGGATTATGAGTCCAACACCCCGATCGTCACGGTGGGCGCTGAAGCGCTGAAGAACACCGGCACGGTCACGGTGGACACCCTGCTCAACACCATGCCGCAGTTCGTGCCGTCGGTGACGGCGACCTCGAACAATCCGGGCGGTTCCGGCCAGGCCAACGTCGAACTGCGCGGCCTCGGCACGCAGCGGACCCTGGTGCTGATGGACGGCCGTCGCATCCCGCCGTCCAACTCGGACGGCACCGTCGACCTGAACACCGTTCCCCCGGGCCTGATCGAAAGCGTCGAAGTGATCACCGGCGGCGCCTCGGCGACCTACGGTTCGGACGCCATCGCCGGCGTTGTGAACTTCCGCCTGAAGAAGCACTTCAATGGCATCGAGGTCGACACCCAGTTCGGCCAAACCACCCGTCGTGACGGCGAGACCGAGAATGTCACCCTGCTGATGGGCGGCGACTTCGACGGCGGCGCCGGCAACGCGGTCATGGCCCTGGGCTTCTCGAACCGCGGTTCGATCAAGAACGCGGCCCGCGCGATCTCGTCGGTCTCGGGCGCGTCCTCGACGACCCCGCTCGGCTCCTACGACACCATCGCCACCAACGCGCCGACCCAGGCCGCGATGGACGCGGTGTTCGCCAAGTACGGCTTCGCGCCGGGCTCGGTGAGCCGGACCTTCACCCGTCTGGGCTTCAACCAAGACGGTACGCTGTTCGCCAACGGCAAGGACTACAAGGGCCCGACCACGATCGACTATTCGACGATCCCGGTCACCGGCAACTACAACACCGGCCCGCTGAACTATCTGGTGGTTCCGCTGGAGCGCTACAACGCCTTCGCCCGCGTCGAGCACGACCTGGTCGACAACGTGAAGGGCTACGCCCAGTTCAACTTCGTCAGCTACCAGTCGGGCGCCTTGCTGGCCCCGTCGCCGGCCGCTTCGAACCCGGCCACCGGCAACACCGGCTTCCTGGTTCCCTACAACAACCCCTTCACCCCGGTTGACCTGCAGACCCTGCTGGCCTCGCGTCCGAACCCGACCGCGCCCTATCTGATCCGCAAGCGGTTCAGCGAACTCGGCGGCCGTCGTTCGGTCAGCGACTACACCGTCACCCAGATGCTGGTCGGCGTGAACGGCAAGCTCTGGGGCGACTGGACCTTCGACGCCTACATGGCCGATGGCCGTGAAAAGCGCCTCGAGACCCAGTACGGCAACGTCGCTCACGGCGCCGTCCGCACGCTTCTGGAAGCGGCCGATGGCGGCAAGTCGATCTGCGCCGGCGGCTACAACCCCTTCGGCGCCCAGCCGATCTCGGCGGCCTGCGCCGCCTACATCAGCCGCACCACGAAGAACGCCACCACCTTCGATCAGCGCCTGGCGGAAGCCAGCGCCACGGGTTCGCTGTTCGACCTGCCGGCCGGCGCCCTGAAGGTCGCCATCGGTACGGACTACATCCGCAACGCCTACAACTTCATTCCGGACTCGGTCCTGTCGACCCGCGACACCTCGACGTCGCCGATCGTCCAGGACGCGCCGGGCGTGGTGGGCTTCAACGCCCAGAACCCGCTCCAGGGTTCGACCGACGTGTATGAAGTCTATGGCGAAGCCCGCGTGCCGGTCCTGAAGGACCTGCCGTTCGTGAAGTCCCTCGAACTCGACCTCGGCTATCGCTACTCGGACTACAACACCATCGGCGGCGTCTCGACCTACCGCGCTGACGGCAACTGGAAGATCGTCGACGGGCTCACCGTCCGCGGCGGTTACTCCAAGGCCATCCGCGCCCCGAGCGTTGGCGAACTCTACGCCGCGACGGGTCAAAGCTTCCCGACCATCGGCCCGGCCGGTGGCGTGGGTTCCGGCGACCCCTGCGACGTCAAGGGCGCCTATCGCAAGAGCGCCAGCGCGGCTCAGGTCCGGGCTCTCTGCCTGGCTCAAGGCCTGCCGAGCGTCGTGATCGACACCTTCACCTACGGCAACAGCCAGGTGCAGGCGACCACGGGCGGCAATCCGAACCTGCAGCAAGAAACCGCCGACAGCTACACCTACGGCGTGGTCTTCGCTCCGCACTTCGACGCCCCGATCCTGGAGCGTCTGTCGGCCTCGGTCGATTATTACCACATGAAGATCATGGACGCGGTTGGCACCATCAACGCCGCCACCGCGATCAGCTACTGCTTCAACAACCCGCAAGGCAGCCCGTCCAACCCGACGTTCGCGGCGAGCAACATCTTCTGCTCGCTGATCCGTCGTGACCCGGCGACTGGTGAAATCGTCAACGTCACCTCGACCAACGCCAACCTGGCGTCCTACGAGACCGACGGCATCGACTTCCAGGCGGACTGGGGCTTCGGCCTCGGCGCTATCGGCCTCAGCGATGATTGGGGTCGCCTGACCACCAATCTGCAAGGCACCTACCTGCTCAACATGGACATCCAGTCCATTCCGGGTGGCAATATCGACCATCGGGCCGGCACCGTCGGCAACACCCTTGGCTCGAACTACAGCCACTGGAAGGGCGCCCTGGGCGTTCGTTGGTCCTGGCAGGACTTCGAGGTCGGCGCGCGCTGGCGCTATGTCAGCAAGGTCAACGACTTCTTCGCCGGTGGCCAGGCTGCTCCGAACTACAGCTACTACGACATCGATGGCAGCTGGAAGATCAACGACATGTTCGACGTCCGCGCGGGGGTGACCAATGTCGGCGACAAGGCGGCTCCGGCCTACACCTCGCAGATCGAAGCCAACACCGATCCGTCGACCTATGACGTCCTGGGTCGCCGCTACTTCGTGGGCCTGCGCGCCCGCTTCTAAGACCTGACTAAAATGCGGCCGTGGGGCGGCGGACCAGATCTGGTCGCCCCACGGCCGTATTGATTCTGCAAAGACCCTGGCCGCGCTCGCCCCTTGGCGGTGAGTCTCGCGTTTCCGGGGGATGGCGCGGCGCGCGCCGGCGATGCGATCGCGACATCGAACGGCCTGAAATGTGACCCGGCGGTCGTGAACGCCTGCGGACTGGCCAAAGGCGGTCCGATGTGTGACCGCAAAGTGACATACGTTACCCCTTAATGTGTCCAAACCTTAATGGTCGTTGACCGGTTGGGGGCGAGGCCGAATATGCCGGCAATCTGGCGCGATTGACGCGCCCGTGACAACTTCAGTGGGGCGCGAAACGGCGGCTTTAGGGCCGATGTTTGCGCTGGAGGGACCGATCTTGAAATCTATGACCGTTCGACAACGCCTATTGGCGTCTTCGATGATTTGCGGCGCCGCGATCGCCGGCGTGTCGGCCACTCAGGCCTTCGCTGAGACCAAGGCCGCCACCGAAGTCACCGAAATCGTGGTGACCGGCTCGCGGATCGCGCAGCCCAACATCACCTCCAACAGCCCGTTGGTCACCGTCACCCAGGAAGACGTCAAGGTCGCCGGCACGGCCACCATCGACACCCTGACCAACGCCCTGCCGCAAGTCATCGGCGGCCAGAACCTCGGCCAGTCGATCAACTCCAACGGCACCGCCACCGTCGACCTTCGCGGCCTCGGCCCGAGCCGCACGGTCGTGCTGGTCAACGGCCGCCGCCTGCAACCAGGCGACCCCCAGACCCCCGTCGCCGACCTGAACTCGATCCCGGCCGCGCTCGTTGAGCGCGTCGACGTGGTGACCGGCGGCGCTTCCGCCGTGTACGGCGCCGACGCCGTCGCCGGCGTCGTCAACTTCCTGATGATCAAGAACTTCGAAGGTCTGAAGCTGGACGCCCAGTACAGCTTCAACGACCATGACCAGCAGGACTCGACCGTCCAGGCGGCCCTGAAGGCCGGCAAATATACGGTCCCCGGTCACATGACCGATGGCGGCCAGACCGCCGTCTCGATCGTGTTCGGTTCGAACTTCGACGACGACAAGGGCAATGTCACGGTCTTCGGGACCTACTTCAACGCCCAGCCCGTGACCCAGGCGACCCGCGACTACGCGGCTTGCGGCCTCTATTCGCAACCCGGCCCGACTTCGGTCAACTCGGCCTATGACAGCTACAAGTGCTTCGGTTCGTCGAACGGCGCCTATGGCAAGTTCCGCTTCCTGAACGCGCCCGGCGTGGCTCCGCCGAACACCACCAGCAACTTCGCCGACAACCCCAATGGTTCGAAGACCTTCGTGCCGTCGCAGGGTTCGTTCGGCTATAACTTCAACACCCTGAGCTATCTGCAGCGCCAGGACGACCGCTACACGGCCGGCTACTTCGCGCACTATCAGATCGCCCCGAAGATCGAACTCTATTCCGAGTTCATGTTCGCTGACGACCGCTCGACGGCGCAATACGCCCCGTCCGGCCTGTTCAGCGGCACGGGCGCCGTGGTTGGCCAGAGCTATTTCGAAGTCAACTGTAACAACCCGCTGATGTCGGCTTCGCAGCAGACCGCCCTGTGCGGCGCCGCCGCCGGCACCTCGGCCGTCGGCCGCATGCTGGCCGGCTACCGCTTCGCGGCCGTGCCGCGGACCGACTCCTACAGCCACACCAGCTACAAGATCAATTTCGGCGCGCGCGGCGATCTGGGTGACGGCTGGAACTACGACGTCTACGCCCAGTACGGCACGGCGGCCTATCAGGACACGCAAGGCGGCTACACCTCGCTGTCCAAGATCCAGAAGGCCCTGCTGGTCGATCCGACCACCGGCAAGTGCATGTCCGGCGGCGACTGCGTCCCGCTGAACATCTTCCAGGCGCTTGGCCAAGGCATCTCGCAGGACGCTTATAAGTACCTGCTGACCCCCGGCCTGCGGAACGGCAACACGATCGAACAGATCGTCAGCGGTTCGATCACCGGCGACCTCGGCCAATATGGCGTGAAGTCCCCCTGGGCCGATCAAGGCCTCGGCGTCGCGCTGGGCTCGGAATATCGTCGTGAGAGCCTCCAATATAACGTCGACAACGAATACACCCTGGGCGACCTGTCCGGCGGCAGCCAGAGCAAGAGCAACGCTGGCGCGTTCGACGTCTACGAACTGTTCGGCGAAGCCCGGATGCCGATCATTCAGGACAAGGCCTGGATCAAGTCGCTGTCCGTCACCGGCGGCTATCGTTACTCGGACTACAACACCGGTGTTCAGACCAACACCTACAAGGGTGAAGCTGAATACGCCCCGACCGAGGACGTCCGGTTCCGCTACAGCTACAACCGCGCTGTTCGGGCCCCGAACATCGTGAACCTCTACGAAGCCCAGGTTCAGAACCTGTTCAACGGTCAGGACCCCTGCGGTGGCAACACCCCGCAGAAGTCCCTGGCGGCTTGCGCGGCTTCCGGCGTGACTGCGGCTCAGTACGGTCATATCGACCCCTGCCCGGCCTCGCAGTGCGGCTCGGTCACCGGCGGTAACCCGGACCTGCAACCCGAACTGGCGGATACCTACACCTACGGCGCCGTGTTCACCCCGCACTTCATCCCCGGCTTCAGCATGTCGGTGGACTACTGGAACATCCGGGTTCGCAACATCATCGTGCGCGGCCTCGGCGGCGCGGCGACGACCCTGGGCAACTGCCTGTCCACCGGCTCGTCGGTCTATTGCTCGCACGTCCATCGTGACGCGACCACGGGCGACCTGTTCGGCTCGGGCTTCGTTGACGCCACCAACACCAACACCGGCTTCATCCAGACCAAGGGCATCGACGTCACCGGCACCTATCGGACCTCGTTCGCCGATTGGAACCTGCCGGATTGGGGTGGCCTGACCTTCGGTTTCGTCGGCACCTACACCAAGAACTACGTGACCCAACCGGTCACCGGTGGCGGCACCTATGAATGCGCTGGCATGTACGGCGTCACCTGCGACGTTCCGGATCCGAAGTGGCGTCACCGCGCCAAGCTGACCTGGACCACGCCGTGGAATGTCAACGCCACGCTGACCTGGCGCTATATTGGCTCGACCAAGTTCGACGGTAACTCGACCAACGCCTTCCTCAACCAAGGCATCACCGACACCATCGACGCGAGCCTCAAGGCGATCAACTACATCGACCTGAGCGCTTCCTATAAGGTCCGTACGGGTCTGACCCTGCGCGGTGGCGTGAACAACGTGTTCGACCAAGACCCGCCCCGCGGTGACTCGGTCAATACCGGCGCCTTCGGCGGTGGTAACGGCAATACGTTCCCGCAGACCTACGACACCCTCGGCCGCAACATCTTCATGAGCGTCAGCGCCGAGTTCTAAGTCAAAGTCTGATCTAGACCTCCAGAATGGCGGGTTGACCTCGGTCAGCCCGCCATTTTCTTTGCGCGCTTGCGAGAGCCTATGGTGCAGCTTTCGTACTACGCGCAGGCAAGCGCCGCCGCTTAGCGCGGAGGCGGGCCAGTATCTGAAGGTGATCGGGAGGAGGGCCGCGGGCGGCCCGGGCGCGGTCTACGCGTAGCCGAACCGGCTGATCCAGGGCTGCAGGATCGCGGTGGCCGGCGCCAGGTGGCGTTCATAGTTGCGCCAGTAGCCGACTCCGGAGGCGTTCAGTCCCTGGACCACCTGGCCGGCGCTGGGCGTGCGGATGTCGCGCCGTTTGGCCGTCTCCACGAAGTTGCGCATGTTGTCGTGGAAATCGACGCCGATGGCGGCGCAGAGCTCGGCCACCTGGCCATCGAAGTCGGCGATCATCGCTTCGTGGCTATGGACGTGGAAGCTGAGCGGCAGTTTGTCGAAGAACAGCTCGGCCAACTGCATGATCGCGCCATAATAGGTCGCCAGCCGTTCCAGGTCGGTGAACTCATAGATGGTGCGGTTCATGTTGAACCCGCGCCGGAAGCAGCTCAGCACCACGTCTCGCGGGTCGCGCCGGGCGAAGATGATCTTGGCCTTGGGGAACAGCTTGGCGATCAGCGGCAGGTAGAGGGTCATGGACGGCTGCTTGTCCACGAAGGTCCGGCCCATCACGTCCAGGCCGTAGTCGGCGATGCGGGTCCAATAGGCGGCGACCCGCTTTTCGACCTCGGAGTCCGACAGGTTCATCAGGCCCGCCAGGGAATCCTGGTCCAGGAAGAACTCTGTGATCTCGTCGTTGAGGGTCGGCTTTTCCTCGAGCGCCACAATGCCCGGATGGCTGGCCAGGATCTGTTCTAGCAGGGTGGTGCCCGAACGCGGGAAGCCGACCAGGAACACATGATTGACGTCCGGCCCGGGAACCTTGTGGGCGGCGGGGAAGGCGGCGATGTCCTGCTCGAACTCGCGCTGGATCCTTTGGCAGAGATCGACGGCGGTCTCGACGCCTTCGCCGGAGTGCTGGGGGGCGAACATCTGCCGCTGCAGGGTGTTTCCCTCAAGATAGGCGCCGAAGGCCTCGTCATATTGGCCGAGCGCATCGAGCGCGTCGCCATAGAGCCGGCACAGGGAGGCGCGCTGCAGGGGCGCGACCTTGGGGCTGCGAATTTCAGGCCCCAGCAGGCGGGCGACCTCTTCATGCCGGCCGGCCTCGTTGTCGAGCGTGGCCAGGGTCAGGAAGGCTGCGGGTTCGGCTGGGTCCAGCTTGCGGGCGGCCAGGGCGTGGGCGCGGGCCTCGTCCGGCAGCTTCTCGTGCAGGGCCAGCAGGGCCAGGGCGCCGCGGGGATCGGGATAGTTGGGATCCAGGGCGGCGGCCCGCGACTGGGCGATCCGCGATTCCTTCAGGTCTCCGAGCGCCCACAGGGCCAGGCCCGCGCCATGGTGGGCCGGGGCGAAATTCGGCTCCCGCGACAGGGCGGCCGAGAAGGCGCGCAAGGCGTTGCGCGGCGCGGCCTGCTTCAGCCACGAATGGCCAATGGCGCTGAGGATGGTGACGTCGTTGGGATCCAGCTGATGGGCCTGGTCGAGCAGCTTCAGCGAACCTGCATAGTCGCCCTGCATCTCCAGCCGGTGGGCGCAGAGGTTGAGCAGGGTCGGATGGCTTTCACCCAGGGCGACCGCGACCTCGGCCAGGTCGATGGCGCCGTCGATATCGTTGGCCGCCAGCTTCTGGTTGATGGAATTGAAGAGCGTTTCGCGATCCAAGTTTCAGTCTCAAGGTCGGAGAATGGAAAAGGGTGCGGCCGTCGTCGGCGCCCCTGGGGGTCAGATGGATTCGGAGTAGGCGACCGCCTCGTTGTGGAACGCGTCCACCGATCCCAGCACGGCGGCATACATTTCACGTTCGTAGTCCGTGAGATAGGGGTTCCAGATATCGGCGATCAGGATCACGCGCAAATGGTCGCTGTCGTTCCACGCCTCATGCTCGATGGTGTCGTCGAACACCCAGGCCTTGCCCGGCTTCCATTGGCGGGTCTCTGACCCCACCCGGAATCCGCAGTGGTCGGGAATGATCAACGGCAGGTGCAGGACCATGCGGGTGTTGGTCACCCCATGGTGCGGCGGGATCTTGGTGTGGGGTTGCAGCGCCGAGAAGATCGCCACCGGTGAGCGGTTGGGCACGCTCGGCTGCGGCAACAGGGCCAGGGCCTCCAGCGTCTTGGGGAAGCGCGGCGCGTTCTCCTCGACCACCCGCCCATTGGCCTTGAGCGACAGGGACGACCAGGTGTCGGAGTGATTGAGCAGCGCCCACTGGTCGACCGGCGCGCCCATCGGCAGCTGCACATAGGGCGCGAACTGGTCGAGGCCCCTGGCCAGTTCGGCCTCTAGCTCGCCGAGGATGTCGGGGAAATAGCCCTCGAAGGCCGGCAGCCAGGGGAACGTCTCGTCGTCGAAGAACTCGATGGCCGGCAGGCCGGGGAAGAAATAGTCCGTCGGCTTCTGCTGATAGATCGGCGACCGGCCGCTGATGATATCCAGGAAGCGGTTGACCCGCTGGCGGTCGCGGGGCGTCTGGCGCTCCGACCGGGCGTCGACCGCCGCCCAGATCTCCTGACCGAAATCGTCGATGTATTTCGCATAGACCTCGCGAGCCTGGGCGAGGGCGGCGCGGGTCGGCGGATCGAGGCTCTCGTCGTTGGGCGCGAAGAGCAGGGCCAGGGCGTAGGTGCGGCCGGCGTCGGGAAAATTCCCCTGACGGTCGAGGATCGCGCCCTTCATCAACAGGGCGTGGAAGGAACGCGGCTCAACCTCCAGAGCGTGGGCGATGGCGTCGAGCGCCGCCTCGACATCACCTGTGGCGCGCAGCAGGCCGGCATAGTTGAGCCAGGCCGACAGGTTCTTGGGTTCGAGCTCCAGGGCCCGCTTCAGGATCTGCAGGGCGCGGGTCGGGTCGCTGCCCGCGAGCGTCCGCATGGCCGGGGTATTGAGGTCGGGGGAGGCGCCGGCGTCTGACATCGCTCTCAAGATTCCAAATTCGCCGCCAGCCGCGTCCGCGACGGCCTTGTCCTCACGGCGACCACGGAAATCACCCACGGCCCCTGGGGTCAACCTAGCGCTGGCGCTGCACCCGCACGCCGGGCTTGCCTTCAAGGGACAGGAAGAAGCTGCCGACCGCACCCCGGGTGATGACCGCCTTCATGCCCTTCTTGGGGTGAGGCCACAGCTCGCTCTGGTCGAACTGCCGCCAGACCGCGCCGTCATCGAAGGTGAAATAGGTGTGGCCATCCTGGCCGGGGCCGGCTTCGTCGAGCACCACCTCGATGCGGCTGTCGACCTCGTCCTTTTCCCCGCCACGCGGGGTCAGCATCGACAGGGTGGGCAAGGTCAGGCCGAAGGCCTGGCGCTTCATGGAGCGGATCTGTTCGCGGTCCACCACCACCACGTCGCCCTTGGCGGCGGCGGTGTCGAACTGGGCGGTGGCGGCGTCGAAGCAGGCGAGACGCTGTTGCGGATCGGTCTTGGTCCGGCAGTCCAGAAGGGTCTGAAGGATCGCGGCGCGATCCGGCGGGCTGGCGGTCTTGGCCAGGCCTGGGCTGGCTGACGCGGCCGCCGCCAGGGCGACCAGGGCGAGCAGGCCGGCGCGCGGCGGGCTCATGGAAGGCGTGATCATCGCTCTGTTCCCTCGGTCTAGTGGGCCATGCGAGGCGCCAGAACGGTCGCGCCGGCTCCCCCCATCCGTGTCGCCGCCATCTGATCCAGCAGGCTCTGGGCGCGCGGATCGCCCATGATCCAGGCTGCGGCCGCCAGGGTCCGCACCGAGGTCGCCGAGACGCCAAGCGCCCGCTCGAAGGCCTGGAACGGCGAGGCCTGAGGCGTCATGCGGCGCAGGCGCGCCTCGCCCTTGATGTCGGCCAGGGCCTTGGCCTTGTCGACCGCCTGGTAGAAGCCGCCGATCTCATCGACCAGGCCCAGCTGACGCGCCTGGGCCCCGGTCCAGACCCGGCCCTTGGCGATCTGGCGCACCCGGTCGGGCGAGAGCTTGCGGCCCTCGGCGACGCGGGCGACGAAGTTGGCGTAGATGCGGTCCATCCAGCCGGCGAAAGCGGCGCGATCGGCCGGGCTGAACTCGCGGCCCATGCCGAAGGCGCCGGCATAGTCGCCGCCCACCGTGGTCTGGCGCACATCGACCCCGAACTTGGCCAAAGCTGGGCCCAGGTCGAACTTGCCGCCATAGACCCCGATGGAGCCGGTGAGGGTGGTGGGCTCGGCCACGATCGCCGACGCTTCGGAGGAGATCCAGTATCCGCCAGAGGCCGCATAGGTCCCCATGGAGATCACCACAGGCTTGCCCGCCGCCTTGGCGGCGCGCACGGCGGCCAGGATCTGCTCCGAGGCCGTGTCGGACCCGCCGGGGGAATTGACCCGGAAGACGATGGCCTTGACGTCCTTGTTCTCCGCCGCGTCATAGATCGCCTTGGAGATGTCGTCGGAATAGACCGTCGAGCCGCCGGAGAACGGATTGGCCGTTCCGTCATGGCCGGTGACGATCGGGCCCTCGGCCTCGACCACGGCGATGATCGGGCCAGAGCCGGACCCGTCGCGGCTGGCGCGCAGATAGTCGTCGAAGTCCACCAGCTTGGCGCCCGCGCCGGCCTTGGCGAGGATGGCGTCCTGCGCCTCCTTCACCTGGCCGACCTTGTCGATCAGCCCGACCTTCTGGGCGTCCTCGGCCAGATAGGGACCGGCCTCCAGGGTCTTGGTCAGGGCCATGGGGTTCTGTCGCCGGTCGACGGCGGCCGTGGCGACGTTGGTGCGATAGACCGACCCCATCCAGGAGAGCTCGGACTCCTTATGGGCGGCCGTATAGTCATTATAGAGGTAGGGATTGACGGCGTTCTTGTACTCGTAGCGCTGCTCGTACTGGGCCTTGACCCCGTACTTGTCGAAGAACCCCTTGAAGAAGATGTCTTCCCGCGACAGGCCCACCGCCTGGAACGACGAGCCCGGCTGCATCCACAGCTGATCGGCCGAGGCCCCCAGCATATAGGTCGAGGTGATCATGCCGGAGGGATAGAGCCCCTGGCTGTGGGCGTAGACCGGCTTTCCGGCGGCGCGGAACCGCTTGATCGCCAGCCGGATCTCGTCGGCGGCGGCGGGTTCCACCCCGCCCTCGGGCAGGCGGATCAGCACGCCGGCGACCTTGTTGTCGGTCTCCGCCTTCCGCAGGGTCTGGATCACGCTCATCACCGACATCGAGCGGCGGCCGAAGGCGGCGAACGGATTGTTCGGGTCCTGGTCGGTCAGGGGATCGCGAAGGTCCAGGTTCAGCACCGCATGGGCGGGAACCGGCTCTGGCTTGGCCGCGCCGGCGGCCATGACGATCAGCAGGAAGGGCACCCCCACCAGGAAGAGCACGAGACCGGCGAAGACACCGGCCGTGGTGATCAGGAACTGCTTCATTCGAATCCCGGGTGAGGAGAAAGGCCTAAGCTATATCGGGCGGGGCTTCGCGCAAATGAAGAGGTCTCAACCCCCAGGGGTTGAGAATTCCGGCGCGATGCGTGCGGCGCTGGCGG
>NZ_CANCLE010000117.1 GCF_947378715.1 Phenylobacterium aquaticum
GCCTGGACTTCACTGGTGGTGAGACCGCCGACCTGGGCGGCCGTCAGGCCGGCCACCTGGGTGGCGGTGAGGCCGGCGATGGTGGTGGTCGAGAGGCTGCCGACCGCCGTGCTGGTCAGGCCGCCGATCTGGGCGGCGGACAGTCGGGCGAGCTGGGCGGCGCCGAAGGCCCCGATCTGGTCGGTGGTCAGCGCATTGATCTGGGTCGAGGCCAGGGCCGCGACCTGGGTCGTGGACAGGCTGGCGACGGCGGTCGTGGTCAGGCCGGGGGCGGCGGTCGCGGACAGGGCGGCGAGCTGGGCCGGCTTGAAGGCGGCCACCTGGGTCGCCGACATGCCGGCGACCTCGGTGCTGGTCAGGCCCATGACCTGGCTGGTGCTCAGGAGGCCGATCTGGGTCGCCGACAGGGCCGAAATCTGGGCCTGGGCCATGGCCCCGATCTGGGTCGAGGTGATGGCGGCCAGCTGGGTGGTGGTCAGGGCGGCCAGTTCGGTGGCGGTCAGGCCCTGGACGGCGGTGGTGGCGATGGCGCCGACCTGGGCGGCGGACAGGGCCGCCAGCTGGGCCGGGGTCAGGGCGGAGATGCTGTCCAGGGTCAGGCCGCTGACCTGGGTCGAGGTCAGGGTGGCGACCTGGGTGGTGGTCAGGGCCGAGACCTGGGTGGAGCCGAGCGCGCTGATCCCGGTGGAGGTCACGCCGCGCACCTGGCTGGTGGTCAGGGCCGCGACCTGGGCGGCGCTGAAGGCGGCGACCTGATCCTGGGTCAGGGCGTTGAGCTGGGTCGAGGTCAGGGCGGCGACCTGGCCGGCGCTGAGGCTGGCGACGGCGGTGGCCGACAGGCCCGGCGCGGCCGTGGCCGAGAGGGCGGCGAGCTGGGCCGGCGACAGGGCGTCGACCTGTTCCACCGACATGGCCGCGACCTGGGTGCTGACCAGGCCGCGCATCTGGGTGGTGCTGAGCGCGGCGACCTGGGCCTCCGACAGGGAGGCGATCTGGACCTGGCTGAGGGCGCCCATCTGGGTCGAGGTGATCGCCCCGAACTGCGCGGCGCTGAGCAGGTCGATCTCGCCCTCGGTCAGGCCGGAGATGCCGGTGGCCGACAGGGCGGCGACCTGGGTGGTGGCCAGGGCGGCCAGCTGGTTCGAGGTCAGGGCCGCGACCTCGTCGGCGGTCAGCCCCTTCATCTGGGTGGTGGCCAGCGCGGCCAGCTGGGAGGTGGTCAGGGCCTGGAGCTGGTCGAGGGTCAGGGCGCCGACCCCCGAGGCGTTGAGCCCGCGAATCTGGCTGGTGGTCAGGGCGGCCACCTGGGTGGTGGCCAGGGCGCTGACCTGGGTGGCGGCGAAGGCGCCGAGCTCGGCCGCCGTCAGGGCCGCCAGCTGGCCGGAGGTCAGATTGACGATCTGGTCCTCGGTCAGCCCCTTCACCAGGGTGGTCGACAGGCCGGCGATCTGGGTGGTGGTCAGGGCGTTGACCTGGCCGACCGAGAGGGCGGCGACCTGGGTGGAGGCCAGGCCCCGGATCTGGTTGGCGGTCAGGGCCGCGACCTGGGCGCCGCTGAGCGAGGGGATCTGGTCGACGGTCAGCGCGCCCAGCTGGGTCGAGGTCAGGGCGGCGAACTGGCGGGTGGTGAGCGCGCCCAGCTGATCGGCGGTCAGGCCCTTGAGGCCGGTGGCGGACAGGGCGGCGACCTGGCCGGTGGCCATGGCCGCCAGCTGGGCGGTCGTCAGGGCGCCGACCTCGTCCCCGGTCAGGCCGTTCATCTGGGTGTTGGCCAGGGCCGCGACCTGGGTGGTGGTCAGGGCCTGGAGCTGGTCGGACGACAGGGCCCCGATGGCGGCGGCGCTGAGGCCCCGGACCTGGGTGGTGGTCAGGGCGGCGACCTGGGTGGTCATCAGGGCCTGGGTCTGGCTGGCGCTGAACGCCCCCAGTTCCTGGCTGGTCAGGGCGGCGATCTGCGGCGAGGTCAGGGCGCTGACCTGGTCCGGGGTCAGGCCGCGGATCTGGGTCGCGCCCAGGCCGGCGATCTGGGTGGTGGTCAGGGCCGTCAGCTGGTCCCAGGACAGGGCCGCGACCCCGGCCGCCGTCAGGCCCCGGGCCTGGGTGGTGGTGAGCGCGGTGAGCTGGGTGGTGGCCAGCGTCGGGATCTGGTCGGTGGTCAGCGCCCCCACCTGGGTCGCGGTCAGGGCGCCCAGCTGGGTGGAGGTCAGGCCGGCGAGCTGGGCGGCGGTCAGGCCCTTGACCCCGGTGGCGGACAGGGCGGCGACCTGGGTGGTGGCCAGGGTGGCCATCTGGGTCGCGGTGAGGTTGGCGACGTCCTCGTCGGACAGCCCCTTGACCTGGGCGGCGGTGAGGGCTGCGACCTGGGTGGTGCTGAGCGCCTGCAGCTGTTCGAAGGACAGGGCGCCGACGGCGGTCGCGGTCAGCCCCTGGATCTGGGTGGTGGTCAGGCCGGCGACCTCGGCCGTGGTCATGGCCGCGATGTGGCCCGGGGTGAAGGCGGCCAGCTCGGCGGCGGTCAGGGCGCCGATCTGGGTCGCGCTCAGGGCGCCGATCTGGTCATCGGTCAGGCCGACGATCTGGGTGGTGGTGAAGGCGGCGACCTGGGTGGTCGACAGCGCCCCCAGCTGGTTGGAGTCCAGGGCGGCCAGGCTGGTCGGCGACAATCCCTGGACCTGGGTGGTGGTCAGGCCGGCCAGCTGGGTGGTGGCCAGGCCGTCGATCTGGTCCGCGCTCAGCCCGCCGATCGCCGTGGCGGTGAGGGCGGCGAACTGGGTCGTGGCCAGGGCCGCGATCTGGGAATCGCTCAGGCCCCGGATCTGGGTGGGGGTCAGGGCCGCGACCTGGGTGGTGGTCAGGGCGCCGAACTGATTGGCGCTGAAGGCCGCAAGGTCCGCCGGCAGCACGCCCTTGATCTGGGTCGCGGTGAGGGCGGCGACCTGGGTCGAGGACAAGGCGTCCAGCTGGTCGGAGCTGAGCGCCCCGATCTCGATCGCGGTCAGGCCGCGCATCTGGGTGGTGGACAGCGCGCCGACCTGGGTGGTGGTCAGGGCGCCGATCTGGGTGGTGGTGAGATTGCCGAGCTCGGTCGAGGTGAAGCCGGCGATCTGGCGGGTGCTGAGGGCCTCAAGCTGGGTGTCGACCAGGGCCTGGATCTGGTCGGCGTTCAGCACCGCCAGCTGGGTCGGGGTCAGGGCGGTGACCTGATCCTCGCTGAGGCTCTTGACCTGGCCGACCGTCAGGCCGGTGACCTGGGTGGTCGAGAGGCTGCCCAGCTGGGTGTTGGTGAAGGCCGAGACCTGGGTGGTGGTCAGGCCGCGAATCTGGGCGGCGTTGAGGGCCGAGAGCTGGGTGGCCGACAGGCTGGCGAACTGGTCCGAGGACAGGGCCGCCAGGCTGGCGCCGGCCAGGCCCTTGATCTGGGTGGTGGTGAGGGCGGCGATCTGGGTTGTCGCCAGGCCGGTGACCTGGGTGGCGTTGAGAGCCGCGAGGTCCGAGGCGGAAAGCGCCGCCAACTGGCCGTTCGACAGGGCGGTGAGCTGGGAGGCGGCCAGGCCCTTGACCTGGGTCGCGGTCAGGCCGGCGATCTGGGTGGCGCTGAGCGCCCCCAGCTGGTCGAGGGACAGGATCCCGAGGGATGTGGCGGTCAGGCCGGCGATCTGGGTGGCGCTGAGCGCCGCGACCTGGGTGGTGGCCAGGGCGCCGATCTGGGTCGAAGCGAACCCGCTCAGGCCGGCGGCGCTGAGGCCCGCCAGCTGGGTGTTGCTGAGGCTGGCGATCTGGGTCTCGGTCACGCCCTGCCACTGGGCGCGGCTGAAGGCGGAAATCTGGGTCGGGGCCAGGACCTTCAGCTGAGCATCGGTCAGGCCGCCGATCTCAGTGGTGGTGAAGCCGCGCACCTGGACCATGTTCAGGCTGGCGACCTGGGTGGCGGTGAGCGCGGCGAACTGATCGGCGCTGAGATCGGCCAATTCGCCGGCGGTGAGGCCATCGATCTGGGTGACGCTCAGGGCCGCGACCTGGGCGGTGGTCAGGGCGCCGATCTGATCGTCGGTCAGGGCGCCGACGCCGCTGGAGCTGAGGCCCGCGAACTGATCGCTGCTGAGGTTCGAGATCACGGTGGTGGACAGGGCCCGGACCTGGGCGGCCGTCAGGCCGCTGATCTGGGTCTGGTCCAGGGTGGCGAACTGGGTGGCGCTGAGGGCGGCCAGCTGGGCCACGCCCAGGGCGCTGACCTGGGTCGAGGTGAGGGCGTCGAGGGCCTGGTTGGAGAGTCCGGCGACCTCGGTGGTGGTGAAGGCGCGGATCTGCATGGCGCTCATGGCGCCAAGCTGGGTCGAGGACAGGGCCGCGAACTGCTCGCCGGACAGGGCCGCGACGCTGGCCGGGGGCAGGGCCATGATCTGCTGGGCGCTCAGCCGTCCGACCTGGGCCGGGGTCAGGGCGGCGACCTGGCTGGTGGTGAGCGCGCTGACGTCGGCGGCCGACAGGGCGGCCAGCTGGGTGTCGGCCAGGCCGGTCAGCTGGGTCGAGGTCAGCCCCTTGACCTGGCTGGCGGCCAGGGCGGCGATCTGGGTGGTCGACAGCGCGCCGACCTGATCGGCGCTCAGGGCGCCCAGGCTGGCGGCGCTGAAGCCCTTGATCTGCGGGCTGGTCAGGGCGGCGACCTGGGTGGTGGCCAGGGCGGCGATCTGGGTGGGGGTGAGCGCGCCGATCTCGGTGAGGGTCAGGCCGGCCAGCTGGCCGGAGCTGAGGCCGGCGATGTGGTCGGTGGTCAGGCTCTTGACCTGGGCCGCGCTCAGGGCGGCGATCTGGGTGGCCGAGAGGCTGGCGAGCTGGTCGCCGGAGATGGCCGCGATCTCGGTCGTCGCCAGGCCGCGCATCTGCACGGTGGTCAGGGCCGCCATCTGGTCCGAGGACAGGCTGGCGAACTGGTCGAGGCTGAGGCTGGCCAGGCCGGAGCCGGTCATGCCGGAGACCTGGCGCGGGGTCAGGGCGGCGATCTGGGTCGTCGCCAGGGCGTTGAGCTGGGTGGTGGTCAGCGACCCCAGGGCCGCGGGCGTCAGGCCGGCCAGCTGGGTGGTGGTCAGCGCGCCGATCTGGTCGCCGGAGAGGCTGCGGATCTGGGTGGTGGCCAGGACCGCCAGCTGGGTCGAGCTGACCCCGGCCAGCTGGTCGGGGTCCAGGGCGGCCATGTCCTGGGCGGTCAGGGCCTTGATCTGGGCGCTCGACAGGGCGCTGATCTGGGTGGGGGTGAGGGCGCTGATCTGGGTGGTGGTGAAGGCGCCGACCTCGGTGGCGGTCAGGGCGGCGAACTGCCCGTCCGACAGGGACTGCAGCTGGGTCTGGGTCAGGCCCCGGACCTGGCCGGAGGTGAGGGACGCCACCTGGGGACCGGTCAGGGCCGCGAGCTGGTCGCTGGACAGCGCGGCCAGTTCGGTTCCGGTCAGGCCGTTGAGCTGTTTGGTGGTCAGGCCGGCGATCTGCGAGGTGGTCAGGGCGGCCAGCTGGTCGCCCGACAGGGCCGCCAGATCGGCCGCCGTCAGGCCGCTCATCTGGGTCGCGGCGAGGCTGGCGATGTCCTGCGGATCGAAGCCGGTGAACTGCGAGGCGCTGAGCACCGACAGCTGGGCGGCGCTGAAGGTGATCTGGCTGGGAACCAGCGCCTGGATCTGGACCTTGGTCAGGGCCGTCATCTGACGGGTCGACAGGGCCGCCAGCTGGGTCCCGCTGAGCTGGCTGATCTCCGTCGTGGTCAGGGCGGCGATCTGGGTCGCCGACAGGCTGTTCAGATCGGTCGAGGTCAGGCCGGTGACGGTCTCGCGGCTGAGGCTGGCGATCTGCTGGGGGCTGTAGATCGAATAGGCCGAGATCATGGGCGCAGGCCTTTGATCACCACCGGCCGGCGCGCGGGCTCGCAAGCCGGGACAGGCGCCCGACCGGCAGAACTCAAGCTGTACCTAGCCCCGTAGGCGGCCATGGGGTCCCCTGCGCGGCGCCCGGCTCTGGGCGTCGCCATTAACCAAACCGACGCAAAAGTCGTGCCAAGTCAGAATTTTGGTAAAACGATGAATTAATAGGGATTTCTGAAGCATGGCGGCGTCGGGCGGCAGCTTCTGCCGACGCAGTCGCCGCCCATCCGTTAAAACGGCGGGGCGCAGGCCGGGCTCCAACCCGAGTCGGAAGGCGGCCGTCGCCGTGGCGACGAACTGCCCGATCCGTCGCCACTGGCGCGCTCCGGCCGTCAAACCGCAGGCAGGCGGCCCAAAAACGCCGGGCGGGGGCTTTGGCGGTGGCGTCGGCCGAACCGGGCTTCGTAGGACAGGGCTCCGCAGGGTCAGGGAGGACGCCGCATGGAACAGACCGGTCAGAAGACGACACGCCGACAGTTGCTGTCGACCATCGGGGTCCTGGGCGGGACCGCCCTGCTCTACAACATGATGACCACGCTGGGGTACGCGGCCGAGACCCAGTTCGCCGGCCCGCCCAACCTGTCAGGCGCCAAGAAGGGCGCCTCGGTGATCGTGCTGGGCGCGGGCCTGGCCGGCATGCTGGCGGCCTATGAGCTGACCAAGGCCGGCTACAAGGTCCAGATCCTGGAATATCAGGGCCGGGCAGGCGGGCGGAACTGGTCGCTCTATGGCGGCGACACCTATACCGAGCTGGGCGGGGCGACCCAGAAGGTCGGCTTCGCGCCCGGCAACTACATGAACCCTGGCCCCTGGCGCATCCCGCACCACCACCGGACCCTGCTGCACTATTGCAAGTCGTTCGGCGTGGCGCTCGAGCCCTTCATCCAGTTCAACCACAACGCCTATGTGCATAATGTCGGCGCCTTCGGCGGCAAGCCCCAGAGGTTCAAGGCGCTGGCCGCCGACTTCGAGGGCAATGTCGCCGAGCTGCTCGGCAAGGCGCTCGACCAGAAGAGCCTCGACGCCGAGGTCACGGCCGAGGATCGCGACCGCCTGAAGGAGGCGCTGCGCGAATGGGGCATGCTCGACAAGGACATGCGCTACGCCAAGAACCTGCGCTCGTCCGAGCACCGGGGCTTCGACCGGCCGCCGGGCGGCGGGGTCAATGGCGCGCCGACGCCCTCGGATGTCTTCGCCCTGCATGACGTGCTGGATTCCGGCATCTGGCGGAACATGGCGTTCTTCATGAACAGCGAGTTCCAGACCACCATGTTCCAGCCGGTCGGCGGCATGGGCATGATCGGCAAGGCCTTTGCGGCCAAGGTCCAGCCGCTGATCACCTACAACGCCAAGGTCACCAAGATCGACCAGGGCAAGAAGGGCGTGACCGTCACCTATGCCGACACCGGCACGGGCGCGGTCACCGAGGCCAAGGCCGACTGGTGCGTCTGCACCATCCCGCTCACGGTGCTGAGCCAGATCGAGAGCAACCTGTCCGACGGCCTGCAGGCGGCGATCGCCGCCGTGCCCTATTCCAACTCGGTCAAGATCGGCCTGGAGATGAGCCGCCGGTTCTGGGAGGAGGACGCCTCGATCTATGGCGGCCACAGCTTCACCAACCAGGAGATCAGCCTGATCTCCTATCCCAACAACAACTTCTTCAAGGACGGCCCGGCGGTCCTCTTGGGCGCCTTCGCGAGCGGCATGGGCGGCTATCACCTGGCCGGCATGACCCCGGAGCAGCGGATCGAGGCGGCCCTGGCCCAGGGCTCGGTGTTCCACCCGGAGAGCTATCGCAAGGAATTCCTGAACGGGGCGTCCGTCGCCTGGAACCGCGTGCCCTGGATGCTCGGCTGCTGCGCCCGCTGGACCGAGGAGACCCGCGAGGCCCACTACCAGACCCTGGTCGCCATGGACGACCGCGTGGTCCTGGCCGGCGAGCACGCATCCTATGTCGGCTGCTGGATGGAGGGGGCGCTGCTCTCGTCCATCGACGCCATCACCCGTCTGCACAAGCGCGCGCTGGAGGCCTGATCATGACCCACATCTCGAAGTTTCGCGTGAGGCTTGGGTTCCGTGCGATCCTGGGCGCGGCGATGATCGCGGCGGCGGCGCCGGCCCTGGCCGATGAACCGGGTCCCGGCGGCAGCAAGCCTCCCGTGCCGGTGACTGGCCAGGAGGTCTACACCATGGTCTGCCAGGCCTGCCACATGGCCGACGGCAAGGGCGCGACCGGGGCCGGCAAGATCCCTGCGCTCGCCAGCAATCCCAAGCTGAAGGTCGCGGCCTATCCGATCATCATGGTGTCCAAGGGGCGCGGCGCCATGCCCTGGTTCAATGACACGCTCAGCCCGGCCCAGACGGCGGCGGTGATCAGCTATATCCGCACCAATTTCGGCAACGCCTATCCCGAGCCGGTGACCGCGGCCGATGTCTCCCGCCTCGCCGGCCCGCCCGCGCACTGATCCCGATCCGGCGACCCGGCCAGGGCGGTTTTCCGCCTCGCCAGGCCAATGGGGACTTGGACCTTGGGCCGCTCTGTGGTCGGTAATTCCCGGACGCGCCATCCGGCCTTCGACAGAGTCGGGGACCTGGTGGCGCGCCGCGCCCGCATCAGACGGGTGTCATGGACCGCCGAAGAGGCGGCGCGTTCGGGGGAAAGATGACGCAGACCGTATTGAAGGCCGAGGCGCCCGCCGCCGGCGAGGACGCCAATCACACGGCGCGGTCCTCGCGGTTGGGGCTGGGCATGCTGACGGCCTATGGGACCGGAGCCCTGGTCCAGGACACGGCCAATTTCGGCCTCAACACGCTGCTGCTGTTCTACCTGACCATCATCTGCGGCATGCCCGGCGTGATGGCCGGGGCGGCTCTGGGCATCGCCCTGGTGCTGGACTCCTTCATCGATCCGCTGGTGGGTTCGCTGTCCGACAACAGCCGCTCGCGGCATGGCCGTCGCCACCCCTTCATGATCGTCAGCGCCATCCCGATGGTGGCGGCCTTCGTAATGCTGTTCTCGATCCCGCCCAGCCTGTCGGGGGTCGGCCTGTTCGCCTATGCGCTGGTCGCCCTGCTGGTGGTTCGCATCGGCATGTCGGGCTTCACCGTGCCCTATATCGCGCTCGGGGCGGAGCTGTCGGACGACTATGCGGAGCGCTCGACCATCGTCGCCGCCCGGGTGCTGTTCACGGTGGTGGCCGGCGGGGTCGCGGCCTTCCTGGCCTATGGCGTGTTCCTCAAGGGGGTCGGCGGCCAGATGCACCGGGCGGCCTATGGGCCCTTCGCGATCACCTGCGGCGGCCTGGTGCTGCTGGGCGCGGCGGTCAGCACGCTGGGCACGCTCCGCGCCCGCGACCGGCTGCATGCCGCCCCGGAGGGCAAGGCCACCGCCGCCCGGTTCTTCGCCGAGGTCGCCGAGGTGTTCCGCAACCCCTCGTTCCGCATCCTGTTCTTCGCCTGCCTGATCCTGTTCGTAGCCCTGGGCGTCGCCAGCGCCCTGACCCTGCACGCCAACACCTATTTCTGGAAGCTGCCCAGCTCCGCCATCCTGATCATCACCCTGACCGGTACGCTTGGCGTGCTGATCGGGGTGTTCATCGCCAGCTTCCTGGGGCGGACGCTTGAGAAGCGGACCATCGCCTTGAGCGGCATCGGCCTGATCGGCGCCTGTCAGCTGCTGCCGGTGCCGCTGCGGCTGGCCGGCGTGATCCAGCCCGATAGCGCCATCGTCGCCCTGATGGCGGCGGCCGGCCTGGCCGGCGTCGGCGCCTCCTTCGCCCTGATCGGCTTCCAGTCGATGATGGCCGACGCGGCCGACGAGCACGAGCATCTGTTCGGCGCCCGGCGCGAGGGGCTCTATTTCGCGGGCATCAGCCTGTCGGCCAAGGCTTCGAGCGGGGTCGGCGCCCTGATCGCCGGCCTGGTGCTGGACCTGATCGGATTTCCCCATGGCCTGGATCTCCACGGCGGGGCCGCCGTGCCGATCCCGCCCGAGGCGGTGCGCAATCTGGGCCTGGTCTATGGTCCGGGCGCGGCGCTGATCACCGCGATCTCGGTGCTGATGCTGTTGCGCTATCGCCGGGGCCGCGAAGACCATGCCCGTATCCATGGCGCCCTGATGGAGCGCCGCCAGCGCGCCTGAGGCGCGTCACACCTTTCGGAAAACGCTGCAGGAGCTGACCCATGGCCTTCCCCGAATACGCCGAGCATGACGGATTGGGCCTCGCGGCCCTGGTGGCCAAGGGCGAGGTCTCGGCCGGCGAGGTGCTGGAAGCGGCGATCGAGCGGATCGAGCGCCACAATGGCGCGCTCAACGCCGTGGTCCACAAGGCCTATGACGAGGCCCGCCAGGTCGTGGCGGGCGGCCTGCCCGACGGACCGTTCCGGGGCGTGCCGTTCCTGATCAAGGACCTGGGCGCCCAGGTCGCGGGCTGGCCCCGCACCTCCGGCAGCAACTTCGCCCAGGTGGCCGCCGACGCTGAGGACAGCGAGCTGGTCCGGCGCTACCGCGCCGCCGGCGTCGTCCTGGTCGGCAAGAGCAACACGCCGGAGTTCGGCATTCCCGGCGTCACCCATTCCGACCGGCTGGGCGCCTGCCGCAATCCCTGGAACCCGGATCACATCTCCGGCGGCTCGTCCGGCGGGGCGGCCTCGGCCACGGCGGCGGGGATCGTGCCCCTGGCCCACGCCAGCGACGGCCTGGGCTCGATCCGCATCCCAGCCGCCTGCTGCGGCCTGGTGGGCATGAAGATTACGCGCGACCGCACCCCGATCTGCGAGGTCTCGGACGGGGCCCTGGGCTTCTCGGTCCACCATGTGGTCAGCCGCACGGTGCGCGACAGCGCCGCCATGCTGGACGCCACCGGATACGCCCAGCCCGGCGATCCCTTCCAGGCGCCGGCCAAGGTCGGACCCTATCTGGCCGAGATCGAGAAGAGCCCCGGCAAGCTGCGCATCGCCTGGTCGGCGGAGACCCCCAGCGGCCGGCCGATCTCCGGCGAGGTGGCGGAGGCCATGGCCCGCACGGTCGAGCTGCTGAAGGGGCTCGGCCACGAGGTGTTCGAACAGGGCCTGGGCATCGACCAGCGGCTGCTCTATCGGGCCCAGGGCCTGGCCAGCGCCGCCAATTTCTCCGCCAATGTCCAGCGCTGGATCGAGCGGCTGGGCCGCGAACCCGGCGATGACGAGCTGGGTCCCCTGGCGCGCCGGGGTTTCGAGGCTGGCAAGCGCATCACCGGCCAGCAGGCCTTCTGGGGCTTCCAGCAGCTGCGGCTGATGAACCGCCAGATCCTGGCGGCCTTCGAGAGTTTCGATGTCTATCTGACCCCGGTGATGAGCACGCCGGCGCCTCGGGTCGACTGGCTGGACCCGCGGATGAGCGACACCAAGGACTTCGACAAGCGCCAGGCCGCGACCTACGCCACCACCCCGCCGGCCAATTTCACCGGCCAACCCTCGCTGTCCCTGCCGCTGTGGCAATCGCAGGACGGCCTGCCGATCGGCATGATGTTCACCGGCCGCTTCGCCGACGAGGCGACGCTCTATCGCCTGGCCGGCCAGCTGGAGAAGGAACTGCCCTGGAAGGATCGCCGCCCGCCGATCTGGAACTAGGGGGCGGTCCGGCGCCGCTTTTCCAGTCGTCGGGACGGATCGAGGCCGAGACGGGCCTTTGCGGGCGCGCCCGAGGTCTGCGGCGCTCTAGGGTCGCGGACGCGGCGCGGGAGGATTTGGGCGATGATGGACCGACGGTCGTTCCTGAAGGATGCGGGCCTGGCGGCCGCCGTGGCTGGCGCCGCACCGGGTGTGGCCAAGGCCCAGACCTCGGCGGTGGGATCGGGCGGCGCCTATGATGTCGCCGTGGTCGGCGCGGGCGCCTTCGGCGGCTGGATCGCCCTGGTGCTGCGCGAGCGCGGCCTGAAGGTGATCTCGATCGACGAATATGGCCCGGCCAGCCCCCGCGCCTCCTCGGCCGGCGAGACCCGTTCGATCCGCTCCGGCTATGGCCCCCAGGCGATCTATTCCAGCTGGGCGGCGACGGCGCTGAAGATGTGGAAGCTGCGCCAGGCGGAGTTCGGCCGCACGATCCTCTATCCCAATGACCGGATCGAGCTGGCCCAGAACTGGTCGCCGGCCATGCTGGCCCAGCGCAAGATCTTCGACGACCTGAAGATCCCCTATGAGGTGCTGGACCAGGCGGCGCTGCGCGTCCGTTATCCGCAGATGAGCTTCGACGATGTCGACTTCGCCTTCATCGAGAAGAGCAGCGCCGCGGTGATCAAGGCCCGCGAGAGCATGATCCTGGTCTCCGAGGTGTTCCAGAAGAAGGGCGGGACCTTCCGCATCGCCCGCGCCCTGCCCGGCGAGGCGGTGGGCCGCCACATGACCAGCCTGAAGCTCAATGACGGCAGTTCGATCGCGGCGGGCCAGGTGGTGTTCGCCTGTGGCCCCTGGTCGGCCAAGATGTTCCCGGCCCTGATGGGGCGGAAGGTCGATGTCTATCGCAGCGAGTACTATTACTGGGGCGTCCCGGCCGGCGACGACCGGTTCTCCTGGCCCCGGCAGCCGGCCTGGCATGACCATGTGGTCGGCGGCTATGGCTTTGGCAGCATCGAGCGCGGTTTGAAGTACTCGCCCGCCGCCCTGGGCCGGGTCGCCCAGGACCCCGACACCGCCGAGCGCCTGGCCACCGACTATCTGCTGAAGCGCGGCCGCGACTATATCGGCCACCGGTTCCCCGACATGCGCGACGCCCCGATCCTGGAGACCCGGGTCTGCCAGATCGAGGCCACGGCCGACGATCACTTCGTCATCGACACCCACCC
>NZ_CANCLE010000118.1 GCF_947378715.1 Phenylobacterium aquaticum
GCCGACGCCCGCTGCGGCCTGTTTTCAGGCGGCGTGGGCTCGGCCCTGTCCTCCGCCCGGGCCCAGGCCCGGGGCGCGGCCATGCGCGCCGGCGTCGACCGCCCGACCCTGAAGACCGTCGAGGCCCGGGCCATTTCCCGCGCCTCCACCGCCCCTTGCGATTCCAACGACATGACCGTGGCCGCCGACCGGGTGCGCGGCGCCTTCGAGGGCTATTCGCGGCTGATCCGCATGGACTATCCCGGCGACCTGTCGATCTGGCGCGCCGACCGCTCCTCCAGCGTCCAGGCCGCCCGCTGGCGCCTCGACCAGGACGTCACCTTCGGCGACAGCCGCATGGTCTTCGGCCTGGCGGGCCGCAGAGGCGCCAATGTGCTGCTGGCCCTGGCCCACTTCCCGGGCGGCGCGGCGCCCTATTCCGCCCGCCTGGTGCTGCGCGACGACGACGCCACCGCCGGCCCCTATCTGGACAATCGCGGCGCGAGCCTCGCCACCATGCCGCTCGCGCGCCGCCTGCCCCCGCCCGCCGCCCAGCGCACCTATACCGCCGAGGCCCGCAGCACCGCCGGCCTCGACCTGCTGCCTGCCGGCATGAAGGCCGGCTGGGCGTTCCGCTTCCCGGCCGAGGCCGCCCGGGCGCTGGCCCAGCTCGACCCCCGCGAGGCGGTGGCCGTGGACTTCCTGTTCGCCGGCGACGTCACCCGCCGGGCCTATGTCGAGGTCGGCGACTTCGCCGCCGGCCGCGCCTTCCTGCAGGTCGCCAGCCGCTGAGGCGGGACGGGCCCTCCCGTCGGCGCGCCAGCTCGATCGCCTATGGCAATGGTAGGGCTGCTCCCCTTTTGGGGGAGCTGGCCCGAAGGGCCTGAGGGGGACTTTGACTCTCTCAGCTGACCTGCGAACCGCTCAAACGGACCATCAAAGTCCCCCTCAGCCACCCGTTCGGGTGGCAGCTCCCCCAAGAGGGGAGCAACCGGGCCGAGCCAGTCCTTGGCCAATTCACATATGCAATCACCCCCTCGACACCACCCGTGGGCGTGGCAAGCTCGCGCCATGACCGACCTCATGCGGTTCCCCAGCGCCGTCCGGCGCGCCACGGATGTCGACGCCTGGTTCGCCACGCCGAACCATGAGCTGCGCCGCATGGCCGAGCCCTGGTTCGAACAGATGCGCAACTGTGGGGCCGATGTCCGCGAGCTGCTGGCCGACGGCCATCCCACGGCCTGCGTCGGCGACGCCGCCTTCGCCTATGTCGACGCCTTCAGCGCCCACGCCAATATCGGCTTCTTCCAGGGGGCGTCGCTGGACGACCCGGCCGGCCTGCTGGAAGGCGCCGGCAAGCGCATGCGGCATGTGAAGCTGCGCTGGGGCCAGCCGGTCGACGAAGCCGCCCTGGGCGCGCTCATCGCGGCCGCCTATCGGGACATGCAGGCGCGGGGCGAAGCCGAGCGCTGAGCGCCCGCTCAGCCCGTCTCCCTTCAGAGGTCTGGCGAAAGACCTCCAGCTTGGCGGCCATGCATCAGCCCCACTTCATCTCGCCCGTGGCGACCTTGGCGCCGATCTGCAGGGCCACGCCCATGCCCGCGTCCGGATAGCGGGCGGTCATCGCCGCGATCAGGGCCGCGCTGTCCTTGGCCTTGGCCAGTTCCGCCTCGAAGGCCAGCAGATAGTCGCGGGTGTAGATGAGCGCCGCCAGGCCCGTCGGGGCCGTGGGCGTCATGTGCCCGGGGACAACCACGGCCGGCTTGCGGGCCGCCATGGCGTCGAGCTCCTTGACCCAGGCCGCGCGGGCTTCGGCGCCCGCCGTGTCGGCGGTCCAGACGTGGACGCCCGAGAACACCAGCACACCGCCGAAGATGGCCGAGAGCGAGGGCGCCCACAGGTAGCGACGATTGGCCAGGGCCACAGTCGGAACGATCTGGACGGGCAGGCCGTCGACCAGCAGCTGATCGCCGTCGAACGCTGTCGGCATGACGATGTCGGCGAGGACCTTGGGGCCATTGTCGCCCAGTTGCGGCGACCAGGTGGCGAGCTTCTTCTCGACATTGGCCGCGATCGCCTCGACCGTCGCCTGGGCCGCGAGCACCTTGGCGTCCGGGAAGGCGGCCCTGATCGGTCCCAGGCTGAAATAATAGTCCGGGTCGCTCTGGCTGACATAGATGGCGGTCAGCTTCCGCCCCACGGCCTTGATCGCCTCGACCAGCGCCCGGCCGTCAGGAAGGGTGAAGCCCCCATCGATCAGCAGGGCTTCCGTCGGACCCCAGACCAGGACCGGCGCGCGGAAGAAGCCGTTCTCCCCGGCCCGGAAGGCTTTCCATTCGAGCTTGGCTCCGGCGGCCAGGGCGTCGGACTGACCCGGGAGGGCCGCGGCGACGCCGCCTGCGATGATCGTCATGGTCTGTCTCCGGGTGGGCATGTGTAGCTCTGGGTTGAACTTGAACAGTCGGGGCGGCGGGTGATCGGGTCCGCCCCCCGCGCCGCAGCAACATGCGCCTCGCGCATTGCAATTCGAAGATCGGGAAAATAGACTTTCTGTATGTCAAAGACATACAATCATCTGGATGCCGGCCACCGCAACATCAACAATCTCAAGCGGATGGCCTATTTCGCGGAGGTGGTTGAGACCGGTTCGTTCACCGCCGCCGCGCAAAGGCTGGGCATCACCAAGGCCGTGGTCAGCCAGCAGGTCGCCAAGCTCGAGCGCGCGTTCGAGACGACGCTGCTGGTTCGCACCACCCGCAGCGTCCGGCCGACCGAGGAGGGGCGCGCCTTTTATGAACGCTGCGCCCGCGTGCTGTCAGAGGCTCAGGAGGCCTTCGACGGCCTGGAAGCCGATGATCGCGCGCCCACGGGAACGCTGCGGCTGACGGCGACCTTCGACTATGGAATCGCCGTGGTCGTTCCGGCGATCGCCGAGTTTCATCGCCGCTTTCCCGCGTGCAGCGCCGATATGGTGATCAGCGACCAGACGCTGGCCCCGGTCGAGAAGGACATTGAGTTGGCGATCCGGGTCGGCTGGCTGACCGACAGCAATCTGCGCGCGCGGCGGATCGGATCCTTCGCGCAGATCCTGGTCGGAACCCCCGACCTCGCGGCGCGCCTGCCAGACGGGGCGTCGCCTGATGAGCTCGCCCAACTGCCCTTTGTCGCCAACAGCGTCCTGCGCGATCCGCTCGGCTGGACCTTCACCAATAGCGACCGCGAGGCGCGGTCGGTGCGATGCTCGGCGACCTTGGCCATCGACGCCACGCTTGGCGCGCTGGAGGCGGTGCGCGCCGGCATAGGCGCCTCCATCCTTCCCGACTTCGCGGTGCAGGCGGACCTCGCCAGCGGTCGGCTGGTGCGCTTGCTGCCGGGATGGAGTCTCGAGAGCGGCGGGATCTATGCGGTCACGCCGGCCACCCGCTTTCGCCCCGCCCGGGTCACCGCCTTCCTGGAGGTCCTGGCGGAGTGGGAACGGCGTCGCGCCCAGGCGCGATAGCGGTTCAAAGCCCACCGCCGCCTTAGAGCGCGTCAGGGCTAAGTGGAAACCGGTTAGCCCGTCCGACGCGCTCTAAATGTTTGAATTAGAGCCTTTTTGCTCGGCTCAGGTGAGTCCATCTGAACCGAAAAGGCTCTAGGCTCCCACGGTCTCCGCCACCACCACCGGCATGCGCACGATCACCGTGGCGCCCTCGCCCAGCTGGCTTTCGATCACCATCTCGCCGCCATGCAGTTCGGCGAAGGATCGCACCAGGGACAGGCCCAGGCCCGTGCCCGCCGCCCGCTGGTCCTGGCCGCCGGCCTGTTCGTAGGGACGGCCGAGGCGCGGAATATCCTCCGGCCGGATCCCCGGTCCGGTGTCGGCCACCAGCATCTCCAGCACCGGTCCGGAGGCGTGGACGGTCAGGGTCACCGCCCCGCCCTTGGGCGTGAACTTCAGCGCATTGGAGATCAGGTTCAGCGCGATCTGCTTGATGGCGCGGCGGTCGGCGTCGACCTCCAGCGGCTCCTTCGGCAGCACGCCGCGCAGCTGCACCCCGGCCCGGTCGGCCTGGCCGCGCATCAGCCGCAGCACGGCGTTGGCGGCGTCGCGGACGTCGAATTCCTCGCGGTGCAGCTCGAAGCGCTCCGCCTCGATCTTCGACATGTCGAGCACGTCATTGATCAGCTCCAGCAGGTGGACGCCGGACTCATGGATCAGTTCGGAATATTCGCCGTACCGCTCCGGCATGGGGCCGAACAGCCGCTGCCGCATGATGTCGGAAAAGCCCATGATGGCGTTCAGCGGCGTGCGCAGCTCGTGGCTCATATTGGCCAGGAACCGCGACTTGCCGGCGTTCTGGGCGTCGGCCTCGGCCCGGGCCTGTTCCAGGGCGGCTTCGCGGCTGCGCTGCACGCGCGCGTCGCGGATGGCGCCCAGGATGCGGGTCGAATTGACCCGGCGCAGGGTCAGTTCCAGCCAGGGTTCGGTCCCGCCGGCCGGGGCGAAGGCCACCTCGGCGTGACCGTCGGTCATCACCGCCTCGAGCGCGGCCTCGATCCGGGGCCGATCTCCGGTCGCGGCCAGCTGGGCGACGGGCCGTCCCACGAAGATCTGGCCCTTCAGCTCCTTCGGCGCATTGCCCCAGGCGGCGGACAGCTTGCCGGTCGGGAAGATCGAGATCAGCAGGTTCGGCTGTTCGCCCAGCGCCTCGCGCAGCCGGGCTTCGACCAGGGCGCGCCGGCGGCGGTCGAGATCGACATTGCGCTGCAGGACCACCAGGGCCACCCCCAGGCCCATGGCCGTGGTCGCAAGCCCCATGGCCCCCAGGGCGGTCGCCACGTCATAGGCTGGCGGGCCGGCGAGGTTCAGGGTCAGGCTGGCCATGCCGCTGATCCCCACCGCCCCGACGGAGATCGCCGCCGCCAGGGCCAGCCGCTCGGGCTTGGCCATGGCCGCCCCGGCCGCCAGCGGGGCCAGCAGCCACACGGCAAGGGGGCCGCCCAGCCCGCCGGTCAGGCCCGCCGCCAGCACGCCGCTCACCGCCCAATTGACCAGGATCAGGGCCGGAGCGCCCCCGTGCCGCGACCGGGCCAGGAAGATCCCCGCCAGGGCCGGGCAGGCGCCGACCACCAGGCCGGCCACCGCGGGCGCCGTCAGGCTGATCGGCAGGACCAGGATCACCGCCGTGCCGAGCACCAGGACCGCCAGCCAGCCGACATGCCACCAGACAAGACTCGCCGCAGCCTCCAGGGCCTGCTGCTCAGTCCTGAACGACGGGCTGTCCACCACGGCGCGGTTCAAGGCCTCCCAAGTCGTCCGGCCAAACACCGGGCCAGCAATTCTAGCTGCACGGTCGAGTCCCGGCGAGGCTCCTCGCGCCCTGCGCGACGGGCAAGTGCTTCAGGCGCAGAAACCAAATCGTAAGCGCGCCTTGGGATCATCGGCAGATCACGGCCGCAGAGACGATTTCACCGCTCCATGCCCCAGGCGGCCCCCCTCCCCGCGTTCGCCCCCGAGCCCGCCGCCGAACCGCGCGCAGAGCCGGCCGCCTTCACGCCCGAACCCCCTGGCGAGATCACCCTCCCCCGGCGCGGGCGCTCGCGCCGCAGGGCCGGGCTCGAGGCGCAGAAGCGGTCCTTCCTGCGCATGGCCAGCCATGAGCTGCGCACGCCGCTCAATTCGATCCTGGGCTTCTCCGAGATCATTTCCGAGGAGCTCTACGGCCCCCTGGGCGCGCCGCAATATCGGGAATACGCCGAGATCATCCGCGCCAGCGGTCACCGGCTGCTCAAGCTGGTCAACCAGATCCTGGAGATCGCCCGGCTGGAAGGCCAGGCCATGGACCTGTCGCCGCGCCGCGAGTCCCTGGACCACGCCCTGGACGACGCCCTCGACAGCCTGCGCGAGGATGTCTCGACCCGCCGGACACAGGTTGTGGTGCGCGACGAGGGCCGGCTGCCTCATGTGCGGGCCGATCCCCGGGGGCTGCGCACCGTGCTCACCAACCTGATCCAGAACGCCGTGGTGTTCTCGCCGCAGGACGCCCTGGTCACGGTGGAGGTGCGCGCCCTGGCCGACCGTGTGGAGATCCGCATCCGCGACGCCGGTCCTGGCGTCGATCCCCAGGATATTCCGCGCCTGCTGCGGCCCTTCGAGCAGGGCGACAATGCGCTGACCCGCCGCAGCGAAGGCGCGGGCCTGGGCCTGCCGATCGCCGCCCTGTTGTGCGAGGCCATGGGCGGTCGGCTGAAGCTGGACTCGGCGCCCGGTGAGGGATTGACCGCCCTGGTCGTGCTGCCCGCCGCCTGAAGCGGTTGCGCTCCCCCGGTCGGGCCCTTAAGTCGCCAGTCCCATGCGCGCCATTGAAGACGACCTCACCGAACTGGCCGACGAGTTCGACCTCCTGGGCGACTGGGAGGAGCGCTATCGCTATGTCATCGACCTGGGCCGCGACCTCGCCCCGCTCACCGACGCTGAGCGCAACGAGGCCAACAAGGTCCGAGGCTGCGCCAGCCAGGTCTGGCTGGTGACCGAGCCCCAGGCCGACGGGGTGGTGCGGTTCAGGGGGGACTCAGACGCCCACATCGTCAGCGGCCTGATCGCCATATTGCTGCGCTTGCTGTCGGGCCGCCGCCCGGCCGAGATCCTGGCTTTCGACGCCACGGCGGCCTTCAACCGTCTGGGGCTGAGCGGCCATCTGTCGGCCCAGCGCTCGAATGGATTGGCCTCGATGGTCGCCCGTATCCGCCGCGACGCCGAGGCGCTCGCGGCCTAAAGGCTCTAGGCGGCGCGGATGCCGCTGAAGCTGGACTCGCTCTGAATGCCCATGACGGCGTCATAGCCCAGGATCATGTCCACATCGACGCCGTTGGAGGCCAGCGGCAGGCGCAGCCACAGGATCGACATGTGCGAGGCGCCGCGCCAGGACAGGCTGTGGACGCCGACGGCGGGGCGGCGGTCCTCGACGATGCGGTTCAGTTCCTGGCGCCAGTAGTCGGCGGCGGCGCTGTTATAGACCTCGCCCAGGGTGCGGCCGGTGATCTCGCGGCCATAGACCCCGTAGAGATCGGTGCCGGCCAGGCGCAGCTTGAAGTCCAGGGGCTCGCGGGTGACGTCGATCAGGCTGACCGTCGGCAGCAGGCGCTTGAAGTCCTCGGGCCGGATGTCCTGGCGGCCAGGCAGCCGGGGGCCATGCCGGAGCCCCGCCCAATAGGCGTACAGCTCCTCATGCGCCCGCGCTGCTGCTGCCGAGGTTCCGATTTGCGCCCCCATATTCAGATTCCTTAACAACCCCTTGGAATCGTAACGAATCACTTATCGCTTGAGCCGGGATTCAGCGGCAAGCGGAAATGCGGCGGCGCGACGACATTTCCCACCTGCGAGTCCCGAAAATGCAAAACGCCCGCTGAACCAGCGGGCGTTCGCATCTCTTCGTGAAGAGGGTCGGCTTACTTGGCGCGCTTGCGCGGCGCCTGACGACCACCCTGGCCCAGACCCATTTGCTTGGCCAGGTCAGAACGCGCCTTGGCGTAGTTGGGAGCCACCATCGGATAGTCCTTCGGCAGGTTCCACTTGGCCCGATATTCCTCCGGGCTCATATTGTACTTCGTGCGCAGGTGCCGCTTGAGCGACTTGAACTTGCGACCGTCTTCCAGGCAGACCAGATGATCCGGCGTAATGGACCGACGGACCGGCACGGCCGGTTCCTTCGGCGCCGCCTCAGGCGCTTCCGAACCGGTGGAAATTCCGGCCAGAGCACGATGGATGCTCTGGATAAGGCTAGGCAAATCTGCGGCGGCGACAGTGTTGTTGCCGACATAGGCGGAGACAATGTCCGCCGTCATCTCGATAACTTCTGACTTCTCATCCATAACTTTGTTCCGTGAGTGTGCGATGCACCAAATTGGGGGATGACTGATTCACGACATCAGTTGTGGCGTGCTTATAGGGGTCTTATCCCAAGCACAAGTGATCAAAATAGCATGGGTCTTTGGCGAACATGTTCACCGTGGACATTCAACAGGCAATGATGCGCTTTTCCCAATAGGCCCGCGAGTAGAAGCCAGCTGGAATCCCTGCCATGGACACAACCCCAAGATTTGTACACCCAGACTGGGTGTGACATACTGTCCGTACGATTTCCTGGCTGTTCAATGATGCGCGGCGACATGACCGCCCCGCAGTCTTGGCGGCGATTTCAGTCTAGCGACCGAATTCTTTTGCGAGCGCGAGCATAGCTGTGCGCTGCGGGATGGAATATTCGTCTACTGCATCTTCGTCGCCGTCCCGGATAGCCTTCATCAGGGCGGGCGTAAGGGCCGAGGATAGAGACCAATTCCAGTAACGCAGAACGGTTTGCGCGCGATCAACCGCGATCATGTCATAGGTGATCAACACCCGCTCCAGTCCCGGATGCACTGCGCCTGAGGCGTCGGTCTCCGGCCGGCGCAGAGCCCGCCACAGGGCGCGCACCGCCGCCTTGGGCAAGCCCGTGGCCTTGCAAAGTATAGCCAGGGCCTCGCCGCCGGGATCGGTGAAGATCTTCGCCCCGGTCATCGGCTTCAGCCCCGAGAGGTAGGAGATTTCCTCGGCGGTGTCCCGGGTCAGGCCGGTCTGGGCGGCGGCCACCGCCGCCTCCAGGCTGTCGAAAGGGCTCTTCTCAATCGCGGCCCGGTTGCGCTGCCGCCGCTCGATGAACTGCAGCGCCTTGCGCGCCAGGGGGTCCTGCCAGTTCTCGTCCGCCGCCATGGAAAACACGTCGCTGGCCGCGTCCTGCAGCACTTCGCGCGACACCGCGAACCTTTGCAGGATGGTGCGGCGCGAGTCGGCGTCGGCCCACCAGAACAACACATAGGCGTGGGCCGGCCGCAGTTCGGGCCGCTTCAAAAGGATGGGCGCCAGCTGCGGCTCGCCCCGGGTCAGGGCGACGATCACCTCGATCGCCCCATTGGACAGCCGGGCCAGCTCGTTGTGCAGCAGGCAGTTGATGACCGCGGACTCGCCGAACTCGACCAGGGTCTCGCTGACCACCTCGCTGACCCCACGGCGCAGGGCGATCAGCCGGCGGTGCTCCAGGCCGGTCATCCGCGCGCAGTCGAGCAGGTCGGAATCGTTCAGCCCCTGGGCGTGGGCCAGCAGGGCCTCGGCGATCTCCACCCGGTCGCGCAGCAACAGCCGCGACAGGCTGGCGGGGATTTCGGTCAGGTTGGCCAGGCGGCGTGCGACCTTCAGTCGCTCCTCCGGCTCGGCCTCGCGCAGCATGTCGACCAGCAGGTCGGCGGTCATGGCGCGTTCGAAGGCGTTGACCCGCGAGGACGGCAGGCAGACCACGTCGGCCAGCCGCTTCAGCAGGGCCCCCCGCGCCCGGAATGGGCGGGCCTGGCCCAGGGTCTGGGAGGGCGTCGAGCCAAAGGAAGGCGGGGCGGCGGTCATGATCGGACTGAATCCGACCACAACCGCCTTAACCGGACGTGTTCAGGTCAGCGGAAAGTGGGCGCGGTCCAATGGTCCCAGATGTCGGGCAGGTCGGTGGAGACCTTGTCCGGATAGTGGGCCGGGCGCTTCTCCAGGAAGGACATCACGCCTTCGCGGGCGTCGGGCATGGCGCCCCGGGCCTGGATGCCGCGGCTGTCGGCCATGTGGGCCTCCATCGGGTGGCTGGCCCCGGCCATGCGCCAGATCAGCTGGCGGGTCAGGGCGATCGAGACCGGGGCGGTGTTGTCGGCGATCTCGCGGGCGAGCGTCATGGCCGCCGGCAGCAGGTCCTCCGGGGCGTGCAGCGAGCGCACCAGCCCCTTGTCGAAGGCTTCCTGGGCCGGGAACACCCGGCCGGTATAGCACCACTCCAGCGCCGTCTGGACGCCGACCAGCTTGGGCAGGAAGTAGGAGGAACAGGCCTCGGGGTTCAGGCCCCGGCGGGCGAAGACCAGGCCGAAGCGGGCCTCGGTGGAGGCCAGCCGGATGTCCATGGCCAGTTGCATGGTGACGCCCACGCCCACGGCCGGGCCGTTCACGGCGGCGATCACCGGCTTCAGGCTGTCATAGATGCGCAGGGTCAGCAGGCCGCCGCCGTCCCGCTGCACGCCCTCGCGGGTCCGCGCCGCGCGATCCTCGCCGCCCCGGGCGTCATAGTCGAAGGTCTGGGCGCCGGAGGACAGGTCCGCCCCGGCGCAGAAGCCGCGCCCGGCCCCGGTCACGATCACCACCTTCACCGCGTCATCGGCGTCGGTGTGATCAAAGGCGGCGATCATGTCCTTCATCATCTGGGTGTTGAAGGCGTTCAGCTTGTCCGGCCGGTTGAGCGTGAGAACGCAGACCCCGTTCTCGATCTCCAGCTTGATGGTCTCAAATGTCGGCGCGGCCATTCTAAGGCTCCTCCTTGTGATTTCTCCCATTCGGGCGCGCTTGACGGACGGTCCGTCAAGCACCGCATATGCCGATTAACGACGATAAGTTTTGGGAGGGGCCCCCCGGCGCACGCGCCGGAGCCCGCAGTCAGGAAGACCCATGCATCCGGCCACGCACGCCAAGACCCACCCCGATCGCGCCGCCTTCATCATGGCGGGCACCGGCGAGACGGTGACCTATCGCGAGCTCGACGATCGCTCGAATCAGGGCGCCCAGCTGTTCCGGTCCATGGGGCTGAAGGCTGGCGACGTGATCGCCATCCTGCTGGAAAATCACCCGCGCTATTTCGAGATCGCCTGGGCCGCCCAGCGCGCCGGCCTCTACTACACCTGCATCTCGTCCAAGCTGACGGCGGGCGAGGTCGAGTACATCATGGGCGACTGCGGGGCCCAGGTGCTGATCACCTCGCAAGGCGTGGGCCCGGTGGTGGGCGAGCTGCCCGCCCTGCTCACCGGCGTGAAGCTGTTCATGGTCGGCGACGCCAAGGCCCCCTACGAGAGCTTCGAGGCCGCCCGCGCCAAGATGCCCGCCACCCCGATCGCCGACCAGACCGCCGGCTCCGACATGCTCTATTCCTCGGGCACCACCGGCCGGCCCAAGGGCATCAAGCCGGCCCTGACCGGCGCCGCCATAGACGAGCCCACCTCGCTGGCCATGATGGCCAACCAGGTGTTCGGCTTCCCGCTCGACGGCGTCTATCTGTCGCCGGCCCCGCTCTATCACGCCGCCCCCCTGCGCTGGACCATGGGCATGCAGCGCCTGGGCGGCACGGTGGTGGTGATGGAGAAGTTCGACGCCGAGGACGCCCTGCGGCTGATCGAAAAATACAAGATCAGCTGCGGCCAGTTCGTGCCCACCCACTTCGTGCGCATGCTCAAGCTGCCGCCGGAGGTCCGCGCCCGCTACGACATGTCGTCCATGGTCTCGGCGGTTCACGCCGCCGCCCCCTGCCCGGTCCCGGTCAAGGAACAGATGATCGCCTGGTGGGGCCCGGTGATCCACGAGTACTACGCCGGCACCGAGGGCAACGGCTTCTGCTATCTCAGCTCCGAGGAATGGCTGGCCCACAAGGGCTCGGTCGGCCGCTGCCTCACCGCCGAGCTGCGGATCTGCGACGAACAGGGCGAGGCCCTGCCGCCCCGCGCCGAGGGCGTGGTCCACTTCGCCGGCGGCCCGCCGCTCAGCTATCACAACGCCCCGGAAAAGGTCGCCGAGGGCACCAACCAGCACGGCTGGACCACCTTGGGCGATGTCGGCTGGGTCGATGAGGAGGGCTATCTCTACCTCACCGACCGCAAGAGCTTCATGATCATCTCCGGCGGGGTGAACATCTATCCGCAGGAGCTCGAGAACCTGCTGATCACCCACCCCAAGGTCACCGACGCCGCCGTGGTCGGCGCCCCGCACGAGGAGATGGGCGAACAGGTCGTGGCCGTGATCCAGCCCGCCAACTGGGACGACGCCGGCGACGACCTGCGCGCCGAACTGATGGCCTTCTGCCGCGAACACCTCAGCCACGTGAAGTCGCCGCGGCGCATCGACTTCATGGCCGAACTTCCCCGCCACCCGACCGGCAAGCTCTACAAGCGCCTGATCCGCGACGCCTACTGGGGCAAGGAAGGCTCGAAGATCGTCTGAGGCGAAGCCCTCCATCCCCTTCATGGGCAGGGGAATTGCATATCGCCAGATCGACCTGGAGCCTTCCTTCTCCCCTTGCGGGAGAAGGCGCCGCCTCGGAGTGGGAGTTATTATACTTTCCGTACCCAAATGGCCTGCTAAGGTAAGCGCCATAAGGAGTTACGCCGATATCGGTTCTCAGCGCCCCGCACTTCCACAACGAAAAGGCTGCTTACGCCTACGTTGAAGCGCGCGTCTGGCCGCAAGGTCCCGTCTGCCCGCACTGCGGCGGCTTCGAGCGCATCGGCCTGATGGGAGGCAAGTCGACCCGGATCGGGGCTTACAAATGCTACCAGTGCCGCAAGCCCTTTACCGTCAAGGTCGGGACCATCTTCGAAGCGTCCCACGTTCCGCTGCGGGTTTGGCTGCAAGCCATGTTCCTGATGGCCTCCTCGAAAAAAGGCATCAGCAGCAATCAACTTCACCGAACCCTCGGCGTCACCCTGAAGACCGCTTGGTTCATGAGCCATCGTATCCGCGAGGCCATGCGTGCGGGCGATCTGGGCCCCTTCGGCGGCGGCGGCGGCGCAGTGGAGGCCGACGAAACCTACATCGGTCGCGATCCCGCTGAGCCGAAGCAGCAGCGCGGCTATAACCACAAGAATAAGGTTCTCACCCTGCTGGACCGCGAAACCGGCGCCGCCAGCAGCCGCGTGGTCGAGTTCGTGAACTCCAA
>NZ_CANCLE010000119.1 GCF_947378715.1 Phenylobacterium aquaticum
GGGCGGGATCGATCTTGGAACTCTTGCCGCAGCGTCAGGTCGCTTCGCCTTGATTCCGCAGGCCTGGGGCTGCATGTCGGGGCTCGCCTTCAGGAGAGTCCCATGGACGACGATTTCCGGCGCGCGGCGCTGGACTATCACCGCTTTCCGCAACCCGGGAAGCTGAGCGTCGAGCCGACCAAGCGCATGGCCACCGCCCGCGACCTTTCGCTGGCCTATTCCCCCGGCGTGGCGGCGGCCTGCGAGGCCATCGTCGAGGATCCGGAAGCCGCGCGCGACCTGACCGGGCGCGGCAATCTGGTGGCGGTGATCACCAACGGCACCGCCGTGCTGGGCCTGGGCGCCATCGGGCCGCTGGCGGGCAAGCCGGTGATGGATGGCAAGGCCGCCCTGTTCAAGAAATTCGCCGGCATCGACGTCTTCGACATCGAGGTCGATGAACGCGACCCCGCCAGGTTCATCGAGATCGTGGCGGCCCTGGAGCCGACCTTCGGCGGGATCAATCTCGAGGACATCAAGGCGCCGGAATGTTTCGAGATCGAGCGGGCCCTGCGCGCGCGCATGAAGATCCCGGTGTTCCACGACGACCAGCACGGCACCGCCATCGTCTGCGCCGCCGCCGTGCGCAACGCCCTGGTGCTGCAGGGCAAGAACCTCAAGGACGTCAAGCTGGTGACCTCGGGCGCCGGCGCTGCGGCCATGGCCTGCGTGGACCTGCTGGTCTCCATGGGCCTGCCGGTCGAGAACGTGACCCTGACCGACATCAAGGGCGTGGTCTATGCCGGCCGCGATCCGGACATGGCCGAGAACATGGCCCGCTATGCGCGGCCCACCGACGCCCGGACCCTGCCGGACGTGCTGCCCGGCGCGGACATCTTCCTGGGGCTTTCGGCGCCCCGGGTGTTCAAGCCGGAATGGCTGCCCTTGCTCGGCGAGAAGCCGCTGATCCTGGCCATGGCCAACCCGGAGCCGGAGATCCTGCCCGAACTGGTCGCCCGCGATCGGCCGGACGCCATCATGGCCACGGGGCGCAGCGACTATCCGAACCAGGTCAACAACGTCCTGTGCTTTCCCTTCATCTTTCGCGGCGCGCTCGACGTGGGCGCCAGCGAGATCAATGAGGCGATGAAGGTCGCCGCCGTCGAGGCCATAGCCGAACTGGCCCGGGCCGAGACCAGCGAGGAAGTCGCCCGCGCCTATGGCGGGGCCGCGCCGTCCTTCGGGGCCGGATACATCATCCCGGCGCCCTTCGACCCCCGGCTGATCCTGACGGTGGCCCCGGCCGTGGCCAAGGCGGCGATGGACTCTGGCGTCGCGCGCCGGCCGATCACCGACTTCGACGCCTATCTCCGCCAGCTGGAACGCTTCGTCTATCGCTCCGGCCAGCTGATGCGGCCTGTGTTCGAGCGGGCCCGCAAGGCTCCGGCCCGCGTCGCCTATGCCGAAGGCGAGGACGATCGGGTGCTGCGCGCCGTCCAGACCGTGGTCGATGAGGGCCTGGCCCAGCCGGTGCTGGTCGGCCGCCGTGACGTGATCGCCCGCAAGGTGGCCGAGATCGGCCTGCGCCTGGATCTGGGCGGGGCGGTCGAGGTGTTCGATCCCACCACCGACGAGGCCGCCGCCGTCCTGACCGACCGCTATCGCGCCCTGGTTGGCCGCCGCGGCGTCTCGCCCCAGGCCGCCGCCCTGCGCTTCCGCACCCGCCCGACCGTGGCCGCCGCCATGCTGCTGGAGGCCGGCAAGGTCGACGCGGCCCTGGTTGGCGGCGGCGGCGACTGGTGGAAGCACATGAGCTACGCCCTGCCGATCGTGCCTCGCCGGGCGGACGCCGAGCGGGTCTATGCGATGTCGGCCCTGATCCTGCCCAGGGGCGCCCTGTTCTTCGGCGACACCCACGTCAATGTCGACCCGACCGCCGAGCAGGTGGCCGAGATGGCCGGCCTGGCCGCCGAGGAGGTCCGCCACTTCGGGGTGACGCCCAGGATCGCGCTCCTGTCGCACTCCAATTTCGGGGCCAGCAATTCGCCGACCGCGCGGAAGATGCGCGATGCCCTGGCCCTGATCCGCGCCCGCCATCCGGAGCTGGAAGTCGACGGCGAGATGCACGGGGACGCGGCGCTCAGCCAGGCCTTGCGCGACCGCCTGGTCCCGGACGGCCAGCTGAAGGGCTCGGCCAATCTGCTGCTGATGCCCAACCTCGACGCCGCCAATATCAGCCTGACCCTGCTGGCGGCGGCGACCGAGGGGCTGCTGGTCGGTCCGATCCTGCTGGGCCTGTCCAAGCCCCTGCACGTGCTGACCCCGGCCGCCACGGCGCGCGGGATCGTCAACCTGACCGCTGTGGCGGTGGCCCAGGTCGCGGCCGACTAAAGCCCTTCCCGGTCCGGTCGCGTCACCGGACCGGAAGGAGCCCCGGCGGGGCCCGCGCCTATTCGCGGGTGTAGCCGTCGGGGATGACCGGGTTCGGTCCGGCCTTTCCCCAGAGCAGAATCTCATTGCCCCAGGGGTCGCGGAAGGCGTGGTTGAAGCCGTTGAACTCCTTCCAATAGTGATTGCGCCACAGGATCTCGGCGCCCAGGCGCTCGGCGGTCGACAGAATGCGTTCCGGCGTGTCGTCATCGCTGACCAGCACCCAGATGCGCGGCTTGCGACCCTCGGCGCTCATGGCGCGCGGTGCGACGCCCTCGGGTTCGGGATGGGGGCGGGCGTTGGCCGCCTTGAAGATCCCCATGTGCAGATTGCCGATCTGGCTGTCCGACCCGTCGGAATCGCGGAATTGGCCGCCCGGGACCATGCGGTGATAGTCGCCCAGCGGGCGCGGATCGTCCTCCCAACCGAACACCTCGGCGTAGAAGCGTCCGGCGGCGGCCGGGTCGTCGGCGCCAAGGTCGAAGAAGATCAGGGTGTTGGGATAGGCCAAGGGGCGCCTCTCGGAGGATCTGCGGAAAAGCCCGACGCTAGCCGCGCCCGGGACCGGCTTCTTGTCGTCGCGCGCCCGAGGCCTTGACCCAGCGCGCACGAGGTCAAGTTCTGGGCGATCTTCTGAAATTTTACAGAACATGTGCAATTGCGCTGGGCAGGCTGGCCATCTGGGCCAGGCTGCCCTGGCGTCGGTGGCGCGGGACTCACTGGTCGCTTCTGACATTTCAGCCTAGATGAATGCAGAAGATCGGCTGCGGGGAACGGCCGGCGAGTCACGGAGCGCCAAGAGTGTCACGGGATCTGGAGAAGAAGACGGTCGATCGGTCCCGGGAAGGCGGCCCGGATGAGCGGCTGTTGGCCGGGCTCGACGAATGGTCGCCCGAACTCCAGAAGGCCCGCGTCTACGAACAGATCCTGCTCGATATCGTGCTGGGCGAACTGGCGCCCGGCGCCCGCCTGGACGAACAGGCCCTGACCCGGCGCTATGAGAGCGGCCTGGCGGGGGTGCGCGACGCCCTGGGGCGCCTGGCGTTGGAGGGCATGGTGGTGCGCCGCTCGCGGGCCGGCACCACGGTCTCGGCCCTGGATCTCGTCGACCTGCGCGAAGGCTATGAAGCCCGCGCCCTGATCGAGCCGCACTGCGCGGCCATGGCCGCCACCAACGCCACCGAGGACGAGATCTCGCTGATCGCCGCGTCCTTCAATGGCGCTGAACAGGCCATGCGTGACGGCGACCGCCGCGCTCTGGTGGCCATGGACCAGCGCTTCCACGCCGCCATCGCCCGGGCCAGCCGCAACGCCGCCCTGGCCCGCATCCTGATCCCGCTGCAGCACAAGGCCGCCCGATTCTGGGTCTACGCCATGATCGCCACCAGCGAGGAGGAGCGTCAGGCCGACATCTGCCAGCACCGCGCCGTCGCTGGCCGCATCGCCGCCCGCGACCCCGAAGGCGCCCGCGAGGCCATGATGGTGGTGCTGGGCGCCATGCCCAAGACCGTCCGCCGGTCGCTCAGCGGTTGGGCCGAGGAACCACCGCCCAAAGCGCGTCTGGCCCAAGCCTGACACCCTGAGGTATAGGTGAGTGACGGCGATCTAGGCGCCGGGCGCATGATTCAGGGCGGCGGGCGCGCAACCCCGAATTTCTATCTGAAATTTTACGTGACATTTTGACGGCGCTCCACCCGCCGGAGAACCTGCTTTCCAGAGGCGTGCGGGCGCGGGGATAACCGCCCTCCGGCGGTGGGTCCGCGACCTCGAATGAGGACGATATGTCAAAACGACTTCTATTCGTCGCGAGCGTGTCCTTGTCCGCGCTGATCATGAGCGTGGGCCAGGCACAGGCTGCGGACACCGGCGTCGGCACTGTCGATGAGGTGGTGGTCACCGCCCGCGACAAGGCGGGGCTTCTGGAAAAGGCGCCGAACGACAGCGTGTTCGGCCTCGACAAGGCGCTGATCGAGACGCCGCGCTCGGCGAGCTTCGCCAGCGACCTGACCCTGCAGCGCTACGGCGTGCAGTCGATCGACGACCTGACGGCCATCTCGCCGGGCACCTACACCGCCAGCTTCTATGGCGTGCCCGGCGCGCTCAATATCCGCGGCACCCTGGCGGAGAACTATTTCCGCGGCTTCAAGCGCATTGAGAACCGGGGCACCTATTCGACCCCGATCGGCGACGCCGCCCAGATCGAGATCGTCCGTGGTCCGCCCACCCCCATCTATGGCTCGGGCAAGGTGGGCGGCATGCTCAACTTCACCCCCAAGACCGGGAAATCTGGCGACAGCTACATCACCGAGGTCGGCGGCGAGGTCGAGGCCACGGTCGGCTCCTATGACAAGAAGCAGTTCTCCGGCCAGATCGGCATCCCGCTGAAGCTGGGCCAGGTGGACGGCGGTCTGCACCTCTATGCGGAGGGTGAGGATTCCGGCAGCTACTACCGGGGCATCACGCCCAAGCGCCAGATCCTCGAACTCTCCACCGATTTCGACCTGAACGACGGCTGGACCACGGCGCTTGGCGCCATGTTCTACCATTCCGACGGCGACGTTCAGACGCCCGGCTGGAACCGCCTGACCCAGGACCTGATCAACACCCAGACCTATATCACCGGCCGCGACACCAGCCTGACCGACAGCGATGGCAATGGGAAGATCACCCCCAACGAGGTCGGCTTCTACCCCTATGGGACGGCGCTCTACATCCCCTATTACGGGTTCCCGAACTCCGACGCGCACCACACTCTGGACGTCGGCCTGGGCACGGCCAAGCTCGACCCGCGCACGGTCTATATCTCGGCGGCGGACTTCTCCCACACCTGGACCAAGACCGCCTATTGGGATGTCGCCAAGGCGTTCGACAACGGCTCGTCCCTCAAGCTGCAGCTGTTCTATGACAGCCTGGTCAACAAGCGCTTCGTCTCCTACGGCTATCCGGCCTGGTTCGACTCCAATGTCGGCGAGGCCCGGGTGACCTACAATTTCGACCTGAACTTCGCGGGTGACTTCGTGAAGTCCAAGTCCTTCGTCGGGGCTTCCTATCGCAAGTTCGAGGGTCGCCGCCGGGAGAGCTACAATTCCGGCCTGATCGCGCTGGACCGTCGCGACCTGTCCTATGGGGCGACGCCGACCGACATCATCGACGATCCCTTCTCGCCGGAGTCCTACGGGCTGCAGTGGGAGAACGACAACCGCAGCAAATGGGCCCAGGCCGGGATCTTCTTCACCTCGGACATCTATTTCGGCGAGCGGCTGAACCTGATGGTCGGCGGTCGCTATGACAATTACGACGTCAAGTCCCAGGACACCGGCTTCGTCTCCTTCCAACCCTCGGGCCTGCAGAAGGGCTCCAAGGGCAAGGGCACCTACACCGCCTCGCTCAGCTACAAGACCGACCTCGGCCTGATGCCCTACATCACCTATTCCCAGGCCTCGGCCCTGGAGATGAGCCAGGCCGGCGACATCGCCGCCTCGCTGGTGAACAATGGCTCGTGGCTGTCGGACTCCGACCTGGCCGAGGCGGGGGTGAAGTTCCAACTCCTGCAGGGCACCCTGGTCGGCTCCCTGGCCGGCTATCGCCAGAACCGCACCCAGCTGACCAGCGGACCGTCGCCCACCATCCAGGGCACCCGCGCCAAGGGGGTTGAACTCGAGGTCCGCTACCTGGCCTCCGAGCACTTGAGCTTCACCTTCGCCGGCGACATGCAGCACACGGAGATCAAGGGGCCGGACACCAGCTTCGCCTATATCCCCTATTATGTGACCGGGATCTCGCCGCAGAACGCCTTTGGCGGCACCTATGTGGTCTGGAATTTCAACAGCCTGCCGGGCCGGGGCGGCGACTATGCCTACACCCTGATCCCGCATGCGGTGGCCAGCCTCTACGGCACCTATACCTCCAGCGACTATAGCTGGGGCAAGGTGGGCGGCACCTTCGGCGCGACCAGCGTCACCAAGACCGCCCAGACCGTGCAGAACCCGATCACCTATCCGGAATACACGGTCGCCAGCCTGTCCCTGTTCTATGAGAAAGGCCCCTACGCGGCCACGCTCAACATCGATAACCTGTTCGACAAGCTGTATTTCACCCCCGCCGCCGACTCCTACGCGAACCTTGCCGCCCTGCCGGGCCATGGCCGCGAATGGCGGGTGACCGTGAAGCGTACGTTCTGATTATCGGCGAGACCGCCGGTCCCGGACCGGCGGTCTCGCTCCTCCGTGGAGGCTCTAGATGTCGAAGCTGGAATGGCGTCCCTGGCTGTTGCTCGGGGTGTTCAGCCTGTTGCTGTTCCTGATCACCGGAGCGACCTTCTCCTCGCTGGGGGTGGTGCTGCCGGCCATGGTCACCGACCAGAAGTGGAGCTGGGCCCAGGCTGGCCTGGGCTTCACCCTGCTGGGCGCCTGCTGCGGCGGCTCGGCCTGGTTTCCGCCGATGGTCATCCGCCGCTTCGGGGTCCGCGCGGCCCTGCTGCTCGGCACCGGGGTGATGGCGGCCGGCTTCCTCTGCCTCTATCTGACCCATTCGATCTGGCTCTACCTGTTGGGCACCGCCCTGTGCGGCGTGGCCTATCAGCTGATGGCCCTGATCCCCGGCACCCATGTGCTGGCGGCGGTGTTCAAGCGCCGGGCCATGGCCTTCGGCCTCTATTTCACCCTGGGCGGCCTGGGCGGCGTCGCCGGCCCCTGGATGGCGCTCGCCCTGATGGGCGCCGCCGGCGGCGGCTGGCGGCCCTTCTGGCTGTTCCAGATCGTCGCCGCCCTGGTGATCGGCGTGCTCTGCTCGCTGCTGATCCCCAGCCGCGAATGGCTCGCCGCCTCGTCCGTGCAGATCGACGCCGAGGTCAAGACCGAGGCCGAGACCGCCGCCCAGTCCAAGACCCCGGTCGCGGTCTATCGCACCACTCGCGACTGGACCCTGAAACAGGCCATGGGCACGGTGCAGTTCTACATCCTGGTCGCCGCCTATTTCGTCCATCTGCTCAGCGGGGTGACGGTCTCCAGCCTGTCGGTGGCGCATCTCACCCAAAAGGGCGTCGCGCCCGCGCTCGCCGCCGGCATGCTGAGCCTGGAGGGCCTGATGTCGACCTTTGGCCGGCTGGGCGGCGGGGCCATCGGCGACCGCTTTGATCCCAAGTGGCTGCTCGTGTTCGCCGTGGGCTCGCTGGGCATAGGCTCGGTGGCGCTCAGCATCGCCGACAACCTGCCGATGATGATCCTCTACGCCGCCGGCACCGGCATTGGCTTCGGCCTGACCGCGCTCGCCGTCACCGTCCTGCTGCTCAACTATTTCGGCCGCCAGAACAATCTGGAGATCTTCTCCACGGTCTGCCTGGTTGGCGCGCTCTCGGCGCTCGGCCCGCTGATCGGCGGGTCCCTGCGCGACCTGCTGGGCAGCTTCGCCCCGACCTTCCAGCTGTTCGGGCTGGTGGCCTCGGTGATCTTTGTCGCCGCCCTGTTCATGCGCCCGCCGTCCTTCGAGACCCAGCACCCGCCGACCATCCGGCGGCGCTCGGATCCGCTCGCCGCCACGCCCGTTCTCGTCAACGACCCAGCCTGAGGCCCCCCATGCTGCACCAGCCCATTCGCAAGAAGGATTTCGGGGTCTTCCTGCCGGTCGCCAACGGCGGCTGGATCATCTCCAAGACCTCTCCGCCGCTCAACGACCTCTGGGCCCAGAACCGCGCTGCAGCGGTGACCGCCGATGAGGTCGGCATGGATTTCGTGATGTCCATGGGCAAGTGGCGCGGCTTTGGCGGCGAGACCAACCACTGGGGATCGTCGCTGGAGTCGGTGACCATGATGGCGGCCATCGCCGAGGCCACCAAGAATGTCCGCATCTGGGCCACCGTCCACCCGCTGCTGCAGAACCCGGCGGTCACCGCCAAGATGATCTCGACCCTGGATCATATTTCCGGGGGCCGCGCGGGCCTGAACATCGTGGCCGGCGCCTATAAGGACGAGTTCAACCAGATGGGCGCCTGGGACGACACCATGACCCATGAGGACCGCTACATCCTCACCGAGGAATGGACCGGCCTGGTCAAGCGGCTGTGGGCCGAGGACAGCGTCACCCACGCCGGCAAGTATTTCCAGATGAACGACTGCCAGTCGAACCCCAAGCCGCTGTCGCGGCCGCGCCCGGAGCTGATCTGCGCCGGCCAGTCCGACCGTGGCCTGCAGTTCTCGGTGCGCGAGGCCGACGCCTGTTTCATCGGCGGCCGCACCCCCGAGGAGCGCCGCGACAACAGCCGCCGCGCCAAGCAGGTGGCCGACCAGCTGGGCAAGACCATCAAGACCTACGCCATGTGCACCATCGTCCACGGTGAGACCGAGGCGAAGGCCCAGGCCCGGGTCGCCCACTACAAGGACGGCGCTGACATGGGGGCCATTCTGGAGATGCTGAAGAACTGGGGCGTGCCCGCCGAACACCTCAGCAAGGCCGCCGAACAGCAGGGCGCCTTCATGACCCAGACCGCCATCGGCACGCCGGAGAGCTGCGGCCAGCAGGTCCACGAGTTCGTCGAGTTCGCGGAACTGGACGGGCTGATGCTGATCTTCCCTGACTATGTGGAGGGGCTGGAGATGTTCGGGGCCGAGATCCTGCCCGGCCTGCGCTCGGCCTTCGCATGAACGGCAAGGTGAGCGTGGCGGGCGCGGACGCCGATGGTCTGGCCGCCTGGATCGCCCCGGGCCGCACGGCCCTGCTGATCATCGACATGCAGGTCGACTTCGCGGCGCCGCAGGGCGTGCTGGGCGGCTATGGCGTCGACATGTCGGTGGTGGCTCCGGCCCTGGAACAGGCCAAGGTCCTGGCCGCCGCAGCGCGGGCCGCCGGGACGCCGGTGGTGTTCATCGGCCTGCAGACGGCGCCGGCGACCGACTCCCCCGCCTGGCGCGAGCGCATGCGCCGAAGGGGTGGCGACCCGGACAGCGACAGCGGCCTCTGCCGCATCGGCGAGGTCGGCGCCGATTTCTATGGCCCGACGCCGGAGGCCGGCGAACGGGTGATCGGCAAGGCCCGCTACAGCGGCTTCTACGGCACCGACCTCGACGCCAGGCTGAAGGCCATGGGCGTCGACACCCTGGTCGCCTGCGGCCTGACCACGGAATGCTGCGTGGACTCCACCGTCCGCGACGCCTTTCACCTGGACTACCACGTCTTCATTCCGACCGACGCCTGCGCGGCCTATGAGCAGGACATCCACGACGCGACCCTGAAGATCCTCGACCTCAACTGCGCGATCCTGACGTCCACGGACGATGTGGTCGCCGCCTGGACGGAGGCCGCGTGATGGCCGACGGATTTCCCTTCGCCGGGGCCGCCGCGCCCTACACGGTCACCGAGGCCGACCGCGCCGCCATCGCCGCGGCGATCAGCGAGACCGAGATCGTCGAGTTGGCCCTGACCCTGGGCAATATCCCCAGCCCCTGCGGCCACGAGAAGGCGGCCGGCGACTTCGTCCATGACTGGATGGCCAGGGAAGGCTTCTCGCCCCGCAAGGTCGGTGCGACGCCGGACCGCAACAACATCATCGGAACCTGGGGCGGCAAGGGTGACGGCAAGAACCTGCTGTTCACCGCCCACCTCGACACCGAGGCCCCGACCTGGAATCCCGACCTCGACGCCTTCAAGTATCGGCCCGAGACCCTGGACAATCCCGAGTGGGAAAAGTGCTGGCTCGAGGACGGCAAGCTCTACGGCTATCCGATCGCCAATGACCGCGGGCCGATGAGCTGCTTCCTGATCGCGGCCAAGGCCTTGAAGACGGCGGGCTATGACCTGTCGGGCAAGATGTACCTGACCGCCTGTCCCGGCGAGATCGGCCCCGAGCCGATCGAGGAGCATCGCGGCATCGCCTATATGGGGAAGGACATCGGCGCCCACTATCTGTTCCACCACGGCGGCGTCGCGCCCGACTACGCCATCGCCGCAGAGGGCTGCGACTTCGGCCTGACCTGGGTCGGCTGCGGCTATGCGGTGTTCCGCATCCGGCTGTGGGGCGAGGGGGTGTTCACCCCGCTGCTGACCCATCCGGAGAAGGCGGTCGACCATCCCAACCCGATCTATCGGCTGGGCAAGCTCACCGACTGCCTGCACGCCTGGAGCCGGGCGTTCGAGGCGGCCAGCGTCTATGAGAGCCCGGGCGGCATCGCCCTGCCGAAATCCCAGATCGCTTCGGTGCGCGGCGGCATCCCGTACGCCTTCGGGGCGGGGACCGAACTGGTCTCGCTCTATCTGGAAGTGGGGTTGAACCCGAAGCAGCGGGTCGCCGACCTGCAGCATTCCCTGGAGAAGGCGGTGCGCGCGGCGGGCCTGGGCGAGGTCGATATCGAGCCGGTGGTGGTGCGTCACGGCTTCGAGGCCGACGCCGCCGAGGTCAGCCCCCTGGTCGGGGCCGTCGACGTCGCCACCCAACTGGCGCTCGGCCATCCGGTGGAGCGGGCCGCGCCGGTCTATTCCAGCATGTGGCGCGACCACAACGTCTTCAATATGCAAAGGATTCCGGCGATCACCACCGGCTTCCGCCGCTGGCGTCCGACGCCCAAGGACCTGACCGATTCCGCCCTGGTCTATGCCCTGACGGCGCTGGCGGTCTGCGGCCGGGCGGAGAATGTCAGCGCGGTGGAGCATCGCGCCCCGGTCTATGGCGACAACCCGTTCGGGACCGATCAATGAGCTTCGAGCCGGTCCTGGTCGAAGATCGCGAGCCCGAGGTCATTGACCCTGCGGCTTGGCGGGCGGCCATGGGCGCCTTCGCCAGCGGCGTGGTGATCGTCTCGTCCCTCGACGGTGATCGCCCGGTCGGCACGACGGTCAGCGCCTTTTCCTCGGTCTCGCTGTCTCCGCCCCTGCTGCTGGTCTGCCTGGACCACAAGAGCCGCACCCGCGAGGCCATTCTCCAGACCGGCGCCTTCGGGATCAATGTCCTGTCGCAGGGCCAGTCCGGCCTGGCGAAGCTGTTCGCCGGCATGGCGGCGACAGACCGTTTCAACGATGTGGAGATCGCGCCTGGCCCCTTGGGCATGCCGCTGATTGGCGGGGCGCTGGCCCATATCGAATGCCGGCTGCACGCGGTCCACGCCGCCGGCGATCATGACATCCTGGTGGGCCGGGGACTTGAACTGGGGACCCGGCCAGGCCGGCCCCTGATCTACAGCCAGGGCCGTTTCCACGACGCGGCGGAATGAGGCGTACATGACCACCTATGAAGCCATCGACGTTCGGCCGGTGACCCGGCGCATCGGGGCCGAGATCCTGGGGATCGACCTGTCGCGGCCCTTGAGCAACCACCAGGCCGCCGAGCTGCGCGATGCGCTCGCCCATCACCAGGTGCTGTTCTTCCGCGATCAGAACCTGAGCCACGACGCCCACAAGGCCTTTGGCCGGCTGTTCGGCGAACTGGCCATCCATTCCGGCGTGCCGGGCCTGCCGGACCACCCGGAGATCGTGGCGATCCACGCCGACGAGACCTCCAAGTTCGTGGCCGGGGAGAGCTTCCACTCCGACCTGACCTGCGACGCCGAACCGCCGCTGGGCAGCATCCTCTACATGCCGATCGTGCCGGAGTCCGGCGGCGACACCGTGTTCGCCAGCATGGCCTGGGCCTATGAGACCCTGTCGGACAAGATGAAGGCCTATCTGGAGGGCATGACCGCCGTCCACGACGCCGACCACGTCTATCGCCCGCTGTTCCCGGACGTGGACAAGAAGTACCCCTGCTCGACCCACCCGATCGTGCGCACCCACCCGGTGACGGGGCGCAAGTCGATCTTCGTCAATCCGTCCTACACGACCAAGATCGTCGGGGTGGAGAAGGAGGAAAGCGATGCGATCCTCAATTATCTCTACCGCCACTGCATGAACCCGAACTTCCAGGTCCGTTTCCGCTGGCGGGCCAATTCGGTGGCCTTCTGGGACAATCGCGGCACCTGGCACCAGGCGATCTGGGACTATTTCCCCGACACCCGCTCAGGCTTCCGGGTGACGGTGGCGGGCGACAAGCCGTTCTGAGGTCGGGTCAGTCCTGAAAGGCGATCCCGGTCGACAGCGCCACATGGTCGCCGATCTCGGCGGTCAACTGGCCGATCTTGCGGGTCGCATAGTGGATGGCGTCGGCGCCCAGCAACAGGTGCAGGGGCGGTACCTCCATGGCGACCAGCTTCAGGATCGCCTGGGCGGCCTTGGCCGGATCGCCGGATTCCTGGCCCGCATATTCGCCGAGCAGGCGCGGGGCCTCGTGGGCGGTG
>NZ_CANCLE010000120.1 GCF_947378715.1 Phenylobacterium aquaticum
CCCTGGAGCAGGGCCTGCAATGGCTCGACCTCGCGGGCCCCGGCAAGGCCGCCCTGGTCACCGCAACCCCGGCCGGAACCTACCGGGTCACGGAAGCCCCCCGGGTCCAGCTGATGACCGCCGAGATGCGCCGGGCCCTACCCTAGGCCCTTTACGCCGCCCTGATGGCGGGACGGCCACCTTCCTATCGAAGCCTGACGCCCTTCGGCGCGATCCTGCGGACCTTCCCGAGCGGCCCTGTCTGGCCGCGGCATTCGGAGTTTCCGCGTTCCATGTCCCAAGCCTCCCCCTCCGGCCTGCTGCACAGCGCGCCGCTGATCTCGCTGTTGGACAAGGCCCAGGTCGACAGGACCAGCCCCATTGGCGTCACCGGCCCGAGCGGACTGTCGGCCCTGCTCTGGCTCTGTCGGCACGGGTTCGAACAGGTCGGCTATCTGAAGCCCGGCTGCACCCAGGAGCACCCCGACGCCCTGCTGGTCGCCCACACCTGCGACGTCGAGGCGCTCGACCGGCTGCTGGTCCACGGCCCCTATGTGCGCGAAGGCGGCGTTCTGATCTTCCAGTCGCCCCTGCCGCTGGACAGGGCCGACGCGGGAACGGACCCCGTCCACCGCCTGCTGGAGCGGCGGGGCTACACGGTCGAGCGCTGCCTGCGCGGCGGTCACCGCGAACTCACGGTCGCGCGCCGCCGGCGGCGAATCTGGGCCCAGGCCGCCTGAGATGGTCCGCCCGTCCGACTGGCCCTTGATCGGTCTCAAGCGCCCCGATCGCCCGGCCGGCATCCCTCATCCCGTGCCGACCAGCGGCGCGGCCCAGCCGTTCCGCGAGCTTGGCGAATTGTTCCCGCTCTGGGCGGCCAATCCGTTCGCGACGCCGGACCCCGCCCAGGACAACACCCCATGATCCCTTTGCCGCTTCCGACCGCCGAGACCTGCAAGTTCGTGGTCAGCCAGGTGCGCGGCGGTTGGCGCGTCTCCCCCCACGGCGATGACCCAGGCCGCTTCGCCGATCAGGACCAGGCGACCGCCTTCGCCTGTCGCCTGGCCCGCGACCGCGCCCAGTCCGGAGCGGTCGGGCTGGTGATCGTCCAATCCAACCCGGAGGAGGTGCACGGCTTCTTCCCCGGTCAGGCGGACTACGCCGCCGCCAGGCGGCCCCACCTGGTCTCGGGATAGGGCGTGGAGAGCGGAGGCGGCGGCTCTAGCCGTCGCCGAGGATCGCCCTCCGGCGCGCCAGGCTTTCGACCGGCCACAAGGCCTGCATGTCGTAATAGACCTCGAAGGCCGGCGCGCCGGTCACCTCCACCCAGGACAGCTTGCTGCGCGTGAAGATATGGGCGTCCGGCGTGAGCGCGGTCGGATCGTCCAGGGTCGCCACGCGCACGAACCGCAACGCCGGCCGGCCCCCATAGTCCGACCACATCGCCGTCCCGCAGGCAGCGCAACGATGGATGTCATGCACCCGGCCGCTGTCGGTGGGCATGCGACTTGGCACGGTCTCGCCCGAGGCCACCACGATCTCGGCGGTCTCGATCAGGGCGTTGATGGCGAAGGCGGCGCCGCACTGCCGCTGGCAGTCGCGGCAATGGCAGCAATTGACGAACATCGGCCGCCTGGTCAGGCGATACCGCACCGCGCCACAGGCGCATCCGCCCTCGAACATCGCTTTCCATGCCCCCGCCCCGACCAGAGCCTTGAGAAGACTCCGATCGGGCCAGGTGGGCAAGCCGCGACCTACTTCGCCATGTAGGCGTCCAAGGTCTGGTGATAGTGCCGGATGCGGCTCTCCTGATAGGCCGCCAGCGTCACGCCCGGCTTCTTGGAGGCGCGCAGGCCGCGCTGGATGCGCTTCAGATTGTCGGTGTCCTGGTCGGCCACCATGGCCGCCGAGCCCAGTTCCGGGGCGCTCGACCAGGGCTCGTCAATGCCCAGCCAGCGGATCGGGGCCGGCTCCGGATGGCTGCCGTCGGGCGCCTTGGAGAACAGGAACATGATCTCCATGATCGACTGCTCGGGATTGTCGCCCAGCGGCCGGAACCGGTAGCAGACCGGCAGGGACTGGCCGCCCCAGGGGACCATGTTCGGGAACAGCAGATATTCGATCAGGTCGAGGGACTCGGTGTCCGACAGTTGCGACATGTCGTTGCCCGAGGACCGGCCGATCTTGTCCCGCGCCCGGGCCGCCAGCTTGGCGCGCGGGGTCTCGCCCGGGCCGACCTCGATCGGGGCGCCGCCATAGAAGGGCATGTCGCGGCGCATGTGGCTGATCACCAGCTCGTCGCTGACCTCGCCGACGCCGGGGCTGGGCACGCCCTGCACGCTGATCATCCGGCTGACATGGCGCACGTCCGGCCAGACGTCGTACTGGGTGTTCTGGTCGCCGTAATAGGCCAGCACCTGCGGGTGGGCGTAGGGGACGTGATAGCTCTCGATGAAGGCTTCCATCGCCAGCTTCCAGTTGCACGGCATGATCTTGGCCACGTGCGCCGCCTTCCAGCGGTCCTCCAGGCGGAACGCCTTGAAGTGCTCGGGCAGAATCTCGAGATAGCTGTCCAGCGGCTCGCAGTCGGCGTCGAAATTGACGAACACGAACCCGCCCCAGACCCCGACCTTGGCCTCCGGCAGGTTGAAGTCGCGGCCTTCCATCTGCGGGAAGTCCCACGCCCCGGGCACCTCGGTCAGCTTGCCCTGCAGCGACCAGGTGAAGCCATGGAAGGGGCAGCGGAACTGCTTCACGCAGCCACCCTCGGTGCGCAACTGGGTGCCCCGGTGCAGGCAGGAATTCACATAGGCGCGGATCTCGTCGGGCCCGGCCCGCACCACGATCAGCGAGTCATGGACGATCTCATAGACCACGTGATCGCCGACATTGGGGATGTCCTCGACGCGGCAGGCCAGCTGCCAGGTCTTGCGCCAGACCTTCTCCACCTCCTGGTCATGCCAGGCCTTGGAGAAATAGCGCGCGATCGCGACGTCCTCGGTCCCCAGGCCCTGGGCCGGCGACTCCTCGCGCATCACCGCCGGCGCCGGATTGACGTCGCTGGCCAGGATCTCCTGAACCGACGGGCCGGGTCGCCCGATCGGAAGCGTCACTATACCCATGGCTATCGCCTCCCACGCCGCGCCGCGATCCTTCGCCGCCACGCTGACCTGGCCACCCTGATTGAGTCACACTCATTACGCAACTGATTTGAAGATCACCCGAAGGCCTGGCTGTTGACTTCCTCTTCGAATTTAAGCGCCTTGTGGTCATCACGATGCGGCGCGCCGCGTCAGGATTGATCGTCAAACTCGCAGCGAGACTGCTCCACCCCTTGCCGGCCCGGAAAAACATGGACGCCCTGACCTCCCGCCACCTCCTGACCCTGCACCTGGATGTCGCCTTTGGCGCCATGCTGGACATTGGCCACACGCCCCAGGGCCGCCGCCGCATCGCCCCGATCCTCGGCGGCCGGTTCGAGGGCGAGCGGCTGAACGGCGAGGTGCTGCCCGGCGGCGCCGACTGGGTGATCAACCGGCCCGACGGGGTGATGGTGATCGACGTGCGCCTGGCGCTCAAGACCCATGACTCGGCCCTGATCTACCTGACCTATCAGGGGACCTTCCGGGCCGAGCCGGAGGTGATGAAGCGCTTCAATCGCGGCGGCCTGCTGGAGCCCCACGAATACGCCCTGCGCGTGACCCCGCGCTTCGAATGCGGCGCCGAGCCCTATCGCTGGCTCAATGACCTGCCGGCCATCGGGGTCGGCGAGCAGACCGCCCAGGGCCCGATCTATAGGATGTACGAGATTCTATAGGACCCCGGCCCACGCCCCGTGACCCGCCCCAGCCTCTCGCCCTCTGATGCGGTGGCGATCAACGCCGTATTGGCGGCCGTGCGCCAGGCCGCCGACGTGGTCTGTGATCGCTGGTCGCTCGCCCTGATCCTGGCCGCCTTCCTGGGCGAGACCCGGTTCGGCGGCTTCATGACCCGCACCGGCATGGCCAACCGCCTGGTCACCGCCCGGCTGCGCAGCCTGGAGGCCGAGGGCCTGTTGGTGCGCCTGCCCTATAGCCGCCGGCCCCTGCGCCACGAATATCGCCTCACCAACATGGGCGAGGCCTTCTTCGAGGTGGTGGCCCAGATGGCCCGCTGGCGGCGCATCTGGCGGCCGGCGGAGGACGATCCGATCGCGGCCCTGGTCGCCGCCCGCGCCGAGGGCCCGATCGACGGCCCGCTGATCTGCGGCGCCTGCGGGGCGGCGGTCACCGCCCGCGACATCGAGCTGCGCCTCAACCGCGCCCAGCTGCAGACCATGCCCGCCAAGCAGACCGCGCACCGCCGCTCCACCCAGGCCGGCGCGCCATCGCCCGGGGCCCAGGACCTGCTGGGGCCTTGCCTGGACGTGTTCGGCGACAAGTGGGGCATCGAGATCATCATCTGCGCCTTCATGCGGCTGCGCAGGTTCGGCGACTTCCGCGCCCAGACCGGCATAGCCGCCAGCATCCTCACCGATAGACTGGCGCGATTGACCGAAGCCGGCGTGCTGGAGCGCGTCGACGGCGGCTACCGCCTCACGCCCTGCGGCGTCGATGTCTATGGGGTCCTGATCGCCATCCAGGACTGGGCCGACACCTGGCTCGCGGTCCGCTACCGCTCCCCGGTCCGGCTGATCCACCGGGCCTGCGGACAGGTGTTCCACCTGCCGCCGGCCCGGCCGAACAGGGCTTAGCTCAGGGTCGCAAGCGCCTTGGCGTCATAGTTCATCAGCTCGGCCTCGCGGCCTTCCTTGACCTTCACGACCCATTCGGGGTCCTGGAGGATGGCGCGACCCACGGCCACCAGGTCGAAGTCGCCCCGGTCCAGGCGGCGGACCAGTTCGTCCAGCGAGGCCGGCTTCGACTGCTCCCCGCCCCAGGCGGCGATGAATTCCCCGGTCAGGCCCACCGAGCCCACGGTGATGGTCGGAACCCCGGTCAGCTTCTTGGCCCAGCCGGCGAAGTTCAGGTCCGAGCCCTCGAATTCCGGCTCCCAGAAACGCCGCTGCGAACAGTGCAGCATGTCGGCGCCGGCGTCGGTCAGGGCCGTCAGCCAGGCCTCCATCTCCTTGGGCGTGGTCGCCAGCTTGACGTCATAGTCCTGCTGCTTCCACTGGCTGATCCGGATGATCACCGGATAGTCGGGACCCACCGCCTTGCGCACGGCCTTCAGGATGTCGGCGGCGAAGCGGGCGCGGCCCGGCAGGTCCTTCGACCCATAGGCGTCCTCGCGGACATTGGTGCCGTCCCAGAAGAATTGGTCGATCAGATAGCCGTGGGCGCCGTGCAGCTCGACGGCCTCGAAGCCGAGGTCCTTGGCGTGGGCGGCGGCGGCGGCGAAGGCGGCGATGGCGTCAGCGACTTCCGCGTCGGTCATCGGCTTGCCGAATTCCTTGCCCGGACGCGACAGGCCGGACGGGGTGTCATAGGGGCCCGGCGGGCTCCATTCGGTGTCGCGGCCGCGCACCGCGCCCACGTGCCACAGCTGCGGGGCCATGGTCCCGCCGCCAGCGTGGACCGCGTCGATCACCCGCTTCCAGCCGGCCAGTTCGCTCTCGCCATAGAAGCGCGGCACGTTCTTGTCGTTCACCGAGGCCGGGCGATTGACGCCCGTGCCCTCGGAGATGATCAGGCCGACCTGGCCCTCGGCGCGGCGGCGGTAATAGCCCGCCACGTCCTCGTTCACGACGCCGCCCGGCGAGAACGAGCGCGTCATCGGCGCCATCACGATCCGGTTCTTGAGGGTGAGACCCTTGAAGGCGAAGGGCTGGAAAAGGGGATCGGCGGCCATGGGCGCTCCGGAAAGTTCAAACGGATGTTCGAATGATCCTAAAGCACGCCCCTGCCGGTACGTCAGTTCAGAAAAACTGAACTGACCTCATGGCTGAGAAAAATGGCCGCGATGTGCAAAAATGACGCCGATGTCACCTTCGCCGGTCTTGCCAGATGACCCAGGGTCCGGCACTCTTCTGAACAGCGATAAGATAGCCAGGCGCAGCATGAGACCGCGCCCCATGGAGGACGTGATGAGCGACGGCGCGATTGACCTGAAAGCCGAGGCCCGGGCCAAGGCCTACGCCATCCCCCTTGAGGAGATCAACGTCACCGACATCGAGCTGTGGCGCACCGAATCCTACTGGCCCTATTTCGAGCGCCTGCGGAAGGAAGACCCGGTCCACTATCACCCCGAGGGCCAGCACGAGGACGGGCCCTTCTGGTCGGTGACCAAGTTCAACGACATCATGGCCGTCGACACCAATCACGAGGCCTTCTCGTCCGAGCCGTCGATCACGATCTTCGATCCCAAGGACGACTTCACGCTTCCGATGTTCATCGCGATGGACCCGCCCAAGCATGACGTCCAGCGCAAGACCGTCAGCCCCATCGTCTCGCCGCATAACCTGCAGGAGCTCGAGCCGCTGATCCGCGGCCGCATCCAGAAGACCCTGGACAGCCTGCCGATCAACGAGCCCTTCGACTGGGTCGATCGGGTCTCCATCGAACTGACCACCCAGATGCTGGCCACCCTGTTCGATTTCCCCTTCGACGACCGCCGCAAGCTGACCCGCTGGTCGGACGTGGCCACGGCCGGTCCGGAATCGGGCCTGTTCAAGTCCACCGATCCCGAGGAAGTCGAAGCCGAACGCCGGATGGAGCTGTTCGAGTGCGTCGACTATTTCTCGCGGCTCTGGGAAGAGCGGGTCAACGCCCCGCCGAAATCCGACCTGATCTCGATGCTCGCCCATGGCGAAGCCACCAAGAACATGGATCGGATGGAGTATCTCGGGAACCTGATCCTGCTGATCGTCGGCGGCAATGACACCACCCGCAACTCGATGACCGGCTCGGTCCTGGCCCTGAACCAGAACCCCGCCGAATACGCCAAGCTGCGCGCCAATCCGGATCTGATCCCGTCGATGGTCTCCGAGACCATCCGCTGGCAGACCCCCCTGGCCCACATGCGCCGCACCGCCACCCAGGACATCGAACTGGGCGGCAAGCTGATCAAGAAGGGCGACAAGGTCATCATGTGGTACGTCTCGGGCAACCGCGACGAAGAGGTGATCGCCAACCCGACCGCCTACATCATCGACCGCGAGCGTCCCCGCCAGCACATGTCCTTCGGCTTCGGCATCCACCGCTGCGTGGGCAACCGCCTGGCCGAGCTCCAGCTGCGCATCCTCTGGGAAGAGGTGCTGGTGCGCTTCCCGGAGATCAAGGTCGTCGAGGAACCCGTCCGCGTCCCCTCGGCCTTCGTGAAGGGCTACGAGAAGATGATGGTCTCCATCCCCAGCCGCCTCTAGCCCCGCCTGGCGCGGCCAGACATCAACGCCCCCGCTTCCCTGAGAAGCGGGGGCGTTTTCGTGTCTGACTCAGCCGCTCAACGCCTCTGAGATCATCTGCTGGGTCAGGTCCTGCAGGCGGGGCATGCCCTCCTGCATCATCCGCTGGATCATGCCGACGAAGACCAGGTCGTTCTCGGGATCGATCCAGAACCATACGCCTGACGCCCCGTCCCACTGATAGGTCCCGCGCCCGACCGGCGCTCCGGCCAGGGCCGGGTCATGGAACACCGCGCCGTTGAAGCCGTAGCCCCGCCCAGGCCCCATCTTCTGCATGCCGGCCGTGACCCCGGGGTTCAGCAGGGCCTCGGACAGGTGATTGGCGGTCATCATCGCCACCGCCTCCGCCGACAGGATGCGCGCGCCATCCAGCTCCCCGCCGTTCAGCAGCATCTGGGCGAAGCGGCCATAGTCGCTGATCGTCGAATAGAGCCCGGCCCCGCCCATGGCGATCTTCGGGATCACGCGCGGATCGCGCACGAAGGACGGGTGATCGAGCAGGGTCAGCTCGGCCATCCCATACATGTGGTAGAGGTTGGCCAGCCGGGCCAGCTTGTCGGCGGGCACGAAGAAATCGGTGTCGTCCATGCCGAGCGGCGTGAAGATGTGGTCGCCCATGAAATCCGCCAGGCCCTGGCCGGACAGCCGCTCGATCACCGCCCCCTGCAGGTCCATGCTCAGCGAATAGCGCCAGGCCCGGCCCGGCTGATAGGCCAGCGGGACGGCCGCCACCCGCTGGGCGAACTCGGCCAGGGACCCCGCCTCCCAGACACCGGCGGCGATATAGGCCGCGTCGGTGGCGTCATGCGGTCCAAGCCCGATGCCGTAGCCGAACCCCGCCGTGTGGGTCATCAGTTCACCCAGGGTCGGCGCGTGCTCGACCTCGACGCCACCCGGCCCCTTCACCCCCGCGAATTCCGGCAGATGCCTGGCGATCGGATCGTCCGGCGACCACAGGCCCCGGTCATGCAGGATCATCATGGCCGCCGCCGTCACCGGCTTGGTCATGGAAAAGATGCGATAGATCGTGTCCTCGGCCAGGGGCGCGCCACTCGCCAGGTCCTTGAGGCCCAGGGTCGCGCGGTGGACGATCCGCCCGTGCCGCGCGACCAGGATCGCCGCCCCGGGCAAGACCCCCTCGGCGACGAACCCCGCCAGCATCTCGTCGATCCGCGCCAGTCCCGCGGCCGACAGCCCCCCGTCCAGCTTCGCATCCATGGTGATCTCCTCAAGGCCTCATCGGGGCGGTCGAGACGCCCAGTCGGGAATCGGCCAGGCCGACATAGAGCCACCAGGCCCCCTGGAACGCGACCAGCCCCTCGGCGAAGCAGACATTGCCCACTTGGCCGCCGCTCTCGGCCGGATCGATGCGCAGGAAGGGCTCGGTGTCACGGGCGATGACCGCCGTCGGGTCCGCCGGGTCGAACAGCATCTGGCCCGGCTGATAGGCCATGGCCGGCGCCGCCGGGTCGCCGTCGCGATAGTGGTTGGCGCCGTTATAGATCAGCACGATCCCGGCCTTGGTCAGCACCGCCGGCGGCCCCGGCTCGGTCAGCAGGGAATCGAACCGGTGGCGGCGCGGCCCGGCCAGGGGCCGCAAGCCCTTCAGGCCCGGTGGCCGATCGATCCGCCATGGCCCCTGCCCCGGCTGCGGATGGGGATCGAAGGTCAGATAGCGCTCCGGCGCGACCTCGGCCTCGACCGGCGTCCAGGCGATCAGGTCGTCGGAGGTCGCGGCATAGGTCATGCCCTCCCCCCAGTACATCCAGAACCGGCCATCCAGCCGCGCCGCGACGAGCCGCCCGTCCTTCAGCTCCGTCAGGATCGCGCCGGACTTGGTCAGCCGCCGCACATAGGCCGTGCCGGCGAAGGCCGGGCCGTGCTTGGTCCAATGCCGCAGGTCCGGCGAGGTGGCGACGAACAGCGTCCCGACCTTGCCGTCAAAGGCGGTGTAGGTGCAGACAAACCCGCCGTCCGGCGCTTCCACGACGCGCGGGTCCTCGCAGCCGCCCGGCCACTCCCAGGCCTGCCAGGGATCATCCCCCGGCGCCAATACCGGCTCGGGCTCCAGCTCGAAGTTGCGGCCGTCGGCGCTGGTGGCCAAGCCGATCCGCGAGACGCCGGCATAGCGCCCCACGTCGTCCTCGGCCCGCACCAGCAGGCAGACCCGGCCCTCATGCACCACCGCGCCCGGATTGAAGACATCCTTGGCCGCCCAGGCGACCTCGGCCTTCGACACCGGACAGGTGAACCTCACCTCGCCCCGGTCCTCCAGCACCCGCTCCGGCCGCGTGAACGGGCCGAGCCGCCAGTCGGTCATCGCCGTCACAGCAGGCCCGCCCGGGCGATGTTCCCCAGGTGGCGGGCCGACGGCTTCGGCGTCCGGGCGAAGGTCTCCAGGTCGACCTCCACCAGGCCGAAATGCTGGCCATAGCCCGAGGTCCACTCGAAATTGTCCAGCAGCGACCAGTAGAGGAAGCTTCGGATATCGATCCCTTCGTCGAGACAGCTCCGGACCTCGTCCAGGGCCGCGTCGATGAAAGCGACGCGCCGCGTGTCGTCGTCGGTGGCGATGCCGCTCTCGGTGACGAAGATCGGCCGGCCCATCCGTTCGGCCGCGAACCGGATCGTGCCACCCAGGGCCTGGGGATAGAACTCATAGCCCGCCCCGGTCCGCTCGGCTTCGCGCGGCGGCGGCAGCGGACCGTCTGGACCGACCCGATAGCGGGTATAGGTCTGCACCCCGATGAAGTCGGCGGTCTTGCCCACCTCCAGCCAGGGCCCATAGAGATCCTGGATGAAGGCCTCCGCCTGATGGCCTTCGCCGACGCCCTGGACGTCCTGCATGGTCAGCGTCAGGCCCACGGGGAAGCTTCCCGGCCCGGCCTTCATCGCCGCCGTCGCCTTGGCGTGGGCGTCGACCAGCACCGGCTCGGTCTTTTCCAAGGGTGCGAACAGCAGGGTCGAGAACCGATCCGAGCCACAGGCGCGGTTGCAGTCGGCCAGCATGGCGTCCAGCGCCGCCTTGGCCTTGGGGCTGCGCCGCATCTGCACCACCAGGCGCTGGATGTTGGCCTCATTGAAGGTCGAGGCGTAGCTGATCAGGTCGCCGAGCCGCAGCGTCGCCGTCTCGCAGAACCGGGCGAACAGGTCGGCGCCGTCCGCCACCTCGAACCCGCCCCGCGCCGCGAACCACAGCGGCACGGTGAAGTGGTTGAAGGTCACCATGGGGGCCAGGTCTCGTGCGTGGCAGGCCTCCAGTATGCGGCGGCAACGGTCGAGCTCGGCGTTGGAGAACCGCCCCGGCTCCGGCTCGATCCTGGCCCACTCGATGCCGAAGCGGTGGCAGTTGAAGCCCAGGTCGGCGGCGATGGCGATGTCCTCGCCATAGCGGTGATAGCTGTCGCAGGCGTCGAGCGAGGGCTGGCGATAGAGGCTGGCCGGCACGTTCTCGCACAGCCAGGCGTCGGAGCCGACATTGTTGCCCTCGCTCTGGTGGGCCGAGATCGCGGTGCCCCAGAGAAAGCCTTCGGGAACCGGACGACGGGCGCGGTCGGACATGGCGGGCTCCTAGGCCTTTGCGGGGGGATAGAGATGGGTCAGCAACTCGGCCAGGACCGCGATGGAGTCACCCACGTCCTCGCTGTTGCGCCGAAACAGGGCTTCCAACGCCAGGCCGCGCGCAGCAGCGACCACAAGCCGGTGAATGGCGTCTCCGTCGGGATGCTCCGCCAGGCCGGCCGCGCGGCGGCGGTCCTGGATCCAGGCATGGGCGGCGGTGTCGATGCGCATCTGCATGTCGCGAAGCCGCTCCGCCAATTGCGGATCGGAGCGCGAGGCCAGCATGATCTCCATGACCGCGATGCCCGACGGCGCGCTGACCGCCCCCCAGAGCGTCCACGGCAGATTTCGCATCCAGTCGACGAGATCCACACCGACGATCGATTGCTCATAGTAGTCGGAATCCTTGCGGAACACCGCCCGCACCACGGCGACCATCAGGTCGGTCTTGGCCGGGAACTGATGGGTCATGGCGCCCCGGCTCACCCCGGCCGCCTCGGCCACCACGCTCACCGTGGTCTGGGCATAGCCCCGCTGGTGCAGGCAGGTGATGGCCGCCTCGATCAACCGGTCACGGGTCGAACTGCTGCGGTCGGCCTGGCGGCGACGGGCCGGCTTTGCGCCCGGCGGCGCGATCTCTGACATCTCCTGGCGCTCCCACTTAGGGAGCCCAGCTAACCACGCATTTGCAGAACGTACAGTCTGTTTGTGAATCTAAGGCGGACGCCGGCCGCGCCCTAACGGAACCGGGCGGGCGACAGCAGGGCCGGATCCACCGCTCCAAGCGCCTCGGGCGGGGCCTCGCCCAGCACCAGGGCCGCGCCCAGGCGGCCCATGGCCGGGGCGGTCTGGATGCCGTACCCGCCCTGGCCCACGCACCAGAAGAAGCCCGGCTTCGCCCCATCGAACCCCAGCACCGGGGTGCGGTCCGGCGCGAAGGTCCGCAAACCCGCCCAGCTCGACAGCACGCGGGTCACGGGCAGGTCCGCCGCGCCCTGGACGCGGTCGATGGCGATCGCCACGTCCAGCTCGTCCGGCGCGGCGTCGCACGGGTCGCTTGGGGTCTCGTCGGCCGGCGAGAGCATGATCCGCCCGGCCTCGGCCTTGAAATAGAACTGCTCGTCAACGTCGACGACGAAGGGGCTGTCATCGCACCGGCCATCCGCCGGAGCCGGCACGATGGCGATGGTCCGGCGCTTGGGTTCCAGGCCCAGGGGCGCGATCCCGGCGCGCGCCGCGACCACATCGCCCCAGGCGCCGGCGGCGTTGACCAGGACCGGCGCCGCATAGTCCGCCCCGCCCGCCCGCACCCGCCAGGCGCCGTCCGCCCGCTCAGCGCGTTCCAGCCCCGCGTCGCAGACCACCTGGCCGCCGAGGGCCCGGATCTGGCGCAGATAGGCCTGGTGCAGGGCGTCGACATCGATGTCATAGGCGTTCAGCTCGGCCAGCGCCCCGGCCACATAGTCAGGCCGCAGGATCGGGCATAGGGCCAGCGCCTCCTGCGCCGACAGCCGCCGCGACGATCCCGCCACGTCCGGCAGGGCGGCGAAGGCCTCCAGCCGCCCAAGCTGTTCGGCGCTGGCGATGTGCAGGCAGTCGCGCGGCGTCATGAACCCGTCCGCCAGATGCGGCCGGCTCGCCCGGGTCAGGGCCCGGATCACCTCATTGCCGTAGATCTCCGAGAACAGCGCCGCCGACCGCCCCGTGGTGTGG
>NZ_CANCLE010000121.1 GCF_947378715.1 Phenylobacterium aquaticum
GCCTGGCCCACGGCCTCGCCCAGTTCGATCAGCAGCGGGTTCATGCAGGGGCCCTTTCATCCAGCCGGTAGACCCGGCGTGCGGTGTCGCGGAACAGAAGCGCCTTGTCGTCCGCCGAGGCGCCCGAGGCGATGCGCTTCAGCGCGTTCCAGAGATTGGCGTAACTGCACGAGACGCGGTCGACGGGGAAGTTGGATTCGAACATCCCCCGCATCGGTCCGAAGGCCTCAATGCAGGTCTCGATATAGGGCCGCCAGGCGTCGGCCAGCTCGACGGAGCTCGGCAGCACCTCGCGCTTGTGGAAGCCGAAGCCGCAGATCGCCATGCCCAGGCCACCCAGCTTGACCACGACATTGGGCTCCTTGGCGATCTCCAGGATGTCGCGCTTCCAGCGGGCGAACTCCTCGTCGCGACGGCCGGCATAGGGGCCGATGCCGAGCACGCCGCCCACGTGGTCCAGGACGATCGTGGTCTCCGGGAAGGCGCGGGCCAGAGCGGTGACCTCCGGGATCTGGGGGTGGAACTGCCAGGCCTCGAAGCTGAGGTCATGGTCCTTGAGCTGGGCGTAGCCGGCGCGGAAATCGGGGCGGGCGTAGAGGCCCTGGCCTGGGCGGGTATGGGCGGCCTCGATCTGGGGGCTCGGGTCCCAGGCGCCGGCCGCGCGAATACCCCGGAAGCGGCCGCCGCCGGCCCGGACATGGGCGGCCAGCACGCCGCCGACGTCAGGTCCTGCCAGGTCGGCGCGGCCGACAATGGCCTCGCAGGCTCTGAGTTTGCCATAGCGGTCGGAGGCGGACATGGCGGCTGCGCCGTTGACGAACTCGGTCTCGCCCACGAAGCGGAAGGGCTCGGGCCCCTCGGCGCGGTAGAAGGCCGTGCATTCGACGAAGACCGTGCTCTCGACCTTGTGGCCGCTGGTCATGTCCGCGAGCAGCTCGTCCAGCAGATAGCGGCTGGTCGGGAAGTCCCACAGATGGTGGTGCGGATCGCAGATCGGCAGGTCGGGTTCGAGGATTTCCTCGAGGTCGGATCTGGGCAAGTACGCCTCTCCCTACGGCATGGTTTTTCTTGGCGTGAGCCGTCTTAGGGAGGCATGATGCCCGCCAATTAGAACAACCGCCATTTTTAGGGAGATTTATTTCAATGGACGCCCAATCCCAATGGACCGGCCTCGACGCCTCGCGCCTTGAGCGCATCGGCGACCACATCGAGCGCAACTATATCGGCCCGCAGAAGATCGCCGGCTGCCAGGTGCTGGTCGCCCGGCGCGGCCACCAAGCCTATCTCAAATCCTTTGGCAGCATGGACCTCGAGCGCGGCAAGGCCATGGCCGATGACGCCATCTTCCGCATCTATTCGATGACCAAGCCGATCACCTCGGTCGCGCTGATGATGTTGTATGAAAAGGGCTATTTCCAGCTCAACGACCCTGTCAGCCGCTATGTGCCCTCCTGGAAGAACCACCGGGTGTGGGTCTCGGGTGAGGGCGACGACACGGTCACCGAGGCGCCGCGCCGCGCCGTGACCTTCCGCGACGTGCTGTGCCACACCGCCGGCCTGACCTATGGCGGCGGCCTGCCCGGCGTGGGCGTCCAGCACCCCATCGACCACATCTACAAGGGCCTGAAGATCCGCAGCGCCGGCAGCAAGGACACCATGATGGAGTTCCTGGACAAGCTGGGCCAGGTGCCGCTGCGCTACCATCCCGGCGAACAGTGGATGTATTCGCTGGCGACGGACGTCTGCGGCGCCCTGGTCGAGGTGATCTCCGGCAAGCCCTTCGCCCAGTTCCTGTCGGAGGAGATCTTCCAGCCGCTGGGCATGACCGACACGGCGTTCTTCGTGGCGCCGGACAAGGCCGACCGCTTCTGCGCCAACTACCAGCGCGGCGCCGATAAGAAACTGAAGCTGATCGACGATCCGGCGACCAGCGCCTTCATGTCCGAGCCGGGCTTCAAGTCCGGCGGCGGCGGCCTGACCGGGACCATCGCCGACTATGGCCGGTTCTGCGACATGCTGCGCCGGGGCGGCGAGCTGGACGGCCACCGGATTCTCGGGCCGCGCACGCTCGAGATGATGCACATGAACCACCTGGCCGGCGGCAAGGACCTGGTCCAGATGGCGCTGGGCTCGTTCTCCGAGACCGCCAATGAGGGCGTGGGCTTCGGCCTGGGCTTCGCCTCGACCATGGGCCAGGTCGAGACCGGCGCGCTGGGCGTCGGCGACTATTACTGGGGCGGCGCGGCCTCGACCATCTTCTGGGTCGATCCGAAGGAAGACCTCTATCTGGTGTTCATGACCCAGCTGATGCCGTCGGGAACCTTCAATTTCCGCGGCCAGCTGAAGAGCATCATCTATTCCTCGATCATCGACTGAGGCGGCGGGGCCGGTCCGCCGGCCCCTACTTCTCCCCGTCCCGCACCCAGCGGGCGATCAGGCCGAAATCGTCGGGCTTGCCCTGGAAGGCCCAGGCCTCGCTGCGGGCGATAGCGGCGCGCAGGGCCGTCTGGGTCTTGGCGACGCAATAGGTCTTGCCCTTCACCGGCGTCAGGCCCGGCGACAGCTTGGCGGGCTTGGCCGCAGGCGGGCCGGCGACGATCGCAGGCGGCCCGCACAGGGCCATCCACACCCGCGCCTGGGTGATCTGGCCCTCGGCGTCGGCGGCCAGGGGACGGATGCCGACATAGATGATCCCCGGGTCCCCAGCGTCGCGGCTGGCCGGGGTCAGGATCTGCATGACCGCCGGATCGCCAGACGCCAGTTGATAGCTCAAGGCTTCGGTGAAGGCGCCGGTGGCGTCGCGCTTGCCGCCGATGAGGCTCGCGGCCGTGACCAGGGCCCCGTTGGCGCAGTCGGGCCAGCTGGCGGCCGAGGCCCGGGGGCTGAAGCGGCAGCCGGCGCTGGGCATCACCCAAAGCCCGGGCCGGGCGACCGGTGCGTCGCGCGCGTCAATGGCAGTGAATAGCGGCCGGTCGGAACTGACCGCCGCGCACGCGCCGAGGCCAAGGGCCAGCAGGATCGCCGTCAAGATCCGCGACATGAACCAGCACTCCCATATGGCGGTTGTTAAGCTTTCTAGCGCAGAAAGATTCACTTGAGTGGAGCCTTACTCATGCCCATGCCCATCGCCGACCTGGAAGCCGAATTGAAGGCGGCCTTTCCCGACGCCGAGATCCGTATCGACGATCTCGCGGGGGACAACGACCACTACAAAGCGAAGATCGTGTCGAGCGCCTTCGCCGGCCTGTCGCGCGTACGCCAGCACCAGCTGGTCTACGCCGCCTTGAAGGGCAAGGTCGGCGGCGAACTGCATGCGCTCGCCCTCGAAACCCTGGCCCCGGCTTAAAGGGTCGACCTATGCGCTATCGTCCCTTCGGCGCGACAGGCAAGGCGGTCTCCGCCGTCAGCCTGCTGATGCGCGAAACCCCGAACATGGCGACGCCCCAGCTGTGGCGGGCGCTGGCCTTCTCGGCCATGGAAAGCGGGATCAACAGCTTCGAGGTCACGGCCGGCCTGGATGTCATGGCGCTGGGGGTCGGCGAGGCCCTGCGCGCCGTGGAGCGGCGGCTGATCTTCCTGTCCTGGCGGCTGCGCGGCGATCCCCACCGGCCGCTGACGGCGGAAGCGGTGTCCAACAGCGTCAAGGCCGGGCTGCAGAAGACCGGCGCCGGCTATTTCGATCTGCTGATGCTCGACGACGCGGCCTATGAGAGCCTGGAGCCCAGCGCACATGGCTATATCGCCGACCTGCGCGCCGCCGGCCTGGTCCTGCAGCTAGGCGTCACCGGTGACGGGGCCGCGACCCAGGCCTGTATCGCCACCGGCGATTTCGACGTCCTGGCCACCCCATTCAACCTGACCTCCGACTGGCAGGCGCGCCGGCGCATCCGCGAGGCCTCGGCCGCCAACATGACGATCGTCGCCACCGACCCCTTCCCGTCGGCGCTTCGCCTGCCGACCACCCAGGCCCAGAAGGGCGGCGGCGTGTTCCGCCGCAACGACAATCCCCTGGCCGGGGCCGGCACCTACGCCTTCCTGCACGAGACGCCGGGCTGGTCCTCCGAGGAGCTCTGCCTGGCCTATGTGCTGACCGAGCCCTCCTTCGCCAGCGTTCAGCTGGAGGCGTTCCGGGCCGACACCATCGATCGGCTGGCCGCCGTGACTGACCGCGACCTGCCCACCGGCGTGGCGGCCCAGATCGAGATGGCCCGATTCAGCACCGATACGGACGGCCGCCGGCGCGCCTGATCGTCGCCCAAGCTTGACCCGGGGCCCCTGGCTCCCTAGCTGTCTGGTCAAGACCCTCGTCGAAAGACCCGCACGATGACCGACATCACCACCGCCAATCCCGTCCATGACTTCATCGGCAAGACCGTGGCTGAAAACGCCGTGGTGCTGTTCATGAAGGGCGTTCCGGAACAACCGCGCTGCGGCTTCTCCGGTCTGGTCGTCCAGATCCTCGACCACCTGGGCGTCGACTTCATCGGCGTCGACGTGCTGCAGGACGACGCCCTGCGCGACGGGGTCAAGAGCTTCACCGACTGGCCGACCATCCCGCAGCTCTATGTGAAGGGTGAATTCGTCGGCGGCGCCGACATCATCCGCGAGATGTTCCAGTCCGGCGAGCTGAAGCCGCTGCTGATCGAACAGGGCGTGCTCGCGGCCTGAGCCCTCCAGGCCGGCCGATGACGAAGCTGCTCGAACCGCCGGAGGGCCAGCAGGTCTTCTCCATGGGCTTCACGCCCACGGCGTCGGATATCGACGCCAACGGCCATGTGAACAACGTGGTCTATATGGACTGGGTCCAGCAAATCGCCATCGCCCACTGGGATAGTCGCCAGCCTGAAGCCGATCGCGCCCGCTGGGCCTGGATCTGCCTGCGCCATGAGGTCGACTATCGCCGCGCCCTGATGCCCGGCGAGAGCGCCAGCGCCCGCACCTGGGTGGCGACCGCGCCCGATGGCCCTCGCTTCGACCGCTATGTCCGCATTGATGGGCCCGATGGGGCCATGTGCGCCCAGGCCAAGACCACATGGTGCCTGATCGAACAGGCCAACGGTCGGCCCAGGCGGGTGCCGGCAGAGATCGTGGCGCGGTTCGTCTGAACCCTCAGCTTCCCGGTCCGGTCCAGGGATAGAACGGGTTCAGCAGGAACAGCGGCGTGCGCGGCGCCAGGCCCAGTTCCTCATAGGTGAAGGTCAGGTCTGCGTGGCCCATGGCGAAGGACCGGCAGGGGTCCAGGCGCTTGCGGCCGAAGGCGAGCGTCACCGCCTCCCCCTTCTTCTCCACGAAGAAGGCGAAATCCTCCTTCTTGGTGCAGCCGTTGGACGAGACCCTGATGGTCAGGGCCTCGCGTCCGGCGCTGGCCGAATAGAGCGGCTCCAGCTCGGCCAGTGACGATCCCGCCGGCGCAACGATCGGCGGCGCGGTCGTCGCGCAGCCGGCCAACAGGCCCAGGCTCGCGATCAGGAGGAAGCGACGGTGCATCCCCCCAGTTCGCCACAGCTCAGGAGCGAAGACGAGCCCTAATCCACCGTCGCGGGGGGAAGCGAATTGACTCTCGTACATATGTCAGTATTTTCTGACATATGAAATACGAACAGTCACCCGCACTTCGAGGACCCCAGGCCATGGCCGGCAAGACCATTGAAACCTCCCCGCAGCCCTATGCCCGCACGGCCGGGGCCATCTATCTGTGCATCATCGTGCTCGGGATCTTCTCCCAGATGACCGCGATGGACGCCGTCGTCGTCCCGGGCGACCCGGCGGCCACGGCGCGCAATATCTCCGCGTCCATGACGCTCTGGAACCTGGGGGTGGCGGGCGGCCTGATCATTCCGATCATCGGCGTCGTCCAGCTGTGGATCGAATACCTGCTGCTGCGCCCGGTCGGCCGCAACACCGCGCTGCTGTTCCTGGCCTTCAACATCGCCTCGCTGAGCGTCGAGGCGGCGAGCAAGATCTTCCTGTTGATCGTGGCCCCGGCGGTCGGCGGCGGCGGATTTAGCCATCCCCTGCCCCTGGCGGACCAGGAGATGTTCGTCCGCCTGGCGCTCAATCTGCACCTGGCCGCCTTCAACGTGTCTCTGGTGTTCTTCGGCTGCGCCTGCCTCGTGAACGGTTGGCTGGTCTTCCGCTCGGGCTATCTGCCCAGGACTGTCGGCGTCCTGATGCAGCTGGCCGGCGTCGCCTATCTGGTCGCCTGCTTCGCCGCGATGTTCGCCCCCGTCGTGGCCAACATCCTGAGCCCCGGAATTCTGGTCGTGCCGCTGGTCGGCGAAGGCTCCATGTGTCTGTGGCTGCTGATCTTCGGGGTCAATGTCCCCCGCTGGAAGGCTCGGATCGCGGCCGCCGCATAGCCCATAGCGCCCAAGCAAAAGGCCCCGGATCGCTCCGGGGCCTTCTTTGTATCAGCTGGAATGTTCGACGCCTTAGGAGGCGTAGAATTCCACGACCAGGTTCGGTTCCATCTTCACCGGATAAGGAACTTCGGACAGTTCCGGCGCGCGGATGAACTTCGCGGTCATCGCCTTGGCGTCGACTTCCACGTAATCCGGCCAGTCGCGCTCGCCCGATTGCAGGGCTTCCAGCACGAGGGCCATGTTCTTGGAGCGCTCACGGACGGAGACGATGTCCCCGACCTTCACGCGATAGGATGCGATGTTGACGCGCTTGCCGTTCACCAGCACGTGGCCGTGGTTCACGAACTGACGGGCCGCGAACACGGTCGGCACGAACTTGGCGCGATAGACCACGGCGTCCAGACGGGCTTCCAGCAGCGAGATCAGGGTCTCGGCCGTGTTGCCCTTGCGGCGCGCGGCTTCGTCATAGGTGCGCGAGAACTGCTTTTCGGTGAGGTTGCCGTAATAGCCCTTCAGCTTCTGCTTGGCGCGCAGCTGCAGGCCGAAATCGGAAACCTTCTGCTTGCGGCGCTGACCATGCTGGCCGGGGCCGTAGGCGCGTTGGTTGATCGGGGACTTCGGGCGACCCCAGATGTTCTCGCCCATCCGGCGGTCGATTTTATACTTCGCGGAATGCCGCTTAGACATGGTCGTCTCTTTCAGCTCGATGCAGGCCGGCGCTTCCGTAAGTGGAGGCGCGATTTCAACGGCGGCGTCGCATCACCCGTCATAGGTTCGCGGACCATCAGGCGGACCTGGCGGCGCGAAGGGGCGGTGTATGGCGGCAAGGCCCGCGTGAGTCAACAATTAGACGGCGACCACCGGCGGCAGGCGGTAGCGGCCATCAAGGAATTCCGCCCGGGGCAGATAGGCCCGCAAGGTCATGGCGAACGGCCCCTGGACCGGGGCGGGCAGCCAGTTGGCGCGGCGATCCCCGCCCGGATCGGTGCGGCCGATCCAGATGTCGACGCCGCCGTCGGGATTGCGCGCCAGGCCGGGTGTGCGGTCGCCGATGGCGTAGCGATGGAGCGCGTTCTCGGTCAGGAAGAACTGCCCCTGGGGCGTAGCCTCGTACATGGTCAGCGACCAGAAGCCGTCGAGCGGCAGCTGGGCCGGCAGGCTCAGGCGATAGAGGCCGTCGCCCTTGAAGCGGCCATTCCCGTCCTCGCCCTGGGCTCGCATGTACATGGCCTCGGCCACCGGCAGGGCCGCGAGGCCGCCGAGCGCCACCATGGCGCGGTAGAGGTAGTCCTGGCCGTAGACGCCCAGATTGGCCCGGGGATAGCCCCAGCCATTGATGAAGGTCTGGCGTCCGGCATTGGCCATGATCTGGCCCACCGCCTCGCCGATGCCGGCCTTGATCTGGGCCTGGGCGTCGGCGTCGAAGCGCTTGGGATCGAAGCCGCCCTTGGGGCCCAGGCCGAGCGGGGCGATATGGCCGAACAGGGCCAGGTCCTCCGGACGCGGCGGGTTCTGGGCCAGCAGGTCCGAGGCGCTGGTGAAATAGGCGTCCCAGGGCGCGCTGCGCGGGGCGTAGGTCTTGGGCACGGGCGACGGCGCGCCCTTCAGCACGATGCCGTCCTGGACGGCGTGGGCGGCGGCCATGTCGGCCTCGCCATCCACTAGCGTTCTCGCCAGCAGCCAGGCGTGGGGGGTGGAGACGCGCACCACGTTGGCGCCGCCGCCCTTCTGGCCCGGCCCGACCAGGGTGAAGGTCCCGCCGTCCGGGCCGACCGTGCGCGTGCCCAGCACGACGTCATTGTCGGTGTACATGTCCAGCACCGCCACCGAGAGATAGCGCTTGCCCGTGGGGGGCAGGGTGAGCGTCGCCGGCCCCTGGGTCAGGTCCAGCCAGGCGCTGGAATAGAGGGTGTCATTGTTGGGCGTGGTGATGGTCCGCCCCGTGGGCGTCACCAGCTTGCGGGCGTGGACAAAGCGGTTGGTCGCCGCGCCCTGGCCGGTCCCCTTGTCGCCCAGCATCCGGACGCGGGCCTGGGCCATCTCGATCAGCGGCAGGGCGTAGAGCCAGGCCTCCCGGGCGGCGCCCTTCAGGTCGCCTTGGGCGGCGAGCGCCCGGCCGGCCGGGGTCGCAGCGATCGCGGCCAGCACGGCCATCAGTTCGCGTCGGTTCATGGTCCCCTCCCTTGGGGTGGCGTCGGGTCGTCTCGGATCAGGCTTCCGTGACCGGCGGCAGGCGATAGACGCCCTCCAGCAGTTCGGGCCTGGGCAGATAGGCGCGCATGAACAGGGCGAAGGGTCCGGCCGGGGCCGGCAACCAGTTGGCGGTGCGCGCGCCGCCCGGATCTGCGTGACCGATCCAGATGTCCAGCGAGCCGTCAGGATTGGCGGCCAGCCCCTCGGTGCGGTCGCCGATGGCGTAGCGGTTCAGCGGATTGTCGGTGAAGAAGAACTGCCCGTCGTCGGTCGCCTCATAGAGGCTGAGCGACCAGAAGGAATTGACCGGCAGCATGCCGTCGGCCGGGAAGTGCAATCGCCAGGCCTTCAGCCCGTCATAGAGCGCGCCGCGCAGGTGGCCCTCGGCGCGCATGTACATGGCCTCTGCCGGCGGCAGGGCGGCCAGGCCCGAAACCGCCACCGAGGCGCGCAGGCCATAGTCCTGGTCGAAGTCGCCCAGCCGGGCGGAGGGATAGGTCCAACCCTCGATGAAGGCCGAACCGGTCAGGCCGCCGCGACGCGACGCCGCTCGGCCCTCGGCCAGGCCCGCCTCGATGGCGGCGACGTCTTCGGCCGAGAACCGCGCGGGATCGAAGTTCGCGAGGCCCAGAGGCGCCATCACCGCCAGGATCGCCCGGTCGCTGAACAGGGGCGGGTTGGCCGCCATCAGCCGCGCGGCGGTATCGAAATATTCCGCCCAGGGCGCGCCGCGATGGGCGAAGGGGCCGGGGAAATCGACGGCCGGACCCTGCATGGACAGACCATGCTGCACGGCCTTGGCGGCCTCGACGTCGTGAGGACCGTCGACCAGCACCCGGGCCAGCGCCCAGACATGGTCGGTGGGCGAGCGCACCATATTGGGGCCGTCGGCGGCGTCGCGCGGCCCGACCAGGGTGAAGGTCCCACCGTCCGGCCCGGTCGTCCGCGTCCCCAGGATCGCGAAATTGTTGGTGTAGGCGTCCATGAGGGCCAGCGAGAAGTAACGGTCGCCCGTCGCCGGCAGGGTGATGGTCACCGGGCCCTGGCTGAGGTCGACCTGGGCCGTGGAATAGAAGGTGTCGTTGTTGGGCGTGGTCACCGCCCGGGCCCTGTGGTCGGCCAGCCGGCGCATGTGGCCGAAGACGTTCATCGGCGAGCCGACCGCCTGGCCCCGGGATCGCGTGGTGGCGACCTCCACCAGGGGCAGGGAGAACAGGAACGCTTCCCGCGCGGCGGTCTTCAGATCGTCCAGAGCGGTCGCGGCCATGTTCGACATCTCCCAACTATTGGCGCCCCAACTATTGGCGCGTTGGGTGTCGCCTGTCTGGCCGCTCCGCGCAAGCCGCTAGCTGTCGGGCTTGGTCGCCGCCTTGGCCTTGGCCAGCTTGTCCAGCACCCGGCCGCGGCCGCGCGACAGGGCGGTCACCACGCCACGGAAGGTGCGCACCTCCTGGTCGGACATCCGGGCGCGGGCGAGCGCCGCGCGCAGGTTCTGGACCATGGACGGCTTCTTCTCCGGCGGGTGGAAGAAGCCGGCGGTCTCCAGCTCGCGCTCGAAATGCTCGTAGAGGCCCAGCATGGCGGAGGCCTCGGCCGGGGGCGGGGCGTCACGGAAGATGGCCGGGGCGCCGGTCTCCTGGGTCATGCGCCACTCATAGGCCAGGATGATCACCGCCTGGGCCAGGTTGAGCGAGCGGAAGCGCGGGTCGATCGGCAGGGTGACCACCGCCTGGCAGAGCGCGATGTCGGCGGTCTCCAGGCCGGCGCGCTCGCCGCCGAACAGCAGGCCGGTGCGACGCCCCTCCCCCACCTCGTGCAGCATCTCGGCGGCGGCGGCGCGGGGGGTGAGGATCGGCAGCTGCAGCTCGCGCGGCCGGGCCGTGGTCGCATAGACCAGGTGCAGGTCGGCGATGGCGGCCTCGACACTGTCATAGACCCTGGCCGCGTTCAGCGGCCATTCGGCGCCCGAGGCCGTGGCCCAGGCCCGCTCCTGGGGCCAGCCGTCGCGGGGATTGACCAGCCGAAGATCGGCGAGGCCGAAATTGGCCATGGCCCGGGCCACGGCCCCGATGTTGGCGGCCATTTGCGGCTTGTCGAGGATGATGCAGGGCGGCTCGGCGGTCATGGCGCGCTTTTCAGCCCCTCTGGCGTCCGAAGGCAAGGGCCCGGTCGACGCAGGAGACGGAACCGACCCGTCGCTGGCGGCTTCACCTTGGACGACCGCGCCACGCCGGGGCTGTCACCCAAGGATATGTCATGCGCCGCGTTCTGCTGATGGCCGCCCTTCTGGTCCTCGGTGGCGGTCTGTCGGCCTGCAAGCAGCCGCTGCTGCGTTCGACCGGCGACACCCCCGCGCTCGACACCGCCCGCCTGGAGCTGGAGATCAAGCCGCTGGCCGCCGGCGCCGCGCCGGGCGTGCTCGGATTCGGGATCATGAACCTGGTCAGCGGTGAGACCTGGACCCTGAACGGCGAACGCCGCTTCCCGCTCGACGACGTCGCCGCCCTGCCCTTGGGCGCTGCGGCGATCGGCGAGATCGAGGGCGGACGGCTGAAGGACGGCGAGATCTTGTCGGTGCGCGAGGTCGACCTGGCCCCGCCGCCCAGCGCCATCGCCGACGCCTGGCCGAGCCGGTCCGACTATACCATCCACACCCTGGTCGAGGCGGCGGTGCGGGGATCGGACACCACCGCCGACGACCTGCTGATCCACCGAATCGGCGGACCGGGCGCGGTGACCGCCTGGCTGGTCGACAAGCACGTCGCGGAGGTTCGACTCGACCGCTATCGCCGCGAGATCGATCCGCACCGCAGCGGCCTGGCTTCGTTCCGCGCGGACTGGAAGGGCGAGACGGCCTATCGCCAGGTCCAGGCCAGCCTGACGCCTGCCCAGCGCCAGGCCGCCATGACCGCCTATCTGGCCGATCCCCGCGACACGGCGACGCCCCGGGGCATGCTGCGGTTCTTCCAGGCGCTCTCGGCCGGCGAACTGATCTCCCACGCCGGCATGACCCGGCTGATGGCGACCATCCCCCAGGACGCCTCGCCCGGCCTGCCGCCCGGCGCACACTTCGCCCACAAGCGCGCGCAGATGGCGGCCCTGCCCGGCCAGCCCGGCGTGCTGAATGACGCCGGCGTCCTGACCCTGAAGGACGGCCGTCGCTACGCCATCACAGTGTTTCTGGCCGGCTCCACCCAGGACGCCAAGGCCCAGGCGGACACCGTCGCGCGGACCTTGGCCGCAGCCGGCCGTAGCGTCCACTGAGGCTTGCGCGCCTGACACCGGTTACCGCCCGATCGATGAGCTTTTGTCGGGACTTGCTGAGGAGTGGGTCAGGGCCTTTGCGCGGAAGGCCGAAGCCGAATATACGGCCTTCAACCTTACCCTTTTCGCCGGAGCGCCTGCCCCCTCATGGCCAAGATCAAAGTCGCCAATCCTGTCGTGGACATCGACGGGGACGAGATGACCCGCATCATCTGGAAATGGATCAAGGACAAGTTGATCTTCCCCTATCTCGACCTCGACATCGACTATTACGACCTGGGGATCGAGCACCGCGACGCGACCGACGACAAGGTCACGGTCGACTCGGCCATGGCCATCAAGAAGTACGGCGTCGGCATCAAGTGCGCGACCATCACCCCGGACGAGGCCCGGGTTGAGGAATTCAAGCTCAAGAAGATGTGGAAGTCGCCGAACGGCACCATCCGCAACATCCTGGGCGGCGTGGTGTTCCGCGAGCCGATCATCTGCAAGAACGTGCCGCGCCTGATCCCCGGCTGGACCCAGCCGATCATCATCGGCCGCCACGCCTTTGGCGACCAGTATCGCGCCACCGACTTCGTCGTGCCCGGCAAGGGCAAGATGACCATTAAGTGGGAAGGCGAGGACGGCCAGGTCATCGAGCACGAGGTGTTCGACTA
>NZ_CANCLE010000122.1 GCF_947378715.1 Phenylobacterium aquaticum
CAGCAGGTCGGTGTCGCCCCAGGCCCAGATCACCGGCGGCGGGGGATCAAGGGCGGCCAGGCTGGCGGGGAAATCGGGCTCGCACGCGGCGATCAGTCGCGCGCCGAGCCGTGCGCCGCGTTCAAGCTCCGCCTCGATTTCGGACAGGCTCGGTACGCCGAGCGGCGAGACCCGTCCGCCGCGTCGGGCCAGGTCGGGCAGGGCGGCGAGCGCGATGGAGGCCTCGCCATAGCGACCGATCAGCTGGTCGAAAGTCACTGGACCGACATTCTCGGTGCGCGCCAGCCGGAGCCAGTCGCGCCGGGCGGCGTCGGTCAGGTCTCGTGTCACGGGGCTGGGGCTTCCTCAGGCGGCGCGTCCTTCTTGGCGCCGATCTTCGGCTCCTCGCCCTTGAGCAGGCGGCGGATGTTGGCCTCGTGGCGGATGTAGATCAGGACCGCCATGAACAGGCAAAGCCAGGTGACGGGCAGGGGGCGGTCGAAGACGAAGGCCGCGAAGATCGGGGCCAGGGCCGCCGCCGCCAGACCGGCCAGGGAAGAGATGCGGAACAGGAAGGCCACGATCAGCCAGGTGGCGCCTGCGGCCATCCCCACGGGCCAGGCGGCCGCCAGCAGGGTCCCGAAGAAGGTCGCCACCCCTTTGCCGCCCTTGAACTTCAGCCAGACGGGGAACAGGTGGCCGAGGAAGGCCGCGCCGGCCGCCAGCGAGGTCAGGAGGGCTTGCGCCTCCTTCGGTCCGTCGCGGGTGGCGAGCCAGGCGATCAACACCGCCACCGCGCCCTTGCCGCCGTCGCCCAGCAGGGTGATCAGGGCCAGGTCCTTGCGGCCGGTGCGCAGGACATTGGTCGCCCCGATGCTGCCGGAGCCGATAGCCCTGACATCGCCCGCACCGCCCATCCGCGTGGCGATCACCCCGAACGGAATGGATCCCAGCAGATATCCGCCGATCACGGCGCAGGCGATCAGCAGCGGGCTGAGCTCAACAGGCATGGTCTTCCCCCCAAGGTTTGAGGTCGAGTCCTAGCGGTGAAGCGCGCGCGCGTCACCCAGGCGGCTGAACCTCGCTAACAGGGTGAGAACAAAAAGGCAACTCGCCTAGGCGCGATAGACCACGCGCCCATCGACAAGGGTCATCTTGACCTCGCCCTGCAGGCGCCGACCGTCGAAGGGTGAATTCTTCGACTTCGAGCGCAGCTTCGCGGCGTCGATCAGGATCGGGGCGTTCAGGTCGCAGAGCACCAGGTCGGCCGGCGCGCCCTTGGCCAGGCGGCCGGCGGCCAGGCCCAGCAGGTCGGCGGGATTGACGGTCACCGCCCGCATCAGGTCGATCAGCGGGATGCGGCCGTCATGGTGGAAGGCGAGCAGGGCGGGCAGCAGGGTTTCCAGACCCACGGCGCCCGGGGCGGCCTCGTCATACGGCAGGCGCTTGTCCTCCGCGGGGGCGGGGCAGTGGGCCGAGACCACGATGTCGATCAGCCCCGAGGCCAGGGCCTCGATCACCGCCTGGCGGTCGTCCTCGTCCCGCACCGGCGGGTCGAACTTCAGGAAGGTGCGATAGTCGCCGATGTCGATCTCGTTGAACGACAGGTGGTTGATCGAGGTGGTGGCGGTGACCGGCAGGCCCTTGGCCTTGGCCCGCGCCAGGGTTTCCAGCGCTGCGGCGGTGGTCACCTGGTCGACCAGGAAGCGGGCGCCGGTGAGCTCCACCAGGGCCATGTCGCGCTCCAGCATGATCTGTTCGGCGATGGCGGGAACCGACGGCAGTCCCAGGCGGCCGGCCAGTTCGCCGGCGGTGGCGGCCGCGCCGGCCGACAGCCAGGGATCGGCCGGACGGTGGGCGACCAGGGTGTCGAAGCTCTTGGCGTAGGCCAGGACGCGCTGCAGGACCTTGGAATTGACGATCGGGCGGTCGGCGTCAGTGACGAAGACGCAGCCGGCTTCCCGCATCAGGCCGATCTCGGCCATGCGCTCGCCCTTGGCGCCCTTGGTGGCGGCGCCGGCCGGATAGACGTGGACCAGCTCGATGTCGCGGGTGCGACGCAGGATGAAGTCGACGACCGACGCCTCGTCGATCACCGGATTGGTGTCCGGCTGCAGGACGATGGAGGTCACCCCGCCGGCCGCGGCCGCCAGGCCCGCCGATTTGAGCGTCTCCTTGGTCTCCGCCCCGGGCTCGCCTGTGCGGACCTTGAGGTCGATCAGGCCGGGGGCCAGCATGGCGCCCCGGGCGTCGACGACCTCGATATCGGCGGAGAGGGCGCCAAGGTCACCGCCCCGGACGACCTCGGCGATCCTGCCGTCCCGCACCATCAGGGCGCCGGGACCGTCCCAGCCGCTGGCCGGGTCGACCAGGCGGGCGTTGATGAAGGCTGTGGGGCGGGTCATGATTTCAGAGCTCGAACCGTTCGATCCACTTCTCGACGGCGGGCGCCTCATAGGCGGCCAAGGCGTCGATCAGGGTGTCGGGGTGGTCGTTGAAGGTCAGCATCTGGCGATGCACCGGCTTGACGAAGGCCTGGGCCACGGCGTGGTCAAGGAAGCCGGCGAGGGCGTCGTAATAGCCGGCGATGTTCAGGAAGCCGACCGGCTTGGCGTGGAAGCCCAGCTGGCCCCAGGTCCAGATCTCGAAGATCTCCTCCAGGGTGCCGGCCCCGCCGGGCAGGGCGATGAAGCCGTCGGACAGCTCGGCCATGCGGGCCTTGCGGGCGTGCATGGACTCCACGACCTCCAGCCGGGTCAGGCCGGTGTGGGCGATCTCCTTGCGCTCCAGGGCCCTGGGCAGGACGCCGATCACCTCGCCGCCGGCTTCCAGCGCCGCGTCGGCGACCAGACCCATCAGCCCGACCTTGGCGCCGCCATAGACCAGCGTCATGCCCCGCTGGGCGACCGACTTGCCGGTGGCGACGGCCGCCCGGGCGTAGCCGGGATCGGCGCCTGGGCTTGAACCGCAGAAGACGCAGAGGCTGCGCATCAGTCGTTTTCCAGGCGCGCAGCCAGCACCAACAGCACGGCCATGCGGGCGGCGACCCCCATCTCCACCTGATCCTGGATCAGCGAGACGGAGAGATCGTCGGCCACGTCGGAATCGATCTCGACGCCGCGATTCATCGGGCCGGGGTGCATGACCCGGACGTGCGGGGCGGCGTGGGCCAGCTTCTCGCGGTCGAGGCCGAAGAAGCGGAAATATTCCCGCTGCGACGGCGCCATGACCCCGTCCATCCGCTCCAGCTGCAGGCGCAGCATCATGACCACGTCGCAGCCCTCGATGCCCTTGCGCATGTCGTGGAAGATCTCGACGCCCCAGCGGTCGGCCTGGGTCGGGATCAGGGTCGGCGGCCCGACGAGCCGCACCTGGGCGCCCATCATCTGCAGCAGGCCGACATTGGAGCGCGCCACGCGGCTGTGCAGCACGTCGCCGCAGATCGCCACTTTCAGCCCGGCGATGCGGCCGAAGGCGCGACGCATGGACAGGGCGTCGAGCAGGGCCTGGGTCGGGTGCTCATGCTGGCCGTCGCCGGCGTTGATCACCGAGCAAGTGACCTTCTGCGACAGCAGGCTGGCGGCGCCGGACGAGGCGTGGCGCACGACCAGCAGATCCGGCTGCATGGCGTTGAGCGTCACGGCCGTATCGATCAGGGTCTCGCCCTTGGAGATCGAGGACGAGCGCGGGCTCATGTTCACGACGTCGGCGCCCAGCCGCTTGCCGGCCAGCTCGAAGGAGCTCTGGGTGCGGGTGGAATTCTCGAAGAACAGGTTCATCAGAGTTCGACCCTTGAGCAGGTCGAGCTTCTTCGAGGTTTGGCGATTGAGCGACACGAAGCCGTCGGCCAGATCCAGCAGTCCCGCCACTTCGACGGGGTTGAGATCGAGCACCGACAGGAAATGTCGCCGCGGGAACGGGAAGGTCCTGCCAAGGACCTCGTTCAGACCGGGGGGCATGGTTGTCATTAAAGGGGCGTCTTAGGCGCAGTCGGTGCGGGCGCCAAGGGGAGCAACGAAACCGCGCACAGATTAGGCGGGCGGCTGCAGCCCGCGCAGCCGCTCCAGCGCCCCTTGCAGGATCCAGCCGGCCGCCATCGCGTCGACCAGCTCTGCGCGCTTTGCGCGGCTGGCGTCCAGTTCGTCGATCAGGAAGCGGTTGACCGCCATGGTCGACATCCGCTCGTCCCAGAAGGCGATGACCAGGTCGGGGCGCAGGCGCAGCAGGTTGCGGGCGAAGGCGCGGTTGGACTGGCAGCGCACGCCCTCGGTCCCGTCCATATTGACCGGCAGGCCGATGACGATCCCGGCGATCTCGCGGGCGTCCATCAGCTTGAACAGCGCCTCGGCGTCGGGGGTGAACTTGGTCTTGTGGATCGTGTGCAGGGGGGTGGCCACGGTGCGGGTGGTGTCGGACACCGCCACCCCGATGGTCTTCTCTCCAAGGTCCAGCCCCACGAGGGCGCCATAGCGCGGCAGGAGGGCGGGGAGTTCGGTCAGATCGATGACGGCCATGCGGCTCCATAGCCGGTGTGGGCGGCGGAACGAAGCGGCGCGCGTTCACCGGACCTTAGCCTAAGATGACGTAGACGAGGGGTCCGCAACGTGACGGCGAACCCTCGCCGTCGGAAGTCTGGTCGCCATGTCTCCGCCCTTGAACCTGGATGCGAGCGTCGTTCGCGCGCTGGGGGGCCGCCTCGGCGGCGCGGTCCGACGGGTTCGGACGCTGCAGTTTGATCACCTGCGCACCAAGCTGACCGTGCTGTTCGTCGGTCTGTTCGTGGCCATATTGGTGCTGATCCTCTCGTCGGTCTATGCGGCCGTCGCCCGCAACGCCGAGCGGATCGTGCGCGGCGAACTGGCGGCCAGCGGCCTGGTGTTCGACCGCATCTGGGCGCTGCGATCTCAGGAGCTGGGCAGCGGCGCCTCGGTCATGGCTCACGATTTCGGCTTCCGCGCCGCAGTCGCCACCCAGGACGCCGCGACCATCCAGTCGGCCCTGACCAATCTGCGCGCCCGGCTGGGGATCGACGAGGCCTTCGTGGTCGGGCTCGACGGCCAGGTGCTGGCCGATTCCAGCGCCACGGGCCTGCGCCCGGGTCCCGAGGTGCTGAACGCCATCGCCAGCCAGGATGAGGCGCGGGGCGTCTTCGTGATGGGCGGCACGCCCTTCGAGGCGGTGTCCGAGCCGATCATGACCCCGGTGCTTTCCGGCTGGGTGGTGTTCGCCGTCCGTCTCGACCAACGCGAGATGACCGCGCTGCGGCAGTTGTCCGCCATTCCTCTGCAGCCCGGCGTGCTGGTGGTCAGCGGCCAGGGCGCCCTGAAGGCCGACACCAATGGCGTCACCGCGCTGGAGCGCGAGGCGGTGCAGCGGTTCCTAGGCGGCCGTCAGAGCGCCACGGCCCAGCAGGGCGTGGTGCGGCTCGGCCCTTCGGTGGCGGTGATCAAGCCGCTGGCGACCATGGCCGACGACAAGGCGGCCCTGCTGTTGAGCTATCCCCTGGCCCAGGCGCTGAAGCCCTATGACTGGCTGCTGGGCGCCATGCTGATCCTGGGCCTGCTGGGACTGGGCCTGATCGCCGCCGGCAGCTGGGCCCTGGCCCAGAACGTCACCCGTCCGATCCTGGCCCTGCGCGACGCCGCCGAGCGGCTGCAACGCGGCGAGGACGCCTCCGTCGAGGTCGAGGGCACCGATGAGATCGCGGCCCTGGAGCGCAGCTTCAACACCATGGCCCAGACCATCCGCGAGCGGGAGCGGGACCTGAAGGCTTCCACCGAGCGGGCCGAACTGGCCAGCCGGGCGAAGAGCGAATTCCTCTCCAATATGAGCCACGAGATCCGCACCCCGCTGAACGGCATCCTCGGCATGGCCCAGGTGATGAGCCGCCAGGCGACCGACCCTGAACACCGCCAGCGGCTGGATGTGATCCGCGATTCCGGCGAAGCCCTGCTGGGAGTGCTGAACAGCATCCTGGACATCTCCAAGATCGAGGCCGGGACCCTGGAGATCGAGCTGCAGGACTTCGACCTGGCGACCATGGTCGAGGCGGCCTGCGCGCCCTACGCCACGCTCGCTGCGGAGGCGGGGCTGAGCCTGACGATCGAACTGGCGGCCGATGTGGCCGGCCCATGGCGCGGCGACCGCCTGAGGCTGCGCCAAATTCTGGGCAACATCGTCTCCAACGCCGTGAAATTCACCCCTGCCGGTTCGGTCAAGGTCGCGGTCGGTCGCGGTGCGGCGGGCCTGGTGTTCGCCGTGACAGATACCGGGGTCGGCATCCCCGCCGCCTATCTGGACTGGGTGTTCGAGAGCTTCGCCCAGGTCGATGGGTCAGCCACCCGCCGCACCGGCGGGGTGGGAGTCGGGCTGTCGATCAGCCGCGACCTCGTCGGCCTGATGGGCGGGACGATCCAGATCCAGAGCCGGGAAGGCGAGGGGACCGTGGTGACCTTCGAGGTTCCGCTCGAGGCCAAACCGCTGGCCGAGGCCCGTCCGATCGCGCCGGAGGCGTCCGCGCCCGAGGCGGCGGCTGACGCCCGACCGCTGCGCATCCTCGCCGCCGAGGACAACAAGACCAACCAGATGATCCTGACCGCGCTGCTGGAGCCTCTGGGCCTGGACCTGACCCTGGTCGAGAACGGGCGCGAGGCGGTGGAGGCTTTCGCGCGTGGTGACTTCGACCTGGTGCTGATGGACATCCAGATGCCGGAGATGACCGGCGTCGAGGCCACGGTTGCGATCCGCCGCGCCGAGGCCGGCCAAAGCCGCGCCCCCATCCCCATCCTGGCGGTCACCGCCAATGTCATGTCCCATCAGGTCGCCGAATATCGCGAGGTCGGGATGAGCGATGTGATCGCCAAACCGATCGAGGCCGGCAAGCTGTTCGAAGCCATGGAAGCGGCTCTGGATGCGGCTGAAGCGGCGCAGGCGGGTTCAGCTTCCGCCGTGGCCTAGGGCTCTGTCCGCGCACCTTGACGTGTCGGGTTGAGCGCAGTTTGACGCCCGGGTGGCCGGGAACGCTCGCCAAACCCACGCATCACTTGTCAAACCGGCCCCCGCGCGGCTAACCCCTGCGCAACGAACAGGAGGGCCCCATGGCCATCGACGCGGCGACCGTCCGCAAGGTCGCCCGGCTGGCGCGTATCGCCGAGCCGGAAGAAAAGCTGGAATCGCTCGCCCAGGAGCTCTCCGGGATCATGGCCTGGATCGAGCAGCTGGCGGAGGTGGACACCGACGGGGTCGAGCCCATGACCTCGGCCGTGGCCGTGGCCTTGCCGCTGCGCGAGGACGTGGTCACCGAAGGCGGGGACGCCGCCAAGGTGCTGTCCAACGCGCCCAAGTCCATCGGCGGCTTCTTCGTCGTGCCGAAGGTGGTGGAATAATGAGCGCCCTCACGTCGCTGACCCTCAAGGCCGCGCTCAAGGGCCTGGCCGACAAGTCGTTCTCGTCCGTGGAGCTGACCCGCGCCCATGTGGAGGCGGTCGAGGCCGCGCGGCCCTTGAACGCCTTCGTGCTGGAGACCCCGGAAAAGGCGCTGGAGATGGCCGCCGCCGCCGACCGCCGGCTGGCCGCTGGGGAAGCCGGTCCGCTGGAAGGCGCGCCGCTGGGCATCAAGGATCTGTTCTGCACCGAGGGCGTGCGCACCACGGCCTGCTCGGACATCCTGGGCAATTTCGTGCCGACCTATGAGTCGACCGTGACCTCGCAGCTGTGGCGCGACGGGGCGGTGATGCTGGGCAAGCTGAACCTCGACCAGTTCGCCATGGGCTCGTCCAACGAGACCTCGGCCTTTGGCCCTGTGATCAATCCCTGGCGCAAGGCCGGCGGCAACCAGCAGCTGACCCCGGGCGGCTCGTCCGGCGGTTCGGCCGCCTCGGTGGCGGCGGACCTGTGCCTGGGCGCCACGGCCACCGACACCGGCGGTTCCATCCGTCAGCCCGCCGCCTTCACCGGCACGGTGGGGATCAAGCCGACCTATGGCCGCTGCTCGCGCTGGGGCGTGGTCGCCTTCGCCTCGTCGCTGGATCAGGCCGGGCCGATCGCCAAGACGGTCGAGGACGCCGCGATCCTGCTGAAGTCCATGTCGGGGCATGACCCCAAGGATTCCACCAGCCTGGACATCGCGGTCCCGGACTATCCGAGCTTCGTCGGCAAGTCGGTCAAGGGCTTGAAGATCGGCATTCCCAAGGAATACCGGGTCGACAACATGCCGCCTGAGATCGAGGCCCTGTGGCAAAAGGGGATCGCCTGGCTGAAGGAGGCCGGCTGCGAGATCGTCGAGGTCTCCCTGCCGCACACCAAATACGCCCTGCCGGCCTATTACATCGTGGCCCCGGCCGAGGCGTCGTCGAACCTCGCCCGCTATGACGGCATGCGCTTCGGCCTGCGGGTCGAGGGCGCGAACCTGACCGAGACCTATGAGAAGACGCGGGCCGCCGGCTTCGGGGCCGAGGTCAAGCGCCGCATCCTGATCGGCACCTATGTGCTGAGCCATGGCTATTATGACGCCTACTACGTCAAGGCGCTGAAGGTCCGTCGCCGTATCGCCGACGACTTCGACCAGGCCTTCCAGAAGGTCGATGCGCTTCTGACCCCCACCGCGCCCTCGGCCGCCTTCGGCCTGGGCGAGAACGCCGATGATCCGGTCGCCATGTACCTGAACGACATCTTTACGGTGACGGTGAACCTGGCGGGCCTGCCGGGGATGAGCATCCCCGCCGGCGTCGACGTCAACGGCCTGCCGCTCGGCCTGCAGCTGATCGGCCGCGCTCTGGACGAGGGCACGCTATTCTCGCTTGGCGGCGCGATTGAGAAGGCTGCGGACTTCAAGGCCAAGCCCGCGAAGTGGTGGTGAGCTTCTAAACCCTCTCCCCGCGAGCGGGGAGAGGGCAAGCAAGCGGTTAGCTTGTCTTACTTCGGCAGCTTGTCGAGGTCGGCCTGGACGGCGGCGATCTGGTCGTCGGTCAGTTGACCGCCGGACATCGGCTGCAGAGCCTTGAGCGTCATGCCCTTGAACTGGTCGAAGGCCGGGTGAGCGGTCAGGCCGGGAACGTCCTTGTCGAGGATCGCCTTGGTTTCCGGCTTGGCGGCCAGGTCGGCGATCGGGGTCGAATCGACCGAGGGGCCGCCTTGGGCGAAAGCAGGAGCAGCGGCCAGGGCGCCGAACGACAGGGTCAGGCCGACGAGGCCGGCGGCAAGAGTCTTTTTCATGGAGGGTTTCCTTCCCGACGCGAGTTTTCGCGGGCGGAAGGAAGCGTGAAAATCGCTTTCCTGGCAAGGCTTGTTTGGCTGGCGGCTTTCCCCACGACGCGGGCGGCGCTAGGAAGAGCCCATGACTGATACGTCCAAGTTGATCGAAGGCCGCACCGGCCTGTGGGAAGTGGTTCTGGGCCTGGAGGTGCACGCCCAGGTCGCCTCGAACGCCAAGCTGTTCTCCGGCGCCGCCGTGGGCTTTGGCGCCGGACCGAACATGCAGGTCAGCCTGGTGGACGTCGCCATGCCCGGCATGCTGCCGGTGATCAACAAGCACTGCGTGGAACAGGCGGTGAAGACCGGCCTGGGCCTGAAGGCCCAGATCAATCTGAAGAGCCTGTTCGACCGCAAGAACTACTTCTATCCCGATCTGCCGCAGGGCTATCAGATCAGCCAGTTCAAGGACCCGATCGTCGGCGAGGGCGAGGTCATCGTCGAGCGCGACGACGGCTCGACCTTCACCGTGCGCATCGAGCGGCTGCACCTGGAGCAGGACGCCGGCAAGAGCCTGCACGACCAGGACCCCAACGCCACCTACATGGACTACAACCGGGCCGGCACGGCGCTGATGGAGATCGTCTCGCGCCCCGATATGCGCTGCTCGGAAGAGGCGGCGGCCTATGTGAAGAAGCTGCGCACCATCCTGGTCTATCTGGGCACCTGCGACGGCGACATGGAGAAGGGCAATCTGCGCGCCGACGTGAACGTCTCGGTCTGCCGCCCAGGGTCCTACGACAAGTTCCGGGAGACCGGTGACTTCGGCCACCTGGGCACCCGCTGCGAGATCAAGAACGTGAACTCCTATCGGTTCATCCAGCAGGCCATTGAGTACGAGGCCCGCCGCCAGATCGAGATCCTCGAGGACGGCGGCAAGATCGACCAGGAGACCCGCCTGTTCGATTCCGTGAAGGGCGAGACCCGCTCCATGCGCTCCAAGGAAGAGGCGCACGACTACCGCTACTTCCCAGACCCGGACCTCCTGCCCCTGGTGCTGGACCCGGCCTGGGTGAAGCGCATCGAGGCGAGCCTGCCGGAACTGCCGGACGCCAAGAAGGCGCGGCTGCAGACCCAGTATGGCCTGACGGCCTATGACGCAGGCGTGCTGATCATCGATCAGGCCCGGGCCGACTTCTTCGAGGTCGCCGCCAAGGGCCGTGACGCCAAGCTCACCGCCAACTGGGTGACCAACGAACTGGCCGCCAAGCTGACGGCGGGCAATCTCGACATCTCGGTCAGCCCGATCGCGCCGTCCGAGATCGCCGAGCTGGTCGCCCTGATCGAGGAGGGGGTCATCTCCTCCAAGATCGCCAAGGACGTCTTCGAGCGCATGTGGGCAGGCGAGGGCGCGCCGCGCGCCATCGTCGAGAAGGCCGGCCTGCAACAGGTCTCCGACACCGGCGCCCTGGAGAAGATCATCGACGACCTGATCGCCGCCAATCCCGGCCAGGCGGCCTCGGTCGCCGAGAAGCCCCAGGCCATCGGCTGGTTCGTCGGCCAGGTCATGAAGGCCACCGGCGGCAAGGCCAATCCGGGCGTGATCAACCAACTGCTGAAGAGCAAGCTGGGGATTTAGGCCGGGCTAGGCGTCGGCCGCTATCACCGACGCCCGGACATCCGCCATCGACCGGAACAGCCGGTAGGGATCGGACGGCGAGGCCAGGAAGCCCCGCCGCGTCCAGAAGGCGCGAGCCTCCTCGTCTATGGCGTTGACCAGCACGGCGCGGCCGCCGGTCAGTGCGGCGCCGGCCAGGCAGCGTCGCAGGGCGTGGGCCAGCAGCGACGTCCCGATGCCTGAGCCGGCATAAGCCCTGTCGGTGGCCAATTGGCCGATCAGCAGGCAGGGGATCGGGTTCGGTGGTTGGCCTGTGCGGACCTTGCGGGGAACGAGAGCAGGCTCCACGGCGGTCGGCGCGAGGCCGTAATAGCCAACAACGCGACCCGCCTCATGGACGACCATCACCACCGAGAAGCCCTTCTCCTGGTTGGAGAGCGCCCGGGTGCGAAGCCAATCGTCCAGGGCCGGCTTGCCGCTGTCGAAGGCGGACAGATCGTGCGCCGGGCCGAGAAGCTCCGGGGCGGAGAGGCTCAAGCCTTGTCCCAGGGCGCCTGGCGGGTCAGGGCCTCGACCAGTTCCGGCACGGCCATGCCGGGGCCGGCGATGGCGCTCTTGAAGGCCTCGAACTGGTCGGTGGACATGCGGATGGCCGATTCGGTCATCAGGACCTCCTCGGCGGCGCGCACGGCGGCCTCTCGCACAAAGTCGGTGCGGGAGCGTCCCCGCAGCTCGGCGGCGCGGTCGATGATCGCAATATCGGCCTCAGGCAGGCGCATGGAGAGGGGCGTGGGCATGGCGGGCTCCGTCGTCCCTCGATACTAGCGCGCGTAGTGCGAAGTGCAATACATCATGCGATGTCAGTAGCTCAACTTTGGATACCAGTCCGTCCCGCGCCCTTCCGGCGTGGTGTCGAGCACGGCCCACATGGGCGGCAGGTCGGGCGCGCCGCGGGGGTCCTGGCCGGGGTCGGCGGTCTGGCCGGTCATCTCGCCGGACCAGAAATGGCGGATCGAGCCGTCGCGGCGGGTGAAGATGTTGAAGGAGGGGATCTCGGACCCATCCGGCAGGATCCCGAAATAGTCGCGGCTGTAGCCCCCGGTCAGGTCCGTCGCCATCCGCAGGTTCTTCCAGCCCCGCTCGCGCTTCCACGCGACCAGCTTCTCAATGGGTGAGCGGGCGATCACCACCAGCGACATGCGCTGATCGATGTCGAGGGCGTTGCCCTCCCAGGCCCCCAGCAGGTTGGTGCACATGGGGCAGGGGCGCTCGCGCTCGGGCCCGAACATGTAGCTGTAGAGACCGAGGGTTTGCTTGTCGCCGAACAGGCCGGCGATGTCGCAAGCGCCGTCCTCGGTCTGGAACCGGTAGTCGCCAGTCACCGGTCCGCCGGGCGGCAGGGCGCGACGCTGGGCGGCGACGCGTTCGATCTGGCGCCGCAGCTCGATCTCTTGCGCCAACAAGGCGGTGCGCGCGACGCGGTATTCGGCGCTCTCGTTCGGATAGCGGACCGGGTTGTCGCGGGCCAGGTCGGCGGCCAGGGCGAGGGTGTCGGTCTGGACGGTCATGGGCCGGGTCTCCGCCATGCGGAAGGATGGGACCCAAATCTTGAGCCCCTACAGGCGG
>NZ_CANCLE010000123.1 GCF_947378715.1 Phenylobacterium aquaticum
GCCCGGGCGAAGCCCTCATGGCTGTCGCGCAGGGCCTTGAGCCGGCCGTTCAGACGGAAGCCGACGCCGAGCGCGGCGAGCAGCAGGGCTGCGAGGAGCAGGTTCAGGCCGAGGGCGGCGATGCTCATTTGGTCCTCTGCACGGCTTGCCGGGCCTTGGGCGACAAAGGCGCCTCGACCCGGATGGCGATGTGGTGATTGCGGCGGCCCATGCGGCCATAGGTGAGGGGGATCGAGCCGGCGCGCAGCTCGATCAAGCTGTCAGGGGTGGCGTTCAGCATCACCGTCTGGCCGACCTGGAGGTTCAGGACCTCCTTCAGGCTGATCTGCTGCTCGTCCAGCACCGCGCGGACGTCCATCTGGGTGGTCCAGAGCTCGGTGGCCAAGTGGCCTTCCCAGATATTGTCGCGGCCGAACTTCTCACCCATGAACTGCTGCAGCAGCATCTTACGGATGGGTTCGAGGGTGGCGTAGGGCAGCAGCAGCTCGATGCGGCCGCCCCGGTCCTCCATGTCGATCCGCAGCTTCACCAGGATGGCGGCGTTGGCCGGCCGGGCGATGGCGGCGAAGCGCGGATTGGTCTCCAGCCGGTCGAGGGTGAAGGTCACCGGGGTCAGGGGCTCGAAGGCCAGGCGGGCGTCGGCCAGCACCACCTCGACCATCCGCTGCACCAGCACGCGTTCGATGGTGGTGTAGGGCCGGCCCTCGATGCGCATGGCCGCTGTGCCGCGACGGCCGCCGAGCAGCACGTCGACGATGGAATAGATCAGGTTGGAATCGACGGTCAGCAGACCGTAGTTCTCCAGCTCCTCGGCCTTGAACACCGACAGGATGGCCGGCAGCGGGATCGAGTTCAGATAGTCGCCGAACCGGATGGAGGAGATGTTGTCGAGGCTGACCTCGACGTTGTCGGAGGTGAAGTTGCGCAGGGAGGTCGTCATGTACCGCACGAGGCGGTCGAAGACGATTTCCAGCATCGGCAGGCGTTCGTAGGACACCAGGGCCGAATTGATGATCGCCCGGATGCCGGAGCGCTCGGCGGCCTCCTCGTCGGAGAGATCGAAGCCCAGCAGGCTGTCGATCTCGTCCTGATTGAGGATCCGCTCGGAGCCGATGACGCTCTCGGCCGACTGGTCCAGGTCCCAGCCGCCCTCCTCGCCACCACCGCCGCCATTTTCGAATTCGTCTGCCATGCTGTCAGGTGATCAGGGGCGAGCGCCCTAGTTGATCAACATCTCCTCGATGAGCACGGCGTTGGCCTTCGAGGGCGCGATCACCAGATTGACCCGGCGCTGGATCTCCATGCGCAGCTGGTAGGAGCCCTGCGAGCCTTGCAGGTCCTCGGGGCGCAGCTCACGCAGGAAGGATTGGAACATGTCCTGCAGCCTGGGCATGTTCGGGGTGAGCGCATCGACCGCGTCCTGATCGGGCATTTCCAGGGTGAGCTTGAGCTTCAGGAAGGTCGGGCGGCCATCGGCGGTCTGCATATTGACCACCACGTCCGGCAGCGTGACGAACAGCACGCCGTTGGGGCCCTCGGCCACCTTCGGCGCGTCCTTGTCTTCCTTGCCTTTCTCGCCCTTTTTCTCGTCCTTTTTCTTCTTGTCGTGCTCGCCGGCCTTCTTGTCGCCGGCCGCCTCGGGCTTGGGCTTCATCATCAGGAACACGGCGGTTCCACCGCCGCCCAGCACCAGGACAGCCACCACCGCAGCGATGATGATGATCATCATCGGGGGTTTCTTCTTGGCCGGCGCTTCGCCGTCCTCGCCCTCACCGGCCTCGCCGGCGGGCGCTTCCTTGGCCTTGTCCTTGGACACGCGCGCGGTTCCTTAGAATCTTATCGCCTCCTCATGCGACGCGTTTCGTTAAGGATCAGTTTTTAACCCCTGTTAACGGGGCCAAACGGACGCCCGGCAAAATCCGCCGACGGGTCGCCGTTAACTTTATTGTCTGTTGTTTTTGCTGGTCTTTCAGACTGGCCCAAGGCTTGCAGGGCTGAGACCGACGAAAGTGTCGCATCAACCAAGCCGTAAACGTCTTATGGACAACACCCTTTATGTCGGCCTGTCGCGCCAGATGACCCTCCGCAGGGAGCTGGACATCGTGGCCAACAACATCGCCAACGCCAATACGACGGGGTTCAAGGTCGAGAGCCTGATGGTCGGCGAGCAGCCGATGGCCCCGGCCACCACCTTTGGCGCCCCCGCCCCGGTCAAGTTCGTGCTGGATCGCGGCGTCGCCCGCGACTTCGGCCAGGGCGGCCTGAGCCGCACCGACTCGCCCTTCGATCTGGGGCTGGAAGGCCAGGGCTTCTTCAAAGTCTCGACGCCCCAGGGCGAACGCTACACCCGCGACGGCCACTTCCGGATGGACGACCTGGGCAAGCTGACCACCCAGGACGGCAAGCCCGTGCTGGACGAGGGCGGCGGCGAGATCACCATCGACCCGGAAAAAGGCGCCGTGCTGGTCGCCCGCGACGGCACGGTCAGCCAGGGTTCCGACCGTATCGGCAAGGTGGGCGTGGTGCGCTTCGACAGCCTGTCCGTCCTCGAGAAGACCGGGGACAACCTCTACAAGAACACCTCGAACCTGCAGCCCGCCACCGCCTCCGACACCCTGGTCCGCCAGGGCATGCTGGAAGGCTCCAACGTGAACACCATCGCCGAAATGACCCACATGCTCGAGGTCACCCGGGCCTACGAGTCGATGGCCAAGATGATGGACAACAGCGCCGACCTCTCCAGCCGCTCGATTACGCGGCTGGGTCGGGTGCAATAGGGAAATCTAAGAGATGCAAGCACTTCGCACCGCCGCGACCGGCATGGCTGCCCAGCAGCTCAATGTCGAGGTCATCTCCAACAACATCGCCAACATGAACACCGTCGGCTTCAAGCGCCAGCGGGCCGAGTTCCAGGATCTGCTCTACCAGACCATGGAACGGGCCGGCGCCCAGTCCTCCGACCAGGGCACGGTGGTGCCGACCGGCATCCAGATCGGGGCGGGCGTGAAGACCGGTTCGGTCTATCGGATCACCGAGCAGGGCGCGATGACCGCGACCGGCAACGACCTGGACATGGCGATCGACGGACGCGGCTATTTCCAGGTGCTGATGCCCAGCGGCGACATCGCCTTCAGCCGGGCCGGCAACCTGTCGGTCAATGGCGACGGCCAGCTGGTGACCAATGAGGGCTATCAGATCCAGCCGGCGATCACGATCCCGTCGGACGCCACCAAGGTCTCGATCTCCAAGACCGGCCAGGTGGAGGTCTCCCAGCCCGGCTCCACCACGCCCTCGGTGATCGGCAATCTGGAACTGGCCAATTTCATCAACCAGGCCGGCCTGGAAGCCATCGGCAGCAACCTGTTCCTGCAGAGCGGCTCGTCGGGCGCGCCCACCACCGGAGCCCCCGGCTCGGCCGGATTCGGCACGGTGCTGCAGGGCTATACCGAGGCCTCCAACGTCGACGCGGTGACCGAGATCACCGCCCTGATCACCGCCCAGCGGGCCTATGAAATGAACTCCAAGGTGATCACCTCGTCCGACCAGATGCTGGCCACCGCCAACCAGCTGAAGGGCTAGGATGATGCGCGCCCTGATCCTGGGCCTGAGCCTGGCGCTCACAGCCCTGCCGGCGCTGGCCGGCCAGACCGTGACCCTGAAGACCGACGCCTGGAGCGCCGACGCCGTCGTCACCCTGGGCGACATCTTCGAAGGCGCCGGGGCGGCCTCCAAGGTGGCCGTGGCCCAGCGGACCGGCAGCCTCGTCGTGCTGGACGCCGGCGCCGTGCAGGGCTTGGCCCGCCGGGCCGGCCTGGACTGGGCCAATAGCGACGGCCTGCGCCGCATCGTGGTCAAGGGCGGCGACACGGGCCTCGCCGCGTCCGGGCAAGCCTCGTCCAGCCAAGCCCAGACCGGCTCCGGCCAAGGCAATGTCGAGATCCTGACCTATGCCCGCAGCCTGTCGACCGGCGACATCCTGCAGCCTGAGGACCTGGTCTGGGGCAAGGTCGCCGCCGCACCGTCCGACAGCCCCCGCGACGCCGATGCGGTGATCGGCCAGGCGGCGCGCCGCCCCCTGCGCCAGGGCGCCGCCGTCTCGCAGCGCGACGTCTCCGCCCCCCAGGTGATCCGCACCGGCGACACCGTGACCGTCACCTATCTGGGCGGTGGCATCAGCCTGGCCATGGAGGGCAAGGCGCTCGGCGCCGCCGCCATCGGCGACACCCTGATGGTCCTGAACCCCAGTTCCAAGAAGACCTTGCAGGCCACCGCCTCAGGTCCCGGCCAGGCCGTGATCGGCCCCCAGGCCGACCTTATGCGCACCCCCGGCCGTTCCCAGATCGCGCTCCGCTAGAGGATTCCTGCTCATGCGCCTCCGCCTCCCCCTGATCCTCGCCCTCGGCCTCCTGCCGCTTGCCGCCTGCTCCACCGTCCAGGAGGCCATGAAAGGCCCCGATCTGGCGCCGGTGGGCTATCCCGCCGCCCTCGCCCCCATGCAGCAGGTGGTGATCGATGCGCAGAACAACCCGCCGCCGGCCTCGGCCAATTCGCTTTGGCGCGCCGGGGGCCGGGCCTTCTTCATGGACCAGCGGGCCCGCAAGATCGGCGACATCCTCACCGTGCTGATCGAGATCGACGACTCGGCCAAGACCCAGAACACCTCGACCAGCCAGCGCACCTCCGGCATGACCGCCGCCGTGCCGCATCTTCTGGGCCTGGAGGGCAAGATCGGCCGCTTCCTGCCGCCGCATAACAATTTCGACCCGACCAATGCGCTGGAGACCAAGACCGGCTCCAACAACACCGGCACCGGCTCGGTGAACCGGGCGGAGAAGATCTCGCTGACCATCGCCGCGGTGGTCTCCGCCGTGCTGCCCAACGGCAATCTGGTGATCCAGGGCACCCAGGAGGTGCGCACCAACGCCGAGCTGCGCCAGCTGACCGTGGCCGGGATCGTGCGGCCGGAGGACATTTCCTCGACCAACACCATCAAGAACAGTCAGATCGCCGAGGCGCGGATCAGCTATGGCGGCCGTGGCGACATCAGCCGCGTGCAGAAGGTCCCGGGCATGCAGTCCGTGGTCGAGCGGTTCCAGCCGTTCTGAGGACGGAGGTGGGCAGAAGTTGCCGACCATCTCTCCAATGCGGTGAACGGGGTTTGATCGCCTAGGAACCGCCATGCGCCGATGCTAGCCTCTGCGCATGAGGACGCTCGCCTTCGCCCTGTTGGCCATCGCCGCCCCCGCTGGGGCGATGGCCGCCCAACCGCCCGCGACCTGGTACGCCGAGGCGCCCAAGGACGCGCCGACCACGCTCAGCTACATCGATCCGGCCACGGGCAAGATGACCCTGCGCCTGACCTGCGCGCGCGGATCAGGCCAGGTGACCAGCGAATACGCCCTGAACGGCCGCCAGGCCGACCACCAGGAGGCCGGCGTCTGGGTCGATGGGTCCGGGGTGCGCGCGCCGTGGCCGGCGACCGTGGTGTTCAGCTCCATGGGGCTGAGCGCCAATCTGCGCGGCTTGATGCAGGCCGACGCCGCCACCGGCGCCTCGGTGGCCACCGGCGAGATCTCCACGCGGTCGCCGTTGATGGAAGCCTTCGCCCGGAGCGGCCAGATCAGCCTGGCCGCCAAGGGCGAGACCATCGCCCCGCCGCCGGCGCCAATGAGCCTGGTGCGGCGGTTCCTGGGGCCTTGCCGCTAGGGCCGACGTTCGGGCGTGGCCGCCTCTAAGCTCTTAAGTTATTTGATTTTACTCAAGTCAGCCTGCGGCTCGCGTGCTAAACTTAGATTTACATCGGTCATCAAGCTCGACCTTAAGATGTTTCCACGCTTCGTCGACCGTCCGGGGATGGCTTTCGCATCGCGAGCCTCTGGAATTCACGAGACCGCCCCGTGCCATCGTCCGCGCCGATCTCCCCCGACGCCGCCCTAAGTCTCGCCCTGGCGGTGGTGGGATCCTCGACGGCGCCCTTGCTGCTGCTGGATGGCGACCTGACCGTGCTCGCGGCCAGCGGCTCCTTTTGCCAGGCCTTCCACATTCCGCCGATCGAGGCCGTCGGCCAGCCGGTGCTGAACCTGGGCGACGGGGAATGGAACGTGCCGCAACTGGGCTCTCTGCTGCGCGCCGCCGCCTCGGACCATGCCGAGGTCCCGGCCTATGAAATGGATTTGAAGGCCAAGGGTCAGAGGCCGCGCCGGCTGGTGCTGAGCGCCCGCAAGCTGAACTATGGGGTCGACCAGGCGGTGCGACTGATGCTCACCGTCATTGATGTCACCGACGCCCGGCTCGCCGAAAAGATCAAGGACGACCTGGTCCAGGAAAAAGCCATCCTGTTGCAGGAGCTGCAGCACCGGGTGGCCAACAGCCTACAGATCATCGCCAGCATCATCCTGCAGACCGCCCGCAAGGCTCAGCAGGACGAGACACGCGCCTATCTGGAAGACGCGCACAATCGGGTGATGTCGATCGCCACCTTGCAGCAGCAGCTGGCGGCCTCACGGGTGGGAGATGTGGAGCTGCGCGGCTACTTCACCCAGCTGTGCGACAGCATCGGCGCCTCGATGATCCGCGACCACAACCAGCTGACCCTGAGCGTCGAGGCCGACGCCAGCACCACCAGCGCCGACGCCTCGGTCAGCCTGGGGCTGATCGTCACCGAGCTGGTGATCAACGCCCTGAAACACGCCTTTCCCGGCGGACGGCAAGGCATGATCCTGGTCAGCTACTACTCCGCCGGACCCAACTGGAGCCTGTCGGTGCGCGACGATGGGGTCGGCATGCCTAAGGCCCCGGATAGCGCCAAGCCCGGCTTGGGCACCAATATCATCCAGGCCCTGGCCAGCCAGCTGGAAGCCGAGATCAAGGTGTCGGACGCCGAGCCCGGGACCTTGGTCTCCATCCGCCACAAGGCGGTGCAATCCGTAACGGAACCTAAGGCCGAGGCGTCCCCGGTCTGAGCGGCGGCGCGTCGTCGAGGCGAAGAACAATCGGTCCGAGTGATCTCTCGGGCCTAGGCCCGGCGGCCTGCGGCCGAGGCGTTGTCCACGCCCAGCGCCGCCAGGGCCGTGCGGACGATGCCGTCGGCGTCGAGGCCGGCCTGGGCGTACATGGCTTCCGGCTTGTCCTGGTCCTGGAAGATGTCGGGCAGGGTGAGCGTGCGGACCTTGAGGCCGCGATCCAGACCGCCATGCTCGGCCAAGGCCTGGAGCACGAAGGCGCCGAAGCCGCCCATGGCGCCCTCCTCCACCGTGATCAGGGCCTCATGCTCGCGGGCCAGGCGCAGGATCAGGTCGATGTCGAGCGGCTTGGCGAAGCGAGCGTCGGCGACGGTGGCCGACAGCCCCCGGGCGGCGAGCGCATCGGCGGCCTTGAGGCTTTCGCCCAGGCGCGTGCCGAAGGACAGGATGGCGACGGCCGTGCCCTCGCGGACGATGCGGCCCTTGCCGATCTCCAGCGGGTCGGCGAAGTCGGGAATGATCACGCCGGTGCCCTCGCCGCGCGGATAGCGGAAGGCCGAGGGGCGGTCGTCCAGCGCCGTGGCGGTGGCGATCATGTGGGCCAGTTCCGCCTCGTCGGCGGCGGCCATCAGCACCATGCCGGGCAGGGCGCCCATGAAGCCGACATCGAAGGAGCCGGCGTGGGTCGCCCCGTCGGCGCCGACCAGGCCGGCGCGGTCCATGGCGAAGCGCACAGGCAGCTTCTGGATCGCCACGTCGTGGACAACCTGGTCATAACCGCGCTGCAGGAAGGTCGAATAGATGGCGCAGAACGGCTTCATCCCGTCGGCGGCCAGGCCGGCGGCGAAGGTCACGGCGTGCTGCTCGGCGATGCCGACGTCGAACATCCGCTCGGGGAAGCGCTTGGCGAACAGGTCGAGACCGGTGCCGCTATCCATGGCGGCGGTGACGGCGACGATCCGCTCGTCACGTTCGGCCTGCTTGATCAGCTCCTGGGCGAAGACCTTGGTATAGGTGGGCGCGGCGGCCTGGGCCTTGGCCTGCTGGCCGGTGACCACGTCGAACTTGACCACGGCATGCAGCTTGTCCGCGGCGGCCTCGGCCGGGCCATAGCCCTTGCCCTTTTGGGTCACCACATGCACAAGCACCGGCTTGTCTTTGATTTCCCTAGCGTTCTTGAGAATCGGAACCAAGGCGTCCAGATTGTGGCCGTCGATCGGGCCGATATAGTAGAAGCCCAGTTCCTCGAAGAAGGTGCCGCCGGTGACCATGCCCCGGGCATATTCCTCGGCCTTGCGGGCGGCTTCCCGCATCGGCTTGGGCAGCACCTTGACCATCGACTTGCCGAGGTGGCGCAGGGACTGATAGCCGCCGCCGGACACCAGCCGGGCCATGTAGGCGCTCATGCCGCCGACCGGCGGGGCGATCGACATGTCGTTGTCGTTGAGGATGACGGTCAGCTGGCCCGTGGTCTCGCAGGCGTTGTTCATCGCCTCATAGGCCATGCCGGCGCTCATCGAGCCGTCACCGATCACCGCGACAACGCGGTTGTCCTTGCCGTGGGCGTCGCGGGCCGCGCAGAAGCCGAGCGCCGCCGAGATCGAGGTGGCCGCGTGGGCCGCGCCGAAGGGATCGTACGCGCTCTCCGAACGCTTGGTGAAGCCGGAGAGCCCGCCCGCCTGGCGTAGCGTCCGGATGCGATCGCGGCGGCCGGTGAGGATCTTGTGCGGATAGGCCTGGTGGCCGACGTCCCAGATCAGGATGTCGTCGGGGGTCTGATAGACATGGTGCAGGGCGACGGTCAGCTCGACCACGCCCAGGCCCGCGCCGAGGTGGCCACCGGTCTGGGAGACCGCGTCGATGGTCTCGGCCCGCAGTTCATCGGCGAGTTGTCGCAACTCCGCCGAGGTGAAGCCGCGCATGTCCGCAGGTTTCGAGACGGTGTCGAGCAGAGGGGTCACAGGCGGCATGTCGTCGGGCGCGTTGTTCACTTGAAATCAGCTTCGGCGATCTAGCACGAAATCGACGCTCGACCTCAAAATTTCGGCGCGAGGACCGAAGGCGTCGAGATGGGCTTTCGTCTGTTCAATGAGCAAGTTCAACCGCTCACGGGCGCCGCCGGCCCCCAGCAGGGTGACGTAGTTGGCCTTGCCCTTGGCGGCGTCCTTGCCGGCCTTCTTGCCGAGCACGGTCGGGTCGCCCTCGACGTCCAACAGGTCGTCGACGATCTGATAGGCGAGGCCCAGATCCTGGGCGAAGGCCATCAGGGCATGGCGCTCGGCCTCAACGGCGTGGGCCATGATCAGCGGCAGTTCGAAGGCGCAGGCGATCAGGGCGCCGGTCTTCAGCCGTTGCATGCGGGCCACGGCGCCCAGGTCGTCGCGCACGCCCAGCAGGTCGATCATCTGGCCGCCGCACATGCCGCGCGCGCCACTGGCCTGGGCCAGCTTCAGCACCATGTCGGAGCGGACATGGGCGTCCTTGTGGGTGTCGGGATGGGCGAGGATCTCGAAGGCGGCGGTCTGCAGGGCGTCGCCGGCCAGAATGGCGGTGGCCTCGTCATAGGCCTTGTGCACGGTGGGCCGGCCGCGGCGGGTGTCGTCGTCATCCATGGCCGGCAGGTCGTCATGCACCAGGCTGTAGGCATGGACGCATTCGAGCGCGCAGGCGGCGCGCAGCACCGGCCGGTCATCGAGGTCGAACATCCGCCCGGTCTCAAGCGCAAAGAACGGGCGCAGCCGCTTGCCGGGCCCGAGCGCCGCATAGCGCATGGCCTCTGTCAGCCGCGATTCGGGGCCGTCGGCGCGGGGCAGCAGCTCGTCCAGCGCCACCGTGACCAGATCGGCCGCCTCCGCCACCCGCTGGGCGAGGTCGGTCATCAGTTGAACTCGGCCGGTTCGGCGGTCGCGACGCCGCCGGCCCCCATGACGATCTTCTCGACCCGCAGGCGGGCGGCCTCGAGCCGCTTCTCGCAGTGGGCTTTGAGGAGGGCGCCGCGCTCATAGAGGGCGATCGACTGCTCCAGGGGCGCCTGGCCCGACTCCAGCTGGCCGACGATGCGCTCCAGCTCGGCCAGGGCCTGCTCGAACGAGAGCCCTTCGATGTCGTCGGCGGCGTCGGCCATTGGCTGTCCCTAACTAAAGCCCGCCAAACTAGTCAGGCGCGCCCAGCCCCGCAACGGGCCATGGTCATCACGTCACCGGGATCGGGTCCGACTTGGTTGCTCCCCCAAAAAGGGGAGCGACTTGGGGGATCAGGCCTCGACCAAGGCCCGGACGTGGGCCAGGGCCGATTGGCCGAGCGCCTCCAGGCCGTAGCCGCCCTCCAGGGAGGAAACGATGCGGCCACCAGAGTGACGGCGCGCGACCTCGGCTATGGCCCGGGTCGCCCAGGCGAAATCGGCGGCCTCCAGGTTCTGGGACGCATCGCCGACCGGATCATTGGCGTGGGCGTCGAAGCCGGCCGAGATCAGGATCAGGTCCGGTCGGAAGGCGTCCACATGGCTCATCAGGCTCTCGAAGGCGTGGCGCCAGACTTCGCGCGGGGCGTTGGGCGGGGCGACGGCGTTGATGATATTGTCCGGCGTGGTCTCCGACGGATGGCCGGTGCCCGGCCACATGGGCCACTGCTGGACCGAGGCGAAGAACAGCCCCTCGACCCCGCCGACCGACGCCTGGGTGCCATTGCCATGGTGGACGTCGAAGTCGACCACCGCGACCCGGGCCAGACCAGCCGCCTGGGCGGCGCGGGCGGCCAGCGCCACATTGGAGAAGATGCAGAAGCCCATGGGCAGGTGCGGCTCGGCGTGATGGCCAGGCGGGCGCACCGCGCAGAAGGCCCGCGTCCCCTGCCCCGCCGCCACGTCGCGCACCGCCTGGACCACCGAGCCGGCCGCGCGCCGGGCCGCCGTGAGGCTCCCCGGCGACATGAAGGTGTCATCGTCCAGCATCAACAGGCCCTGGTCGGGCGCGGCGTCGAAGATCGCCTCGACATAGGCCGGCAGATGCACCCGGTGCAGGTCGTCGCGGGAGATCAGCGGGGCGTCGCGCGCCTCCAGCTTGAGGTCCGAGGCGTCGCTCAGCGCATCGAGCACGGCCTTCAGCCGCTCGGGGCGTTCCACATGTCGGGCGCCGGGACGGTGGTCGAGCATGTCCGCATGGGTGTAGAGCGCGACCGTCATCCGAATCTCTCCCTGAAACGCGAGACGCTGCGAACACTATGTCAGAGCTGATCATCCGTCGCGCCGGCCCTGAAGACGCCGAAGCCCTCTGCGAGATCGGCGCGCGGACCTTCACCGAGACCTTCGCCCACCTCTATCCGCCCAAGGACCTGGCCACCTTCCTGGCCGCCTCCTACAGCCTTGAGAAGGCCCGCGCCGATCTCGCCAACCCGGACAAGGCCGCCTGGCTGGTCGAGACCGCCGACGGGACCATCGTCGGCCACGCCCTGGCCGGCCCCTGCAAGCTGCCCCATCCCGAGGTGACGCCCAGCTGCGGCGAGCTCGACCGGTTCTATCTGTTGAAGTCGCACCAGAACGGCGGGACCGGCGGGCGGCTGTGGCGGGTGATCATGGAGTGGCTGGAGGCGCCCGGTCCGCGCGACCTGTGGATCGGGGTCTGGTCGGAAAATCACGGGGCCCAGCGGTTCTATGCCCGTTTTGGGTTCGAGAAAGTCGGGGAATACGGATTCGAGGTCGGCGACACGGTCGATCGGGAATTCATCCTGCGACGCCCCCGCGCATAGGTTTTCTAACAAACCCATCAGTCCGGCTGATAGTTTTGCAGGCGCCGGGGGCTTTTGTGTCGAATAACGGAGAAATATTGCCGGGATTTAATACGACACGCTTTGACCTGGGCCCTCGCTTTTGCGATCTAGCGGGCAATCATCGCGGCAGCTGACAGGCGACGGGTGGGATGTTGAAGATCGGTTATGTCCGGCTGCGCGACCAGCGCTCGACGGACGACACAGCGACGTTGAAACGGATCGGGTGTCACGTGGTCCGGGCTGAAGAGCCCGACGGCCTGAACGCTGACGAGTCCGAGGTGCTGAACTCCATCCTCGACTTCATCGGGGAGGGAGACCAGCTGGTGGTCACCCGGCTGGAGCAGCTGGGCGGCTCGACCCGCGCGGCCCTGGAGGCCATTGAACGCCTCGAGGAACGCGGCGCGAGCCTCTATGTCGCCGAGCAGGAAATCTCCAGCCAGGGCCTCGGCGGCCGCGCCCTGCGCGCCGCCCTCCACGCCGTACTGGCCGTCGAGCCCGCTTGGGCCGCCCGCAAACGCCGCGGCCCCCCGGCCGCCGACGAGATCCGCGCCCTGCAAGCCGCCGGCGTCGGCCCCGTGGAGATCGCGCGCCGGCTGGGCGTCAGCCGGATGACGGTGTGGCGCAAGCTGAAGGGCGGGGTCGAGGCTTAAGGGGGACCCGAACGGGGTTCACAGCAGGCCGCCCC
>NZ_CANCLE010000124.1 GCF_947378715.1 Phenylobacterium aquaticum
GACGTGATCGGGACCCTGATCCAGATCCGCCGCGCCCTGAAGCCCGACGGCCTGTTCATCGGCGCCCTGTTCGGCGGGGCGACCCTGACCGAACTGCGCCAGTCCCTGATGGCGGCGGAGATGGAACTGACCGGCGGGGCCGGCCCCCGGGTCTCGCCCTTCGCCGATCCCAATGACGCCGCCAGCCTGTTGCAGCGGGCCGGCTTCGCCCTGCCGGTGGCCGATGTCGACCGGGTGACCGTGCGCTACGCCCATCCCCTGAAGCTGATGGCCGACCTGCGGGCCATGGGCGAGACCAGCGTACTGGCCGAACGCCACCCCCGGCCCCTGACCCGCGCGGTCCTGGCCCGCGCCTTCGAGATCTACGCCGAGCGCTTCGCCGAGCCCGACGGCCGCATCCCCGCCACCTTCGAGATCCTGACCCTCACCGGCTGGACCCCCTCCTCCGTCCAGCAGCAGCCGCTGAAACCCGGCTAGGCCAAGATGCGCCTCGCCGACGCGCTGAAGACCGTCGAGCACCCGCTGCCGCGGGAGGAGGACTGACAAAGGCTGCTCCCCCGCTGGGGAAGCTGGCCCGGAGGACCTGAGGGGGCCGACCCGCAGGGGCGGATCAAGCCTCGCAGCCGCAACCGTCTTCTGACGAAGCCGGCCCCCTCCGGCCCCTTCGGGTCCACCTCCCCCAGCGGGGGAGGAGCGCTTGAGACCGTTCCCGCCGACCCCAAAACCCTCTAGGTCTCCCCCCAACGACCGGAGGACCTGATCATGACCGAACCCCAAGCGCCTGAGGCCGCCAAGCCGACGGGCCGGTTCACGCTCTATCTGGTCCGGGGGATCATCGTCCTGATGGGGCTGTTCGTGCTGGTGTCGGTGGGCATGGCCCTCTTGACCCGCGCCGGCGGTCCGACCCAGGACCAGCTCCACGCCATGCTGGCGGCGGCCGACAAATACGATGTCCGCATCAAGCGCGACACCTATGGGGTGCCGCATATCTTCGGCCCCCGCGACGCCGACGTGGCCTTCGGCCTGGGCTTCGCCCACTCCGAGGACGACTTCACCACCATCCAGGAAACGGCGCTGACCTCGCGCGGCCAGCTGGCCGCCGTCACCGGCAAGCATGGCGCGGTCACCGACTATATCGCCCGGCTGCTGCAGGTGCGCGAGACGGTCGACGCCGGCTACGACAAGCTGCCCGCCGACGTGCGCCAGGTGGTCGAGGCCTATGCCGACGGGGTGAACTATTACGCCGCCCTGCACACCGCCCAGGCCGCGCCGGGCATGCTGCCCCTGACCGGCAAGGACGTGGTGGCCGGCTTCGTGTTCAAGACTCCGTTCTTCTACGGGCTGGACGGAACCCTGGCCAAGCTCAACGCGCCCGTCGACGGTCCCAACAAGAAGCTGCCGGTGGGCTCCAACGGCATCGCCATCGCCCCCTCGCGCTCAGCCGACGGGGCGACCCGGCTGCTGGTCAATTCGCACCAGCCCTATACCGGCGTCGTCGCCTGGTACGAGGCGGTGCTGGACAGCGGCGAAGGCTGGCACGTGGCCGGCGGGTTCTTCCCCGGCTCGCCCTTCATGCTGCACGGCCACAACGCCCATCTGGGCTGGGCCAACACCGTCAACAAGCCCGACCTGATCGACGTCTATCGCCTGACGCTCAACCCGGCTGATCCCAACCAATACAGGCTCGACGGCCAGTGGAAGGCCTTCCAGGTCACGGACGCGGCCCTGAAGGTCAAGGTGTTCGGCCCGATCACCATCACCGTCCACAAACCCGTGCTGCGCTCGGACTTCGGCCCGGTGATGAAGACGGCCCGGGGCGCCTTCGCCATCCGCTACGCCGGCATGGGCGAGGTGCGTCAGGTCGAGCAATATTATCGCCTCGACAAGGCCCGCGACCTGGCCGAATGGCGCGCCGCCATGGGGCTGCAGGCCCTGCCCTCGATCAACTACATCTATGCCGATGAGAAGGGGAACATCGGCTATGTCTACAACGCCCAGTTCCCCAACCGGAAAGCCGGCGTCGACTGGTCCGGCGTCCTGCCCGGCGACCGATCCGACCTGATCTGGCAGGGCTACCTGCCCTTCAGCCAGACCCCGCAGATCTGGAATCCCAAGTCCGGCTATGTGTTCAACTCGAACAACACCCCGTTCGAGGCGACCGGGGCGGGCGACAATCTGAAGCCCGCCGCCTTCCCGGCCAGCATGGGCATCCAGACCGACATGACCAACCGGGCCCTGCGGGTCGAGGAGACCTTCGGCGCCGACCCCAAGATCACCGCCGACACATTTGCCGCCTACAAGTTCGACGTCGCCTATTCCAAGCGCTCCAAGGTCGCGGCCCTGATCGCTGAGTTGGTGGCGCTCGATCCGCAAGGCTATGCCGACTTCGCCCATGCCCAGCAGATCCTGCGGGCCTGGGACCTGAAGGCCGACGTGCATAGTCGTGGCGCGGCGCTCGCCATCCTCACCGCCCAGCCGGTGCTGACCGCCCGGGAGAAGGGCAAGCCGACCGACCCGCGCGCGGCCCTGACCGCTTCGATCAAGACGCTGAAGACCCACTTCAAGCGGATCGATCCGGAGTGGGGCGAGGTGAACCGCATCCGGCGCGGCCACGATGTCGACCTGGCCATAGACGGCGGCCCCGACACCTATCGCGCCGTCTATGGCAAGCCCCAGGAGAACGGGACCCTGACCGCCGTGGCCGGGGACACCTTCATCATGTTCGTGACCTGGGATGCGCACGGCCAGCTGTCGTCCCAGTCCATCCACCAGTTCGGCTCGGCCACCAGCGTGCCGGACTCGCCGCACTATGCCGACCAGACGAAGATGTTCGCGGCCATGAAGCTGAAGCCGGTCTGGTTCACGGCCGACCAGCTGAAGGGCCACATCGAGGAAGACTACAAACCCAAGGATCGCGCGCCGAAGCAGTAGGGACAAAGCCCTCGCCCCACATCGTGGGGAGCGGGTTGGGTGAGGGGCGCGCCGCGAAGCGGTGCGTCTGACTTCGACGCAAAGCAAACCGATGGGCCGCACCCCTCACCCTGCCCTCTCCCCGCAAAGCGGGGCGAGGGTTCTAGGCCGCCACCGCCTCCTCCGCCGCGCCCGCCCACGCGAAGTCGGGGAAGTAGCGGGCCATCATCCGTTCCACATAGGCGACCAGATTGGCGAAGCCTTCGGCGCGGCGGCGCAGGGGCGAGTCGAAGAACGGGGTCAGGGCGGTGGCCAGCACCCCGAAGGCGATGGCGTCGACGCTGGTCGGCGTCTGGCCCATCAGGAACGGCTTGTCGCCCAGCTGGCTGGACAGCGCCCACAGCGAACGGGTCCCCAAGAGCGCGATCTCGTCCGGGGCGTGACGCCCGATCCCGACGGCCTTCAGATTGGTCGCCACCGCATCCTTCAGACCCTGGCGCAGGTCCTCGCGCATCGCCTCCGGCGCCCGGTCGAACCAGTGGGCCGGACCCTTGGCGAAATTGGCCGGGTCCATGAAGCGGAACCAGGCGATGGCCCAGCCCAGCTGGTTCTCGATCATCCGCTCGAAGGCCCAGGCCTGGGCGCGCTCGGCCGGGGTCAGGCCCGCGTCCAGGTCGACGCCATAGCGGGCCTCGATGTGACCGCGAATGAAGGTGGAGTCGGCGACCCGGTCGCCGGCGTCCTCGATATAGGGCAGCTGGCCCTTGGGCGAGGCCTCGCGATCCCCCGGCGCGAACCGGTAGTCGATCCCGGCCATGGCCAGCTGGACCATGGTCTTCATCACATAGGGGCTGGTCTCCGGCAGGCCGAAGCCCGGGCCGACGCCGAACAGGGTGACTTGGGGCTGGCTTTGGGCGGTCATGGGGTCTCTCCGTGTTGACGTTCCCTGCCTATTGCCATCCTGCTGACATCGTGGTGGCAGCAGTGGGGGTGCAGATGAGCGCCATGAGACGCGCCGACAGACTGTTCCAGATCATCCAGATCTTCCGCCGCTCGCGCCGGCCGATCACCGCCGACGCCCTGGCCCTTGAGCTCGAGACCTCCAAGCGCACGGTCTATCGCGACATCGCCGACCTGATGGGCCAGAGGGTGCCGATCCGGGGCGAGGCCGGCATCGGCTATGTGCTGGACGGCGGCTATGACCTGCCGCCCCTGATGCTGACCCCCGACGAGATCGAGGCCGCCGTGCTGGGGGCCCAATGGGTGGCCAGCCGGGGCGACCCGGCGCTGGCCCGCGCCGCCAAGGACCTGATCGCCAAGATCGGCGCCGCCGTGCCCGAGCGCCTGCGGCCCTATGTGCTGGAGCCCGCGTCCGGCACGCCGCCGGCCTGGAACGCCGTGGCCGACGCCATCGACATGGCCCGGGTCCGCGCCCACATCCACGCCGGCCGCAAGATCCGGCTGGCCTATCGCGACGAGACCGGCCAGGCGACCGAGCGCACCATCTGGCCGATCACCATCGGCTATCGCGACACCACCCGCATGCTGGTCGCCTGGTGCGAGCTGCGCGTCGACTTCCGCAGCTTCCGCACCGACCGGGTGGCCGGGGCGGAGTTCCTGGAAGACCGCTACCCTGAACGCCCCGCCGTGCTGCGCGCCAAGTGGCGGCGCACGATCGAGGCCCAGCGCCAGGCCTGGGTCGCCCGCGGCGCCGCCAAGGCCTGACCCGAACATTCGGGTGCGCTGTTTCGCCCTTGGCCGGGCGACGTGGCCGGGACGGCTTTGCCGTGGACCGACCCCCGCGACGTGCGAAACTGCGCCATGCACGTGCTCGCCGGACGATTCGCATGACCGCGCCCAGGCTCCACGTCCTGGTGCAGGCCGGTGGGCGCGGCAGCCGCCTGCGCCACCACACCTGGAACAAGCCCAAGTGCCTGGTCTCGGTCGACGGCAAGCCGATCCTCTACCACCTGTTCGACCGCTTTCCGCAGGCGCGGTTCGTGGTCATCGGCGACTACATGTTCGACCAGCTGGAACGCTATCTGCAGGTCAATCCGCCGGGGGTGGACTACAGCCTGGTGAAGGCCAGCGCGCCCGGCACCCTGGGCGGCGTCGCCGACGCCCTGCAGGAAATCCCCGCCGACGCCCCCGTGGTCATGGCCTGGAGCGACCTGGTGCTGGGCGATCTGCCGCCCTGGCCCCTGACCGAGCTGCCCGTGGTCTGCACCACCGCCGCCTTCACCTGCCGCTGGACCCAGGCCCCCGAAGGCCATCTGCACGAGAAGCCCGGGACCACCGGCGGCATACCGGGCCTGTTCTATTTCCCCAGGGCCTCGGTGCTGCCCCCGCCGCCGCCGTCCGGCGAGTTCGTGCGCTGGTTCGCCCGGGCGGTCCCCGACTTCGTCACCCTCGACTGCCCCGACCTCGAGGAGCTGGGCGACTTCTCGACCATCGAGACCAGCAACGACCGGGCGGGCTTCTCGCGCTATTTCAACCATGTCGAGATGGGCGAGACCCGGGTCACCAAGACGGTGGTCGATCACGCCTTCGACGACGTGCACAGCCGGGAGGTTTCCTGGTACGGCGCGGCCAAGGGCCTGGGCTTTCGCCGGATCCCCAAGGTCTATGGCGAAGGCCCCCTGGTGCTGGAGCGCATCAAGGGTCAGCACGCCTATCAGATGGACGACCTGACGCCCCGGGAACGGCGCGCCGTGCTGGCCGACCATCTGGATTCCCTGATCTCCCTGCACGACCTGGGGCGGACGGCGGCCGACGCCGACGACGTGCGCCAGGTCTATCTGGACAAGACCATCAGCCGGGTGCGCAGCATCTCGGCCATGGTGCCGGGGTTCGAGCGCAAGGCGATGACGGTCAATGGCCGCAAGTGCCGCAATCCCTTCGGCGGCGACCAGGCCGCCCCGCTGGAGGAGCTGATCGACGCCCTTCAGCCGTCGCGCTTCGTGCCGATCCACGGGGACGCCACCTTTTCCAACACCCTGGTCGACGACAAGCTGCGGACCTGGTTCATCGACCCGCGCGGCTATTTCGCCAAGCCCGGCGTGATGGGCGATGAGTGGTACGATTTCGCCAAGGTCTATTACTCGGCGGTGGGGGGCTACGACGCCTTCAACCGGCGCAAGTTCAAGCTGCATGTCGACCATGAGACGGTCGAGGTGCTGATGGAGGATTCGCCCTTCATCCCCGCCGCCCAGGCGATCTTCCCGGAGTATTTCGGGGCCGAGATGGGGCGGATCGAGGTGATCCATGGCCTGATCTGGCTGTCCCTGTCCGGCTACGCCCGCGACGACATCGATTCGGCGATCGCCGCCTTCTATATGGGCCTCTACTGGCTGGAGACCGGGCTGGGCAGGCTCTAGGACCCGCGACCATGACCTCGCCCCCGCTGCGCCTCAGCCCCCTGGCCCATACCTGGATGATCGACCTGGACGGGGTGGTCTTCCCCCATAACGGCCACCTGCGCGGCGACCACAGCCTGCTGCCGGGCGTGCGTGAACTGTGGGCCGCGATCCCGGCCGACGACCGCATCATCCTGATGAGCGCGCGTGGGCTGGAGCATCAGGCGACGACCCTGGCGGTGATGGCCGCCGAGGGGCTGCGGGTCGATCACGCCCTGTTCGGCCTCCCGGCTGGCGAGCGCATCCTGATCAATGACGCCAAGCCCAGCGGCCTCATCACCGCCCACGCCATCAATCTCGCCCGCGACGCCGGCCCGGGCGAGGTGGTCGTCGAGGTCTCGCCCGACCTCTGAGCGCGGCGGCGCGTCCAATAGGCGCGAGGCCAGAATCGAAATAGCCCAGCTGGATCAGACACGGGGTCATTCCGCCCCGGGCCGCCGGGATTGACCGTGAAGTCGCCGCTCCCCAAAAGCATCCGGACGCCGGCCCAGCAGGTGATCCGCATGGTCATCAAGACCGTGCTGTTGAACAAGACCGAGACCGAGCCGCTGCCCTCGCCGCAGACGCCCCGCATCGGGGTCAAGCGCGTGCTGCCGCCCTATCTCGGCGAGATGGGCTATGAGGTGAAATACCACCTGGCCCGGGTCGAACCCTGGCTGCGCAATGGCTGGAAGATCCTGGCGCGACGGCCGGACTTCTACCCGCCCGGAACGGCGCTGGAGGCGCCGGAGTTCTTCGCGGACCTCGACACCATCATGGGCGAGCACCTGATCTTCGGCGCCGGCGCCGGCATCTTCGCCCCGCCGCCGGACCTGGTGGACCTGGAGGTGACGCCGCGCCTGGAAGGCCAGCGGATCGAGGTCACCATGCGGCTGGCCGACCTCAACAAGATCACCCGCGAGGCGGTGGCGGAAATCCGCATGCGCCAGCTGTTCCTGGACTGGCTGGACTATGACGGCCGGCCGCTCACCGACTATGACCGCAACATCTTCGCCTTCTCGGAGACCTGCATCGCGGAGACCGACATCCGCCGGTCCGAGGCGCTGCGGCCCAGCTACCAGCCCTGGGCCTTCGAAAATCCGGCCGAGCGCATGGTCCCCCATGTCGGGGTGCAGATCCGCAATGTGAAGCACCTCAGCCGGCATCGGAACAGCGATCCCGACTGGATGCGCGCGACCGCCGAGGCGATCGGCGCCCACCTCGGCCTGCCGGTCATCGCCTATGGCCGGCCCGACGGCTGCATCATACCCGAGGGCATGCACACCACCTGGCGGGAAGACGACGATGGCCAGGGCCACCTGGCCCGGGAGCTTGGCTATCTGGCGAGTTGCCGGCTGATGCTGTCGCCGGACAGCGGCTGGGCCGACCTGATGGCCTGGCTGAACATTCCGGTGCTGCTGGAGATGCTGCACTTCCCGGTGGCCTTCGAGGAGTTGCGCGACAGCTTCCAGCCCCGTATCGCCCTGCTCGACCGCGAGCTGCCGTTGCTCCCCCAGGTCGATGACTTGCTGGCCTGCACCCACTGCCTGCCCATGACCGACCCCCGCAAGAGCGGCCTGATGAAATCGCTGTTCCCCTGGGAGTATTGAGGCGGGCGCCGCTGCAGCCTAAACCTCGCCCATGGCTGACCCCACCGCGCACGCTTACGAACCCGCCCAGGGCCATGGCCTGAGGCACGATCCGTTCAACGCCATCGTCGGGCCCCGGCCGATCGGCTGGATCTCCTCCCAGAGCGCCGAGGGGGTGGTCAATCTCGCGCCCTACAGCTTCTTCAACGCCTTCAACTACACCCCGCCGATCATCGGCTTCTCGACCATCGGCTGGAAGGACAGCGTCGCCAATATCCAGGCGACCGGCGAGTTCGGCTGGAGCCTGGCGACCCGGCCCCTGGCCGAGCAGATGAACCTGACCTGCGCGCCGGCCCCGCCTCAGATCGACGAGTTCGAGGTGGCCGGCCTGACCAAGGCGGCCTCCAAGCTGATCGCGCCGCCCACGGTGCTGGAAAGCCCGGTCAATTTCGAATGCCGCCTGACCCAGCTGATCCAGCTCCAGGCCGCCGATGGCCGTGCGCTCGACACCTGGCTGATCCTGGGCGAGGTGGTGGCGGTGCGCATCGACCGGGCCTTCATCAAGGACGGGGTCTATGACACCGCCGCCGCCCAGCCGATCCTGCGGGCCGGCCGCATGGGCGATTATTACGAGATCACGCCCCAGACGATGTTCGAGATGCGCCGGCCGCGCTGGCCCGTCGAATAGCAATCTGGGGACGGATCGCGCCCGCCCCATGGCGAGCGGCGCTCATAGACCCTATGTGCCCAGCTCAACCTTTTGAGTTCGGAGCCCGCCTTGTCCTTCTCCCTCTATGACGCCTCGATCCCCCTCTATCTGCAGATGATGCGCAACCTCGACGCCATCCTCGACAAGGCCGCCGCCGACGCCGCGACCAAGGGCGTCGAGATCTCCACCCTGCTGGAGGCCAAGCTCGCCCCCGACATGCATCCCCTGGCCCGCCAGATCCAGATGGTCAGCGACGGCGCCAAGGGCGGCGCCGCCCGCCTCGCCGGCATCGAGGCCCCCAGCATGGCCGACACCGAGACCACCCTGCCGGAACTGAAGGAACGCCTGGCCAAGACCATCGCCTTCGTCGAAGGCGTCAAGCGCGAGCAGGTCGACGGCCGCGAGGGCGCGACCATCGAACTGAAGTTCCCGGGCCGCACCATGACCTTCACGGGCGCCAGCTTCCTGACCACCTTCTCCCTGCCGAACTTCATGTTCCACGTGGTCACCGCCTACGCGATCCTGCGCGCCCAAGGCGCCCCGCTCGGCAAGATGGACTTCCTGGCCGCCGCCCAGATGGCCTAAGCCACTCCCACCGCCTGCTCCCTCTCCCGGCCTGCAGCAGGGGCATTGCATATGGAAATTTGCGAGGGGCCAGGCTCGGCCCGGTTGCTCCCCTCTTGGGGGAGCTCCCGGCCGCATGGCCGGGTGAGGGGGACTTTGATGGTCTTTCTGAGCGGTTCGCAGGTCAGCTGAGAGAGTCAAAGTCCCCCTCAGGCCCTTCGGGCCAGCTCCCCCAAAAGGGGAGCAACCGGGCTGCGGTCACATGCAATTCTCCTGCTCTCTCCCCGAAGGGGGAGAGGGGTTCTCAATTTCATCCCCTTACGGAATATCGTCTTCCAGCATCCGCAGTCGGTCCTGGCCCCAGTGGGCCGGTTGGCCATTGACACGGTAGGAGGGCGCGCCCCAGAGGCCGGCGTCGAACAGCGCCTGGCGGTTCTCCTCCGCCGCCGCCCGCCAGCTGTCATCGGCCAGGCCCGCGCGGAGGTCGTCGTCGGTCAGACCCGCGCGCCGCCCCAGGTCGAACAGCACCGCGTCCTCAGCCGGGTTGCGCCCATGGGCGAAGATCGACTGCAGGGCCAGCTCGCCGAACGCCTCGCCCTTGCCCAGCGCCATGGCCCGCCAGAGCACGGCCATGCAGCGTTCGGTCGGCGCCCCCACCGGCTCGATCATCCGGCCATAGGGCATGGCCGACCGCTCCGCCTCGCGCTTGGTGTCCAGCATGATGTAGCGGGTCTTGGTCGGCGGCACCGGCAGGCCGCGCATGATCATCGGCAGGATGGGCCGCAGGCGAAGCTCTGCCCCGTAGTGGCGGGCCAGGGTCCGCACCCTGGGAAAGGCGATGGAGACATAGGGGCTGCGGAACGAGAACCAGAACTCGATGACCGGCGCAGGGCCCGGCGCCGCGGTCCGGTCGAGGCGCATCGTCAGATAGGGGGCCAGCTTTGGGGCCTCCGGCGTCCGGTCCAAGCCCAGCCCCGCCAGCCGCTCCTCCAGATGGTTCAGCCGGTCGACGCCCCAATACCATTCGCCCTCGAACTGGAACATGCCGCCCAGATAGTGGCCGAGCCTCAGGCGTTCGGCCTCGCCTTGCGCCAGGGCCGCCTGGGCGGCTCCCTCCGGCGCGGCGCCCGTCGGGTCGAGATTGCGCCCGCTCCACAGCTCCGCCCCGACCTGCGGGGCAAGGGCGGCGAAGGCCTCCGGCGAGAGATCGACGGCCAGCCGCCGCGCCGCCAGCATGATGGTCTCGGCCCCGGGCAGGCGCGCGTCGGGTGGAAAGGCCAGGCCGTAGACCTCGGCCAACCGGGCGGCGTCGCGCAGCCCATAGGCGCGCAGGCGCTCGCGCTCCGGCGCTGCGGCATCGTCCGGGGCCGGAACAAGATGGATCTGCAGCGCGATCCGATAGCGGGCCATCAGCGGCGCCAGCATCTGGACGGCCAGCTGGCTGTAGGGATCATCGACCTGGTGGAAGTAACGCACCGTCGGCGCCGACCCGCTCAGCCGCCGGCGCAGACCCTCGACATTGCGGGTCAGGTCCCGACGGAAGCGGCTGGTGATCAGGGCGGAGATCGGTGGCGTCAGCCGGTCGCGCAGCGTGGTCATGCCAAACCTTCCCATGACGATCAGGCGGACATCACATCTATTGGCATCAATAATGTCAATAAGGCGCGATCATCCGGCGCTGAGCGTCCAGCGCGATCGTCACGTCGGCGCGGGCCGGCGCCTCGGCCAGGATGTGGCGGGTGATCCGCTCATAGTGGGCGATGAAGCGGGCGACCTCGACGTCCGACATCGCCCGGCCGGCGCCCGCGCCCTCCCGCGCCAGGCGCTCGCGCAGCTTGCGCTCCTGCTCTTGCCGCCAGCCCAGCACCACCTCGAAGCCCGGCGGACGCAGCAGGACGAACAGGCCGATCCGCGCGAACAGTCGCCGATAGGGTCCGGCCAGGGCGGCGTTGGCGAAGCCGCGCCAGGCGCCGTCCGGGTCCTCGTCCCGCTCCAGGGCGTTGATCGGCCTGGCCAGGGCTTCCGGCGGCTCCGGCGTCGCCCCGACACACCAGCCCTCGAACAGCACCACGTCGACCGGTGCGGCCGCCACCGGCCAGTCCGCCAGGGGCGCCCGATCATCACAGGCCTTGTCGAAGCGCGGCAGGGCGACCTCGCCGCGTCCCTTCAGGGCCTCCAGCACCGCCTCGCCCAGGGCCACGTCATGGGTGCCGGGCACGCCGCGCGTGGCCAGCAGGGGATGAACCTCGGCCGCCAGGACCTGGCGCCCGGCGCGGGTCAGATAGAGATCGTCGATCGACAGCACCGCTGCGGTCAGGCCCCGCGCCCGCAGCATCGCCGCCAGCACGGCGGTCAGGGTCGACTTGCCGCTGGCCTGGGGTCCGCAGATTCCGACCACAAAGCCCGGCCCGAAACGCCGCGCCAGCACGGTCTCCGCGAGCGGCGCGCAGACCGCCCGCGCCATGTCCGCGAAGTCGGCGGGCAGGCGTTCGGTGGCGATGAATCGGGAAAGCCAGTCGTCCATGGCGACAGCCTAGCTGATCGCGGCCTCGATGGTCGCGGCGGCCTTGTTCATCTCGGCGAACAGCTTGGTCTCAAAGGCGCTGAAGATCGCCACGATGCCGAAGGACAAGACCCCGATCAGTATGGCGTATTCGACCATGGTCGCGCCGCGCTCGTCGGCCCAGAAGGCCCTTAGCCAGGACGCCTTCAGATCAAGTCGCGCAGCCAGGCGACCAGGGGGGCGTCGGCCGGCGGCATCGGATAGTCGCCGAGTTTCGAGGGCTTCACCCATGCCAGCGCCGAATGTTCCTTGGCCACGACCACCCCGTCCCACCGACGGCAGAGATAGAGTGGCATCATCAGGTGAAAGGACTCGTAACTGTGGCTGGCGAACACGAAGGGCGCGAGGCAGGCGTTGGACACCGTGATCCCCAGCTCCTCGTCGAGCTCGCGGATCAGGCAGGCCTCCGGCGTCTCGCCCGGCTCCAGCTTGCCGCCCGGAAACTCCCACAGCCCCGCCAGCTGCTTGCCCGGCGGCCGCTGACAGATCAGCACCCGGCCGTCGACATCGATCAGGGCCGC
>NZ_CANCLE010000125.1 GCF_947378715.1 Phenylobacterium aquaticum
GCGCAGGCCAGCCGCTCGCTCCGGCCGCCGGCCAGGCGGAAGACCGCGTCCTGGGGCGTGTCCTGGCGGAGGGTCTCGGCGTCGGAGAGCCCCAGATAGGCGCGGCGGACGAAGGTTCCGGAAATGCCGTGGCAGACCACGATCAGCCGGCGTTCGGCCTCTGGCGGCAGGCTGGCGAACCAGGGATCGATCCGCGCGGCCAGGTCGGCGAACCGCTCGCCGCCGGGACCCCGGAAGACCCAGTCGGGGGCGTTGAAGGCCTCGGGCTCGCGGGCGCGCAGGTCCGCATAGAGCTGGCCTTCCCAGGCGCCGCAGCCGACCTCGATGAGGGCGGGCGCGATCTCCACCGCCAGGCCCAGCGTGGCGCTGACGATGGCGGCGCTCTGGCGGGTGCGCTTGAGCGGGCTGGCCAGGATGCGCCAGCCGTCCACGTCGCCGATCTCCGCCTTCAGGAGATCGGCCATGGCCTGGACCTGGGCCTCGCCGAGGGGCGTGAGGGTCGATTCCAGCTGGCCCTGCAGCCGGCCCTCGGCGTTGTAGTCGGTCTGTCCGTGGCGCAGGAGATAGATCACCGCTTGCGGCGCACGACCGGGTGGGAGCTGGAGAGGCCGCCGTCCACCGCGATGACCTGACCGTTGACGTAGGATGCGTCGTCGGAGGCCAGGAACAGGGCGGCGTGGGCGATTTCCGACGGCACGCCATAGCGGGCCATGGGGTTCAGCTGGCCGATCTTGTCCTCATTGCCCCGCGCCCGGGCGCCGTCGAAGATCGGCTTGGTCATGCCGGTCTCGATCAGGCCCGGCGCGATGGCGTTGACTCGCACGCCGGCGCCATAGAACTCATTCGCGGCAGTCTGTGCGAGGCTGATGACGCCGGCCTTCGACGCCGAATAGGGCGAGCCGCCGGCGCCGGAGCGGATGCCGGCCACCGAGGCGGTGCAGATGATTGAGCCCTTACCGGCCGGGATCATCACTTTCGAGGCGTGCTTCACCAAGAGGAAGGCGCCGATCAGATTGACCCGCAGCACTTCGGCCCAGAAGGCGGCGTCCTGTTCCTCGAAGGCGGTCCAGCCGCCGGAGATGCCGGCATTGGCCCAGGCCACGTCCAGGGCCCCGAACTCCTTGACCGCCGTGGCGACCAGGCTTTCGACGAAGGCCTCCTCGCCGGCGTCGCCGGTGAGCGAGACGACCTTGCCGCCGGCGTCCTTCACCAGCTGGGCGGTCTCGTGGACCGTCTCGGCCTTGTCGGCGATGACGAGGTTGGCGCCTTCCTGGGCGAACAGGATCGAGCTCGCCCGGCCGATGCCGGAGCCCGCGCCGGTGATGATGGCCGTGCGGCCGGTCAGACGTCCCATGGTCGTGTCCTTCTGATCTTCGAGTGTTAGGCGGCGCGCGCGGCGGCGGCCAGTATGGCGTCGGCGACGATGTCGAACAGGGCCGGCGGCAGGTCGTGGCCCATGCCGGGGATCACCCGAAGCTCCGCGCCGGGCAAGGCGGCGGCGGTGGCCTCGCCGCCCTTCAGCGGCACCAGGGGATCATCGGCGCCGTGCAGGATGACCGCCGGGACCTTGAGCTTGCCGAGCCGCTCGGTGCGGTCGCCGTCGCCCCGGATCGCGCCCATCTGGCGGGCGCTGCCGGTCGGGTTGAAGGCGCGATTATATTCGGCGATGGCCCGCTCGCGCAGGGCGCCCTCGGGCCAGGGATAGGCGGGGCTGCCGATCACCTGGGCGTTCTTGACCTGGAAGGCGATGAAGGCCTCGAAGTCGGCCTTTGGATCAGGGCCCGGGGCGGTCAGCACCGCGCCCGCTTCCGGCGTCGGGTCGAGCGTGCCCGGCGCACCGCTGGCCGACATGATCGAGGTCAGGGAGAGGGTGCGGTCGGGATGGTGGATGGCCACGGCCTGGGTGATCATGCCGCCCATGGAGACGCCGGCGATGTGGGCCTTGTCCACGCCGACGGCGTCCAGCACCGCCATGGCGTCGGCGGCCATGTCGGCGAGTGCGTATGTCTCGCCCGGCTGGAACCAGGTGGAGAGGCCGGTGTCGCGGTTGTCGAAGCGGATGGCGCGATAGCCCTTGGCGGTGAGCTTGGCGCAGAAGCCCTCCGGCCAGCGGGTCATCTGCGAGCCCAGGCCGTTGATCAGCAGAATGGTCTGTGGGCCATCGCCGAACACTTCGTATTCAAGCTCGACGGCGCCGTTGCGGGCCTTGGGCATCGGTGTCCTCCCTTTGGTCGTCCCGGACGCGCCGCTCTCGCGGCGCGCCGGAATCTCTATCTTACGGAACCAGCACGACGCGGCCGACGGCGGCGCGGCTTTCGATATAGGCGTGGGCCTCGGCGGCTTCCGACAGGGCGAAGACCTTGTCGACCACCACTTCGAGCTCGCCCTTGGCGGCGTCCTCGATCAGGGTCTGGATCATGTCATGCACCCGGTCGGTCATGATCTCGGCGCCCAGGAAGACCCCGGACAGGGAGCGGTTGCCGCCCATCATCGCGCCGACATCGACCACCATCGGCTCGCGGCCGGCGGCGCCGACCATGGAGACGCGGCCGCGATAGGCCAGGCTGTTGATCGAGCCCTGCAGAGTGGGGCCGCCGACCGAGTCGACGACGACATTGGCGCCCTTGTTGTCGGTCAGGCGCATGACCTCCTTGGGCACCTCGTGGGTGACATAGTTGATGCCCTGGTCGAGGCCGAGGCGCTTCAGCTTCTCCAGCCGCGCGTCCGAGGAGGCGGTGGCCAGGATCAGGCCCGCGCCGGCCCGCTTGGCCAGCTGGATGGCGGCGACGCCGACGCCGGACGCGCCGGCCTGGACCAGCACGGTCTCGCCGGCCTTCATGCGGCCGTACTCGAACAGGCAGTCATGGGCGGTGCCGAAGGTCACAGGAATGGCGGCGGCGGCCTTGACGTCATAGCCGTCCGGGATCGGCCAGCAGTTGCGGGCGGGGACGGAGCGCAGGGCGGCGTGGCTGCCCCAGTTGTTGACGGTGGCGACCTTCTGGCCGACGCGCAGGTGGGTGACCTCCTCGCCGACCGCGACGATCTCGCCGGCCGCCTGGTAGCCGACCACGTGCGGCTTGGTCATCAGCGGGCCGCGCCAGCGGTTGAGGGTGTCGCCGCCCTCGATGGCGATGGCCTCGACCTTGATGATCACGCCCTTGGGGTGGAGCTGCGGATCCGGAACGTCCTCATATTTCAGGACCTCGGGACCGCCATTCTCGTAATAGACCGCAGCCTTCATGATGCGCCTCCTAATCAATCAAACAAATGTTCGAAGGCAGGCTTGTCACGCTGGCGGATCACGGGCAAGCCCAAGAAAACTAATCCGCTGACCTAGGGGGAGGAGCCGATGGACCTGGCCAAGCCGCGCGTCGATATCGGCCTGTCGACCCACAACCTCGCGCCCATGCTGGCCTTCTGGCAGGGCGAGGCCGGCGTTCCCTTCGACCATGTGCTGAAGATCCGCCGGGGCCAGGACCAGCATCGCCACGACGCCCTGGGCTCAGTGCTGAAGATCAACCACATGGCCGATCCGCTGCCGGACACAGCCCCCAGCGGCTATCTGGAGCTGATCATCGCGCGGCCGGGTTTGACGGCGCCCCTGGCCCTGACCGACCCCGACGGCAATCGCCTGAGCCTGGTCCCGCCCGGCCATGATGGCGTCGGCCAGATCGGGATCCGGCTGGGTGTCCGTGATCTGTCCGCGCACCGACGGTTCTACGCCCAGGGCCTGGGCCTGACGGAGGAGCCGCATGCCGGCGGCGCAGCCTTTCGGGCCGGCGAGACCCTGCTGATCCTGGAGGAGCGCGCCGACGCGCCGTCCGACGCGGTCTTCCCCGGCAAGGGCTGGCGCTACATCACCTTCCAGGTGTTCAAGGTCGATGAGGAACATGCCCGGGTCCTCGCCCAGGGCGGGCGCGAGGCCATGGCGCCGACAACGCTCGGGACCACGGCGCGAATCTCGATGGTGCGCGATCCGGACGGCAACTGGATCGAGCTGTCCCAGCGCGCCTCGATCGTCGGGTCATTGGCATAGGCGTCGCGCCCGCTACAGTGGGCGGATTCGATTGAGGCTTCCCCCAGCCCATGCCACGACCGCGTAGTGACGATGCGCCTGGCGACGAGATCGCCCTGGTCATCGAGGCCATGTACCAGATCGCCGCCGACCCCGACCGCTGGGACCAGCTGGTCGAGGCGCTGGGCGAGGCCGAGCCCACCGACGATATTCCACAGGCCGCCCGGATGGGCCTGGCCCAGAGCCGCGAGATCGCGCGCCTGGTCGGCCGCGCCGACGAGGCGGTGGCGACCAAGGTGGAGCCGGCCTGGCTGGTGCTCTCGCGCCGCCGCAAGGTGATCGCCGCCGGTCCGACGGCGGCGGCGGTCCTGGAGGCGGGATTGGGCCGCCTGGTCCTGGGCGAGGCCGTGGCCTTCGAGGATCCGGCCAATGGCTGGGCGCTGGACCAGGCGATGGACCGGGTCCGCCAGCAGCCTGAGGGCCAGACCATCCTGCGGCTTGAGCGCGACGATGAGCGCGGGCCCTGCTTCGCCTATCTCGCGCCGGCGTCCCGCCTGCCGGAGCTGGGCGGGCGGCCGGCGGCGGTCGAGGACGACCAGGCCGTCGCCCTGGTGTTCCCGGCCGCCGAGGAGGCTGCGCGGCTCTGGACCGGCCTCCGGGACAGCTTCGGCCTCACCCCGGCCGAGGTGCGGCTGGCGCGCAAGCTGCGGGACGGCCGCAGCCTGAAGGACGCCGCCGACGAATTGGCGGTCAGCGTCAACACCGTGCGCAACCAGCTGCGGGCGGTGTTCGAGAAGATGGGGCTGAAGCGCCAGAGCGACCTGGTCCGGGCCCTGGCCGAACTGTCCCAGATGGCCAGGCTGATGGAGGCCGGCGCCGCGCGGCCCGGCGGCGGCCCGGCCTCGCCGCCGCTCGAGACCCTGATCCTCGCCGATGGACGGCGCCTGAGCTACCGGGCCTATGGCGCGCGCCAGGACCGGGTGGTGCTGATGTTCCACGAGGGGCTGGGGTCGTCGCTGCTGCCGCCGGGTCTCGCGGACCACGCCCAGGGCCTGGGCGTCCGGGTGATCTGCGCCGACCGCCCGGGGTTCGGCGGCTCCGACCCGCATCCCGACTACAGCTTCGACAATGTCGCCGCCGACATGGTCGAGCTGTGCGACCGGCTGGGGGTCGACCAGGTGGCGATCGGGGCCATGCTGTCGGGGGCGCCCTCGGCCCTGCAGACGGCGGTGCGGCTGGGCGCCCGGGCGCGCGGCGTGCTGCTGATCTCCGGCCGGCCGCCGCGACCGGCCCTGCCCGACGGACCGCAGGATCCGATCAATCTGTTCCGGCTGCGGATCGAAAGCCATCCGTGGGTGGTCGAGACGCTCTATTCGATCCTGCGGCTGCGGATATCCGCCAGTCTGGTGCGCCGCTTCGTCCGGTCCTCCGTCGCCGGATCGCCCGGCGACCAGGCCTTCGTCGAGGCCAATCCCTGGACCGTGGACTATGTCGCCGCCTATGTGACCGAGGCCCTGTCGGCGACGACCCAGGGGGCGGCGGATGAGCTGAAGGCCTTCCGCCGCGCCCGCAACATGACCCTGGCCGGCCTGACCGCGCCGCTGAAGATCTGGCACGGGGAAGAAGATCAGTTCGCCCCCCTGCCGGCCCTGATGGACTTCGTGGGCGACCGGGCCCGCGAGGTGAAGATCATTCCGGGGACGGGGCACTTCCTGGCCCTGAGGTTCTGGCGCGAGATCCTCGACGAACTGGCCCAGGCCGCCTGATCGCCAGCCGGCGGCATAGTCCGTTTGGATCATGCGGCGCCTGCGACAAGCCGCCACAAGGGGAGCGTACTTAGACCCGCCCCCAAGGGTCGCCCCGGACGTCCCCGCACCCCGTCCCGGTCGCCCCACGCGGCCGGGACCTCGGCGCGCACGGACCAGATGCGGCCGCGATGGGGTGGGGTGAACTCCATTCCGGCCGGGGGGCCCCATGAAAAAAATCTATGTTCCCGTCGTGGCGTTGAGCGCCCTGATGCTGACCGCCTGGGGCGCGCCGAAGATCTCGGCGCCGACCGAGCTGAAGGCGCCCACGCCGATCGAGGGATCGGCCGGCAAATACGCCTCGCCCTTCACCTCCGACGGGGTGACGGCGGGCTGGGTGACCAAGTCCATGCAGGTCAAGGCGGCGGGCCAGATCGGCTCGATGGCCGGCAACTACGCCGGTCAGAAGGCCATGGAGAACGTGCCCTTCGTCGGCGGCTTCCTGGGCAAGAAGGCTGGTGAGGCCATGGGGCGCTCGATCGCGCTGAAGTCGATCGGCGGCGAGGAGTATCTGCGCTCGTCCACCGACCTCAGCTTCAACTCGCTGCAGGACATGGCGCTGTTCATGTACGTCAACTACTCGGCCAATCCCGAGTACCAGAAGATCCTGGACGCGACCTACGCGATCTATCCGGAATTCCAGACCGCCTATCTGCCGGCCCTGCAGGCCGCCTCGGCGCAATAGGACTTCAGACCGACCCGGCCGCGCCAGGGCGCGGTCGGGCCTTTTCCGATCCCGTTCGCGGGGTCCGCCGCCAAGAGGGCGACCATGTCATCCAAGACCACATCCGCGGCGTTCGCCGTATTGCTGGCGCTGGCCGCCTCTGGCCCGGCCCTGGCCGCGCCCAAGCTGAAGCCCCAGGGCTCGGCCACGGTCTATAAGGACACCGCCTCGCCGGACGGGGTGAAGGGCATCGGCACCGAGAGCCAGGACATCGTCTCGATGAGCGACGCCATGGTCCGCGACCTCTTGACCGTCCCGGAACTGATGAACCGCCCGACCCCGCCCAGGATCATCGTCGACCCCAAGTTCTTCCGGAACGAAAGCTCGGAGATCATCGACAAGGCCCTGATCACCGACCGCATCCGGGTCAATCTGATCCGCTCGGCCCAGGGCCGCATGCGCTTCATCGGCCGTGAGTACGCCGCGGCGGTGGAGGAGGAGCGCGACCTGAAGGACTCGGGCAAGGTCGATGTCGGCACCACCGGCCGCACCAAGGCCCAGGCCGGGGCGGACTATCGCCTGGTCGGCCGGATCGGCACCCGCGACGCCATCGACACCAAGACGGGGACCACCTCGCGGTTCAGCCAGTACACCTTCGAGCTGCTCGACATGGAGTATGGCGAAATCATCTGGTCGAACCTCTACGAGTTCAAGAAAGAGAACCGCGACGACGTCGTCTATCGCTAGGCGTGGGCATGTCGAGGTTCACCCTGCTCTGCGCCGGCGCGGTGCTGGCCTGGTCGGGCCAGGCGTTGGCCGCCCCGCCGCCGCCGATCCTGCCGCCCGTGGCCTATGACGCCGGGCCGGAGGAATTCGTGCAGCGTCTGACCACGGACGTTCCGACCAACCGGGTGCTGAACCAGATGGAGATCGGCGCCCGGGCCTTCTGGCGCGCCGACTACGCCACCGCCAAGCCGGCCCTGGACGACGCCATACTGCGCATCGACGCGGTTTTCGCCGACAGCCCCACGGCCGCCAACGCCCGCAAGCTCTGGTACGACGAGGGTTCGAAGGACTTCAAGGGCGAGCCCTATGAGCGGGCCATGGTCTTCCTCTATCGCGGCCTGATCTATCTGCACGACGCCGACTATGAGAACGCCCGCGCCGCCTTCCGCAGGGGGCTGATGCAGGACGCTTTCGCCGAGGAAGACCAGAACCGCTCCGACTTCGCCCTGCTGCTCTATCTCGACGCCTGGGCCAGCCATGTGAACGGTGACGATGACCTGGCGGCCGAGACCTTGGAGCAGCTGAAGAAGCTGCGCCCTGACTTCGGCGGCTTCGGCGAGAAGGACGACACCCTGGTGTTCGCCGAGACCGGCCTGGCGCCGCGCAAGCTGGGCGACGGCGCGAGCCACAGCTTCTTTGTCTATCGGCGCGGCAAACCGATCGCCGAGAACCAGGTCCAGGTGATGAACGGCGCGGCCCCGATGCAGGCCTATCCGATGGAGGACATCTACTACCAAGCCTCCACCCGGGGCGGCCGCGAGATCGACAAGATCCTGGCCGGCAAGGCCCAGTTCAAGGCGACCACCGGCGGGGTCGGCTCGTTCCTGTCCGACACCAGCGTGGCGCTGGCCTCCGGCAACTCGGCCTTCAGCGCCAATGGCGAGTACGGCGGGGCGGTGGCGGCGGTGGGGGTGTTCTCCGGCGTGCTGCTGATCGTGTCGTCCTCGACCAAGCCCCAGGCCGACACCCGCACCTGGTCGTCCCTGCCCGACACCGTCCACGTCCTGACCCTCGGCGCCGCCGGCAAGCCGCTCGCCCTGACCGCCCACTTCCTCAAGGCCGGCGTGGCGGTGGAGGGCGAGGACAAGCCGATCCGCTGCGAGGTCGACGCCAACAAGAAGCAGCTGTGCCTCGTGCGCGCCCACTAGATTCGATCAAGGAAACGGAACCCCGATGACCCAGATGAAGCCCCTCAAGCGCCTGTCGATCCTGGCCGCCGTCGTTGCGGCGACCGCCGGCCTGGCCGCCTGCGAGACCCCCTCCCCGGAAGGCGGCGTGCGCATCGACAACCAGAATGACCTGCGCCCGACCCTGAACACGGTGCGGGTCATCGACGCGACCCTGGCCCGCTACAAGAACATGTCCAAGACCAAGGTCGACAGCCTGCTGGACGTGGAGGGCGCCTATGTCTCCACCGGCCCCACCGGCTTCAAGAAGATCACCGTCCAGATCCGCAACAAGACCGACGTGGCCCTGCCGCTCGAGGTCCGCGCCTCCTGGTACGACGCCAACGGCGTCCCTACCGACCAGGCCCAGTCCTGGACCCGGCTGTTCGCCCAGCCCCAGGCCATGGTCACCTTCGAGCAGGGCTCCACCCGCCTGAATTCGGCTCAGTACTATGTGGAGGTCCGAGGCGCCCAATAGCGCCCGGGTCTCGATCCCTGGAGGGTTCGATGTCGATCACGCCCAAGCTCATCGCCGCCGCCCTGGCCGGTCTGGCCTTCGCCGGTCCCGCCGCCGCGCAGTATCGCCCGGAGGCGCCGGCCGTGACCTATCGCGAGGGGATGCCGGCGGTGAACGCCCCAGCCCCGGCCGCCAGTCCGGACGCGGGAAACTTCGCCGCCTCCAGCGCCTTCGCCCGCTGGTACCAGGCGGCGGGGCGGCCCTCGATCCTGCTGTTCTGGAACCGCGAGCTCCTGGAGGACGCCACCAGCCAGTATGACAGCGTCCAGACCGGGGCGGCGGTGGGGGCCAGCCGGACCGACGCCGTGGGGGCCCGCAGCTCGGGCTCTCTGGCCGTCGCGGACTATGGGATGGCGGCGGGTCGGAGCGACAGCATCGCCGCCGCCAGCCAGAGCTCCAGCGCCGTCGTGCTGACCGAACAGCGTCAGCGCCAGGAACGTTCCACGGACAGCCGCTACGCCATCGCCGACCCGACCTATGCCCACGGGGTGGAGTCGGCGATCTTCTCCACCTTCCTGTCGGCCGGCGCCAAGATGGTCAGCCGCGAGGCCCTGATGCGCAAGGTCTCGACCCAGAAGAGCCGCGAGGACCGGCTGGACATCCAGTATCTGGAGACCTTGGCCATGGGGCAGGGGGTCCAGTACCTGATGGAGGTGCTGCCCGATAATGACGCTGCCTCGCCCACCGGGGTGAGCTTCACCGTGCGGGTGACGCACCTGCCGACCTCGACCGTGAAGGCTCAGTTCGTCACCTCGGGCGATCCGCCCAAGGGAGCGGCCAAATGGACCGCCGTGAACGGCGCGGGCTTCGAGAAGCGAACCCCGGCCAGCCGCCAGACCCCGCAGCTGGTCGGCGCGCAGATCGCCTATGACACCATGACCAAGCTGCGCTGAGGCGCTGACCCGATCGGGCGCCGGGAGCCGCCCGTGACGTCGTCCCTCGGGGCAGCGTCAGCACGGCCGAGCTTGGGGGAGTTATCGGCCGGGCTTCCGAAGCGGGCGCAGTCCGACCAAGAGGACTGCGCCCGTCTTGTCTTGCGGCGCGCTCCAGGCTGGACGATCCTGGGGCCAAGACAAGAACGGGGAGAGACGCAGATGGGACGCAAGGCGCTGGTTCTGGGTGGCGGCGGGCCGGTGGGCATCGCCTGGGAGTCCGGGCTGATCTCCGGCTTGGCGCGGGCCGGGGTCGATCTCGGCAAGGCCGATTTCATCCTGGGCACCTCGGCGGGCAGCTTCGTTGGCGCGCGGCTGGCCATGGGGGCGCAGGCCGCGACCCTGGTCGATCCGATCCTAGCCGAACCGCCGCCAGCGCCCCGGGCGGAAGGCGCGCCAAAGCCCGCGCCGCCGGCCGACCTCAGCCAGCTGATGAAACTGATGGCCGAGGCGGGGTCGGGCGCGCGCGATCCGCAGGAGGTGCGGGTCGAGATCGGCGCCTTCGCCAAGGCCGCCGAGACCCCGGACGAGACGACCTTCATCTCAAGCTTCGGCCGTTCCTTCGCCGGACTGCCCGACACCACCTGGCCGGAGCGTGGCTATGGCTGCACGGCGGTGGATGTGGAGACCGGTGAGTTCGTGCTGTGGACGGCGGAGAGCGGCGTGGGCGTGACCCGGGCGGTGGCGTCGTCCTGCTCGGTGCCCGGCGTCTATCCGCCGGTGACGCTCAAGGGCCGCCGCTACATGGATGGCGGCATGCGCTCCGGCACCAATGCCGACATGGCCACAGGTTATGACCAGGTGGTGGTGGTCCAGGTGCGGGCCGGGGCCACGGCCGGCGCGGCCGCCGAGGCCCAGGCCCGGCGCTTTGAGGCCGAGATCGCCGTGCTGCGCGATGGGGGCGCCGAGGTGATGGTGTTGTCGCCGGACGCCGGCAGCCTGGCGGCCATGGGGCTGAACCTGATGGACTTCAGGAAGCGCGCCGACGCGGCCCGCGCGGGTGTGGCGCAGGGGGCGGACGCGGCGGCGGGCTTGCGCGCGCTCTGGGCCTGACGCATTAGCCACGGATTGTTCCACAGCGCCGCCGCCTCCCCTGAACGCGGCGCCTCATTGCGATCCGAGGCTATTTCCATGGACGACCTTTCGGGCGCCCCTCCCGCCCTGCTGGACTTTGACTCCGCCCTGCCGCTGACCGCCAAGGGGCCGCGCGCCTGGGAAAGCCAGGTCGACAAGCGCTATTGGAACGCCATTGGCCCCTGGGGCGGCTGGACGATCGCCCTGTTGCTCAAGGCCGTGCTGGCCGAGCCCGATCACAACGGCACGCCCGTGGCCATGACCGCCAATCTGATGGGCGGGCTGGACGAGACCCCGCTGACCGTCACCACCCGGCCGGCGCGCCAGGGCCGGTCGATGGAGTTCTGGACCTCGGAGCTCGGCCAGGGCGAGGGCGTGGCCGCCATGGCCATGGTCACCCTGGGCCATCGCCGCGACACCCTGTCGGCCCACGAGGCGCAGATGCCGCTGGTCGCGGCGCCGGAGACCCTGGAGGTTCCCGAGCGTCGGGGCGGTCTGGCCTTCGGCGGCATGTTCGACTTTCTCCCGGCCGGGGGGGCGACGATCCTGCAGGAGAACGCCTCGACCGAGACCCTGACCTGGGTCCGCGACGGCCAGGGCCGGGCGCTGGACTATCCGCTGCTGGCGGCCCTGGCCGACGTGTTCGCGCCCCGAATCTTCTATCGCGAGCCGGTGCGCCGGCCGGTCTCCACCGTATCGATGAGCGTCTATTTCCACGCCACCCCGGCGGAGCTTGCGGCGGTGGGCGGTGATTTCGTCCTGGCCCAGGCCCAGGCGCGTCGCTTCGAAGCCGGCTTCTTCGACCAGACCGGCACGCTCTGGAGCCGCGACGGCGTGCTGCTGGCGACGACGGAACAGCTCTGCTGGTTCAAATAGTACGCGCGCTGCTCCCCCGCCCTGGGATCTGTCAGCGAAGCTGACTGAGGGGGCTGTCCCGCAGGGACGGTCGCGGCATGGGCCCCCTCCGACCCTCTGCCCAGCGGGGGAGGAGCGTTACCGGTTCTTCAGCACGTGGGAGCGGATCGCGGCGATGATCTGGTCCTGGTGGTCCTCGGTCAGATAGGGGTGCATGGGCAGGCTCATCACCGTCTCCGCCTTGGCCTCGGTGACCGGCAGGCCGCCCGGGGTCGGATAGACGGAATAGACGCCCTGCTTGTGGATCGGGAT
>NZ_CANCLE010000126.1 GCF_947378715.1 Phenylobacterium aquaticum
GCGATCGGCGTACAGCGGGTCGTTCGGCTTCTTGCCGCCGTGCAGCAGGATCGCCGGATCGCCGATGCCGCCCCGGGCCCAGGTCTCGGCGATCGGCTGTTCGCGGTTCCACTCCCAGCGCAGGTTCCGCCGGGCGATGCGCCAGACGCCGTCGCGCTTCTGCATCCGGTCGATCGCCCGGGCCAGGGTCAGGGTCTCGAACGGCGGATCAGCGGCCGGATAGCGGGCGAAGGAGAGATAATAGCTCTCGCAGGTCGCCCTGGTCGGCCCCTCCAGCTCGACCAGTATATTGGTCACGGTGTGGGTCATCAGCCGGTCGCTGTGCAGGGTCGGCAGCACCGCAGCGATATAGTCGCTGGCCGAGCCGAGGAACGACCCGCCGTGATCCTCGACCGCATCGTCGTGATAGCAGGCCCGCAACAGGGCCTCGTCGCCGCGATCGACGGCGCGGCTATAGCTGAGCACCACCTCGGTGATCGCCTGCTTGTCCAGCAGGGCGCGGATCTCCGCCATGGAGACGTCGGGTTCGCTCATGGTCTCAACGGGTCTTGGCGTCGAAATCCTCGACAAGGCCCATGGCCTTCAGGAGGTGGGCGCGGTCGTAATATTCGCGCCAGACCTTGATCAGTGGCCCCTCGAACTCCAGCACCCCCACCACCGGCGCCGAGCCGAACTTGCCGCGAATCACGAATTCGTCGCTGCGCTCCATGTAGAGCACCCCGTCGATCACCCCCATGTGGCGGATGTTCAGGGTGATGCTCTCCAGCCCGTCGCCCAGGCCGGAGACGCGCTTAAACACCGCATCGCGCCCGACGATCGGATCGACCATCATCGAATGCAGCACCCCGTCGGGGGTGAACATGTCGGCGACCTTGCGCCAGTCGAGCGCCCGCCAGGCCTCGGCCATCTCCCGGCCGATGGCGATCTTCTGTTCGTCCGTAAGGCTCTCGGACATGGTCTGGCTCCTCCCCTGATTTTGCGCGCGACGGCCTGTCGCGCCGCCTGGTTCTGAATTAACTTGCATAACGGTACCGACCGTTGGCAAGTCCTTTCTGGAGGAACCGAGTCTGGCGGTTCGAACGGCGTCATTCGCCGGGCGATCCGCCTGCCCGAAACTTCTCACATTGAGTGACTTGCTTGACGAGACGAAAAAAGACGGCCTATTCTCGGAGGTGTAGACGAACGAAAAACATACGGGGGGAAAGTCGTAGTCGGGACCAACCGCGAGCCATTGCGCCTGCGCCCACGGTCTAGCGCGGCCATCAGCTCCTGGCCTTATGCAAGTTGGCTTGACCCCAGGGTCAGCCCTGCCAGGAGGGTTCGTCCGACGACGCCACACCCCCTCATCACGTCGAAAATTTCCGCCTTGCGCGGGGAAACAACACGGGCCGCCGACGACTTTTCAGGTCGCACAGGCCCAGGGGGAGAAAACCAGTGAAGCTGCAACACACCACATCCATCATCGCCCTGCTCGCCGGGATGACGTTGGCCATGCCGGCCTTCGCGGCCGCCGCCGGCGGCACCCAGCTCGAAGAGCTGATCGTCACCGCCCAGAAGCGCGAGGAAAACGTCCAGTCCGCGCCCCTGGCCATCACCGCCGTCACCGGCGCCAGCCTGGCCAAGGACCGGGTGCTGAGCCTGGAAGACCTCGGTCACAACATGACCGGCATCTCCTTCACGGCCAATTCGCCCCAGGCCAACGAGATCAACATCCGCGGCGTGGTCAACACCCGCCTGACCTCGCCCACCGCCGACCAGTCGGTCTCGACCTTCGTCGACGACGTCTATGTCAGCCGCTCCGGCAACCTGAACTCGTCCTTCTATGACGTGTCGCGGGTCGAAGTGGTGCGCGGGCCCCAGGGCGTGCTGCTCGGCAAGAACGTCGCCGGCGGCGCGGTCAACATCATCTCCAACGCCCCCAGCTTCGACCAGTCCGGCAAGGTCACCCTCACCCTCGGCAACTATGACCTGCGCCAGACCCAGGGCTATCTGACCGGCGCCCTGACCGACACCGTGGCCGGCCGCTTCTCGTTCCAGACCATCAACCACTCCGGCTACGCCAAGGACCTGCTGCACAATTCCGACCTCGAGGACCTGAACTCGGTCCAGGCCCGGGCGCAGCTGGCCTACAAGCCGTCGGACTCCGACCTGCGCGCCAGCCTCAATGTCGACTACGCCAAGGACGACAACCACGGCGTCAACCGCGTCGGGCTGAAGAGCACGACCCTGCCGGCCGGCCCCAACATCTGGTCCGGCACCCGCAAGCTGATCGCCGCCCAGCTTCCCGGCCTGAACATCCGCCAGAGCTTCCCGGTGTGGCCGCTGTTCGCCGGTGACCTGGCCCCGACGCCCCAGGGCGCCCGCCACGAGACCTATGACGTCATCGCCAAGGTCGAGAAGGACGTCGCGCCCAACATCCGGTTCGCCAGCATCACCGGCTATCGCGATAACCGCGCCTTCACGATGTACGACCAGACGGGCCTCGGCCCGACCAACGGCTTCAACTTCTCCGCCGCCCAGCTGGCGTCGGTCGGTTCGTCGCTGCTGTTCGCCGAGCCGGTGAACTTCATCGAGCAGGTCCACCAGTTCTCGGAAGAGGTCCGCCTGACCTCGACCAATCCCGACAGCCGCCTCGACTGGATCGTCGGCGCCTATTACCTCAAGAGCCGGGTGCACCAGTTCAACCGGTTCTGGGGTGAATCCTCGGTCCTGCCGACCCTGTCGGGCGAATCCCACTGGGATGACCACGGCCACAACCAGGACATGGCCGTCTTCGCCCAGCTTGGCTACAAGCTGACCGACACCCTGAAGTTCGAGGTTGGCGCCCGCTACACCCAGGACAAGAAGGGCGGCAATCAGCAGGGCATCATCGTCGCCACCGGCGACAAGCTGCACCCCCTCGACACCGCGCCGCTGACCCCGCTGACCACCAACTTCACCACCGGCTACGGCAAGAGCTGGAGCAAGCTGACCCCCCAGGCGACCCTGCGCTGGACCCCGAATGACACGACCATGGCCTATGGCACCGTGTCCGTCGGCTTCAAGGGCGGCGGCTTCCAGAACGACGCCTCCAACGCCTTCGCCGCGGCGACGCCCTACAACCCCGAGACGGTCACCAACTACGAGGTCGGCTACAAGACCGAGCTGTTCGACCGGACCGTGCGGTGGAATTCGGCGGTCTTCTACATGAAGTACACCGACCTCCAGGTGCAGCAGACGCTCGCCTCCTGCCTCTGCAACGTGATCAGCAACGCCCCTGGCGCGACGATCAAGGGCGCCGAGACCGACCTGCAATACGCGCCCAACCATTGGTTCCACGCCTGGGCCAGCGGCAGCTATGTCGATGGCAAGTACGACCAGTTCGTCTTCGCCGGCGTCAACAACTCCGGCCACCTGATGCAACGGACGCCCAAGTGGCAGGCGGCGGTGGGGGCGGAAGCCACCACCAGCGTCGGCTCCTGGACCGACGCCCTGGTCGGGCGGGTCAGCTATCGCTGGCAGGGCAAGATGCCGTGGGCGCCGGAAAACACCTCGTGGGAACCCGCCTATGGCACCCTCGACGCCCGGGTCACCCTCACCTCCCCCACCAAGGGCTGGAGCGTCTCGGCCTTCGGCAAGAACCTGACGGACGAGGTCTACCGCACGAACATCATCGTCTTCTTCAATGACGAAATGTCCTCGTTCGGCGCGCCGCGCACCTTCGGGATGGAAGTCTCCGCCCCGTTCTAAGTCTAGAGTTCTGGCCGGGCGGTTCGCCGCCCGGCCATTTTCATGTTTGAGTTAAAAGGGGTCGGTCATGGGCCGTTGCTACGCCATCCTGGGCAAGGTCATCGCGGCCTGGCAGGCCAAGGACATCGAGGGCGTCCTCGCCCACATGTCCGACGACATCGTCTGGCACTACGCCGCCGCCGCCATGCCGCCCGTGCGCGGCAAGCAAGCCGCCGGCAAGCTGCTGGGCAATTTCCAGAAGGACATGCACGCCATCCAGTGGCGGATCTTCGCCCATGCCGAGACCGGCGACCGCCTGTTCATCGAAGGCGTCGACGACTACACCACCGCCGACGGCAAGCGCGTCGCCGCCCCCTATGCCGGGGTGCTGGACTTTCGCGGCGACCTGATCTGCGGCTGGCGCGACTATGTCGACCTGGGCGTCATCGCCCAGCAGAAGGCCGGCGAACCGATGTCGAAGCAGGTCGAAGGCCTGCTCGACCGCCAGGTCGCCCCGTGAGCCCGCACGTGAGCCCCCTCTTCTCCCTCGATCGACGCACCCTGCTGGCCGCCGCCGGCGCCGCAGGCGTGGTCGCCGCCTCCCCCGCCCTGTCCCAGGAGCCTGCCATGTCCCGCCTCTATCCCATCTTCATGGCCGTCATCGAGGCCTGGCATCATCAGGACATCGAGGGCGTGCTGGTCCACGTCACCGACGACATCATCTGGCGCAATTCCTCCGGCTACGCCCCGGCGATCCGCGGCAAGGACGCCATGCGCAAGGCCTTGCAGGGCATGGCCCCGATCATCAAGACCAACAAGTGGCGGCTGTTCGACTATGCCGAGAACAACGACCGCATGTTCATGGAAGGCGTCGACGAGTTCTGGCTGACCACCGGCGAGCACGTGGCCATTCCCTATGCCGGCACGCTGGAATTCCGCGGCCCGCTGATCTGCGAGTGGCGGGAATATTTCGACGGCCGGATCAGCGCCGCGATGAAGGCCGGCCAGCCGATGACGGCCGAGCTGCAGGAGATGATTTCCCGTCCGGTGGCGCGCTGAACGGCGCGTCATGCGGCTCGGCGTCGCACGCTCGGCCATCTCGGATTTTAACGCAAATTAACCAACGCAGATGACTCTGGCCCCACGCCGCGCTTTGACGGCTGGGATCAGACAACATGCTTCGAACGATCAAGGCGCGTATGCGCGCGTCCTGGACCGCGGGTCTGTTGGTCATCCTGGCGATCTGCGCCGCCAACGCCATGCTGCTGAGCGGATCGAACGCCAAGCTGAAGGAGCTCAGCACCGTCTGGCTGCCGGTCGAGAACAATCTCGGCGACATCAACGGCTTCATCAGTGATTTCCGCGCCGTCGAGGCCAGCCACATCCTGTCCCTCGACGTGCCCACCATGCAGACCGCCGAAAAGGCGCTGGACGCCGACGTCAAGCAGATCGACGACCGCTTCAAGCTCCTGGCCCCCGTCCCGCTCGCGCCCAATGTCCGCCAGTCGATCAATGACCTGCAAAAGGCCTGGCTGGCCTACCGCGCCGACGGCAAGGACATGCTGGCCTTCTCGCAGCTGAGCCAGAAGGACCTGGCCACCGACGCCTATCGGGGCCGCCTCGACGCCTACAACAAGCTGAGCGCCGAGATCGTCGTCCTGGCCGACCAGGCCTCCGACGCCGCCGAGGCCGCGCGTCTGGCCGGCGAGAAGCAATTCACCCAGGCCATGCTGATGACCGCCCTGATCGCGGTGGGCATGGTGGTGGGCGGCATCCTCGCCGCCGCCTTCTTCGAACGCCTGGTGGTCTCGGCGATCCTCAAGCTCGAGGGCGTCATGAAGCGCCTGGCCGGCGGGGAGCTGGCCGTCGACGTGTTCGGCGCCGAGCGCTCGGACGAGGTCGGCGACATGGCCCGCAGCGTGCTGGTCTTCAAGGAGAACGCCATCGAGCGGGTCCGCCTGGAGCAGGACGCCGCACGCATGCACGAGGAGGTCGACCGTCGCCTGAAGGACACCGAGGCCGCCTTCGAGGCCTCCGGCCAGGCCCAGAAGCGCGTTGTCGACGCCATGGCCCATGAGCTGTCCGAACTGGCCCAGGGCGACCTGACGGTTCGCCTGAACCTCGACGTCGCGCCGGACTATGAGCGGCTGAAGGCCGACTTCAATTCCGCCGTCACCCACCTGCAGGACGCCATCCGCACCCTGTCCGGCTCGACCGTCGCCATCGATTCCGGCGCCCAGGAGATCACCCAGGCCGCCGACGACCTGTCGCGCCGCACCGAGCAGCAGGCCGCCAGCCTGGAAGAGACCGCCGCCGCCCTCGACGAGATCACCGCCACGGTCGCCAAGACCGCCAGCGGCGCCAAGGAAGCCACCGCCGTGGTCGCCACCGCCCGCGCCGACGCCGAGACCTCCGGCGAGGTGGTGCGTCGCGCCGTCACCGCCATGGGCGAGATCGAGGAAAGCTCCGGCAAGATCAGCCAGATCATCGGCGTCATCGACGAGATCGCCTTCCAGACCAACCTCCTGGCCCTGAACGCCGGCGTCGAGGCCGCCCGCGCGGGCGAAGCCGGCAAGGGCTTCGCCGTGGTCGCCTCCGAAGTCCGGGCGCTCGCCCAACGCTCCGCCGAAGCCGCCAAGCAGATCAAGACCCTGATCTCGGCCTCCACCCAGCAGGTCTCTTCCGGCGTCGACCTGGTCGGCCAGACCGGCCGCTCCCTGGGCCGCATCGTCGAGCATGTCGCGAGCATCGACGCCCTGGTCAGCGAGATCGCCGCCTCGGCCCAGGAACAGGCCGCCGGCCTTCACCAGGTCAATACCGCGGTCAATCACATGGACCAGATGACCCAGCAGAACGCCGCCATGGTCGAGGAGACCTCCGCCGCCGTCCACGCCCTGCGCGGCGAGACCGGCGAACTCTCCACCCTGGTCGGCCGCTTCAAGTCCGGCGACGCCGGCCAGCCGACGCGACGCGCTTCAGCCCCGCCCCGCGCGCCCGCCCGTCACGCCCCGCCGCAACGCCAGAAGATCGCCGTCGGTGGCGGCCACGCCCCGCAATCCCGGCCCGACGACACCTGGGAAGAGTTCTAGGGCCTGGTCACCGGCGCCGCCGCATTGGGCCCTGCCCGGTTCAGGCGGCTTCGCAAAAGACCCGGCGCGAGGCGATCGTGGCCGATGAGAGGCTCGGGGTCTGCCGTCGAAGGCGATCCACCCCGACCTGCGCGGCGTGCCGTCCCATGAAGCCGGTCTTCGCGCTGTCGCCGCCGGGGACCAGGGGATAGTTCTGCGCGAACTTGCTCGCCACCACCTTGGCGTGGGCCAGGGTCGGCAGGAGTTCGGCCTGCAGGATCGGCGAGATCGGCGCGCCGAGATCCAGGGCTGACAGGGTGGCCCAATCCGACCTCTGCTCATCAATGCGGGCCTTGGTCCATTCCAGCTCCGTGTAGATGGATCGATAGTGGCTCGCTTCCTCTTGCGGCAGGTGTGACACGACGCCGGACGCCCGCGCCACGTCCCACGCCGCCGAGGGCATGTTCGGAAACTGCGGTTGTCCCAGGGGCCGCTTGAGCGGCGGCGCACCCGGCACGCCCAGGGCGCTTCCCACCTCGGCGAGGCGACGATCGATGCAGGGCTCCTCCGCAATAATGAAGTCCAGGCTGTCGAGATCAATCCCGACCTCCTTGCGCAGGGCGGCGCGGGTCTCGGCGACCTCGTGGCGCCAATGCAGCCATTCCAACGTCTGCTCGCCCGACAGGGCGATGGTGATGCCCACCACGATCACGAGGATCTCGGAGGCGAACTCACGCCAGCTGTGCACCGGCTTCGGTCTGTGAATATCCATGAATCCCCACCGGCATCGGAGTGGAACCGTAGCCGTGCGGGTTGATCGTCCGCAATGGGTCGAACGCTGTCATGGCCCGTTCACCTGGAACCAGGCGCCCGGCCATTGGCCTAGAAGCGGTCGTTCCGAACGTCAGCGAAGGGTGGAAAACGGCCGCTACGTAAATCAAATCCAGTCGCCGCTGACTGCCATGGCACAAACAAAGCAGCCGAGAAGCCATCCGGGAACATTGGACAACACGTATACCGCGCTCGCGATGCGCGCGCCTTTCGCGCGGATGACGAGCGTTGCTCCAACGACGGGCCACCCAAACAATACGCCAGCGATTGGCCATCCGGCCCATTTCGGGCTGGCGTTCCGAACGTCCATGGCATCTAGCCATAATGCGCCCCACGGGATCAGGGCGGCCCAAAGCAAAAACACACCCAGAAAAGCAGCAAGCGTTACAGGCTCCGTCAGGCGGGCGCGAACACTCTTGAGCATCAGGACGACTGCGAACACAGGAACGGACAGCAGAAGCGGATAAATCATGTCCGCATTGTCCAGCATGAACCTTAGATGGCTTATCGCCCGCTCGGCGTCATACGGATGGCCCACTATCGATGCCCCACTACTTCAGCGCGAACCGAACTATGGCCAATCTCTCAACGAACGCAACGGGTCGAATGCCGCCATGGCCCCTTCGCCTGGAACCGGACCTTCGCCCACCCGCCTCGAAGCCGCATTGCGTCTGCCAGCGACGGGGGAACGCGCACCTCGCTGACGCCAAGCCTCCCATAGCCCTGGACCACCCCGGCCAGATGCGCTTCGCTCATCCTCAGCCACCTCAGGAAAGGACCACCGCATGATAACCGTTTGGGGCGGACAGATTTCGCGATCGATCCGGGTCGTCTGGGCGCTGGAGGAGATGGGCCTCCCCTACCGCGTGAAGCAGGTGGACATGCTGGCGCCCGAGCAGGACCCGGAGTTCCTGGCGGTCAACCCCGCCGACTACATCCCGGCGCTCCAGGACGGCGACGTCTCCATGATCGAGTCGATCGCGATCATGGAATATCTGATGGCCCGCTACGGGCCGACGCCGCTGGCGCCCGCGCCGCAGGATCCGACCTTCCCCGCCTACCAGCAGTACCTGCACCTGGGCGAAGCCGGCCTCGCCACCCTGATGATGCCCGTCGTCGTCAGCCGCTTCATGGCGCCGGAGGCCGAGCGGGAGAACTGGGGCGCGACCTGGTGCCTGAAGGTGCTCGGCAAGCGTCTGAAGCTGGTCAGCCAAAGGCTCGCCCACTCCCCCTACCTCGCGGGCGACGCCTTCACCGCCGCCGACATCTCGGTGACCTACGCGCTTGGCCTCGGCCAACGAAACTGCGGCCTCATCCTCGGCGACGCCGAACAGGCCTACCTCGCCCGCACCACCGGCCGCGACGCCTATAAGCGCGCCATGGACCGCTCGCACGAGGGGGTGGGCGGCTAGGTCTTCATCGCGATGAGAGATGGGCCGTGTCGTTCAACCGCACGACTGTGCGCGACCCGTCGCCCCCGATGCGCAAATGCGTCAGGCTGCAAGGCCTGATCTCGTACATCAGATCGCGAAGCTGCCGGTCGCTATCAAGCCCCAAGACCCAGTTGATCGCGCAGATGATTGCGTTCGTATGGCTGACCAGGACGAGCCTGTCCCTGCCGCTGGCGCGCAAGGTCGAGAGGCACAACGACATGCGGCTGTAGAGCTCACGCCAGCTCTCCCCCTTCGGGAACGGCGCCCAATCCAGGGCCGGCTCTTGAAACGGCGTTTCGAGGCGGCGCGCCTCCTCAACGGTCAGCCCCGCGGCGACTCCATTGTTCAGCTCACGAAGCGCCGGCGCCAATTCGACATCGAGCCCCACCGCGGCGCCGATTATGGCCGCGGTTTCGGAAGCCCTGGCGAGGTCGCTGCTGACAATAGCGGAGAGCGGGAACGGAGGGTGGTCCCTGAGAAACGCCCCCGTCGCCCCGGCCTGCGCTCTTCCAAGGTCCGTCAGCGACGAGTCCGTCCAGCCGCCTGTTCGGCCGTCGAGGTGATGCTGGCTCTGACCGTGACGAATGACGAGCAGTTCCCGCACGGCGCCCCTCGCGACTGGCATGTCGATCGCTGATCATACACGCGGGGCGGAATGGGGACATGATGCCTATTTCCCGGCTCCGTCCGCGCCGATCAAAATCGGGAAATAGGTATCGTGTCCCCTAAGCAGCGCTCAGCCGGCGCGGGCCTTGGCCGCGTCCCTGACCGTTCTGAGGTCGGCCCAATCGGGCGTCAGCTTCAGCGCGGCGTCGTATTTGGCGATCGCCGCCCGCCGCTCGCCCGTGCGGACCAAGGCGTCGCCCCAGCCCTTCAGGGCGTCCGCGAAACGGGGGCCTTTGGCGTGCGCGGTCTCGAAAAGGGCGAGCGCGCCCTTCACGTCTCCCCGGTCAAGCTTCGCCTGCGCCCATTCCGCATAGGCGAACGGAAGGTCGGGCGCCTGGCGCACCGCCTCCGCGAAGGCCCGGTTGGCGCCGACCGGGTCGCGCCCCGCCGCTGCGATCTCGCCTCGGATACGCAGGCAAAGGTCGCAATCCATGGCCGTTGTCGCGATCTGGGTCTGGGCGCCGGCAAGATCGCCGGTCTTGAGCAGGGCGCGCGCGATCAGCGGGCGCACCAGGGCCGGTTGCAGCAGGGTGAGGCTGGGTTGCGCCGCCTTGCCTGCCTCGATCAGGGCGTCCACCCGGCGAAGATCGGCCAGCGCGCCCGCCCAGTCGCCCCGCTCGGCGGCAAGCTGATAGTCGGGGATGGAGAACCAGCCGGACGCAGCTTCGTTCAGATAGAAATTGACGTCCTGTGGGCCCGCCTCATCCAGCGCCGCGGCGGCTGCGGCCGGATCGTGGGCGCGCGCCAGGGCCCAGGCGACCTGGGATTGCTGGAAGCTGAACGACTGCTGGCGGACCATCCCATTGGCCAGGGCGCGATAGTCATGCACGGCCCGGCCGAAGTCGCCGAGCTGGCTCGCCAGATAGCCGGAGCTGATCAGCCGGTTCGAGGCGGTGGTCTCCGGGGTCACTTCCGCCGCCGTCCGCTCGAAGAAGCCCGGCGTGTCCAGATAGAGGCTCTCCTTGAAGAGCGCTTCGTCGTGCCCGCTCCAAAGGGCGATGGTGGCGGCGTTGATGTGCGCCTGCTCTCCGCCGGCGCCGCCGAGCGCCTCGGCCGTCTTCACCGCGGCGGACGCCTTTTTGAGATCGCCGGCCGCCAGGTCCAAAGTCGCCAACAGGTTATAGGCCCAGGGCCGCTCCTGCGCGTTGGCGGAATTGGCGAGGGCCTCGGCGACCTCCTGCGCCTCCTGGCGTCGATTGAGTCCCAGGAGATATCGGGCGTAGCGATAGGGCTGGCTGGCCCGATAGAGCGCCTCCGCCGTCTTCTGCGCCAGGGCGTCGAGGTCCTCGACCGGGCCCTCGGCCGTCTCGCCGGGCTCTTCGTCGAGGCGCGCGGTAAGGGCTATCCCGTTCGCGGTGCGCAAGACCTCGCCGCGGACATGCTGGGCGTGACCGAGCCTTTCGCGGAGCAGCTTTTGCACCTCGCCAAGACTGATCCCGGTTTCCGGGATCTCGACCTTCAGCTCAGCGCCCCAATTGTTCTGATAGCTGGTGGCGGGGCGCTCGGCGACGGTGGCCGCCTGCAGGGCCTCCAGCTTGTCGAGGACCCGCTGGGCGATCACCTGGCCGGTCAGACCGTCCCTGGCGATCTCGGCGGGCGTGGAGAAGGCCTCGATCACCAGGCCGTGGTCGCCCGCAGCTTCAATCACCATGCCGCCGATGGAGATCAGCACGATGAGCACGCCGGCCGCCACCAGGGTGGAGAAGGCGTTGCGGATACGATCGGCATAGGCCTTTCGCCGGGTCGCCACGATGGCAAGCCGCCGCTCCTCGTCGAAATGCTTGATCTGGAGCTCGGCCAGGGCCCGTTGGGTGTCGAGATAGGCGCCCGCCTTGGCGGCCAGTTCGGGGTCGCGCTTGGCCTCGTCCATAGCCAGGGCAATGGCCGCCGCGTCCCCGGCGCCGGAACCACTCTCCGCCCGCTCCTCGGCCTCTTCGCCGAGCACGCCTTCGATGAACCCGCCTTCCGCCATCCGTCCCCCGCTGCGGCTACGCTTAGCCTATCGCTCGGTCTTGCCAATGCCCCCCGTCTCTCACCCCTGCGTCACGCTGAACGCCGTCGCCGCCTCCCCGCAGTGGTCGCAGGTCACCAGGGGGACGAGCTCGTGGCCGCAGGTGCGGTGATAGGTGATCAGCGGCGGGCCCTGGTCGGTCGCCAGCCAGCGGTCGCCCCAGCGGTTCAGCTCGGCGATCAGCGGATAGAGGTCGCGGCCCTCGTCGGTCAGCCGGTATTCCCAGCGTTCCGGCCGCTCC
>NZ_CANCLE010000127.1 GCF_947378715.1 Phenylobacterium aquaticum
GCGAGCGCCAAATCATCGGCGTGGATCAACGGCCCCTCGGTGAAGCCCAGGGCCGCCTCGATGGCGTCGGACTTCAGGCCGCGAATGGTCTCGGCGTCGGCGGCGTCGTAGCGGGACAGGCCGCGCCCGATCTCGGCGCCGGTCTCGTCGCGGACAATGACCGCGTCGCCCTTCTCGAACCGGCCCTCGACGGCCTTGACCCCGGCCGCCAGCAGGCTCTTGCCGGTGGCGAGCGCCCGGGCGGCGCCGGCGTCGATGATCAGGGCGCCATTGGGCGCGAGAGACCCGGCGATCCAGGCCTTGTAGGCGGCCTTGGCGGTGAGCGCCGGCTCGATGACCGTGGCCCGCTCCCCATGCTCGACGGCGTAGAGCGGCGAGGGTCGACGCCCCAGGGTGATGACCGTGGCGCAGCCGGCGGCCTGGGCCATGCGGGCGGCGGCGATCTTGGTGGCCATGCCGCCCGTGCCGACCCCGGCCCGGGCGTTCGCGCCCCCGGCCATGGCCTCGATCTCGGCGTCGAGCCGGGTCACGCGTGGAATGTGCCGGGCGTCGGGATTGTCGCGCGGATCGGCGGTGTAGAGCCCGTCGATGTCGGAGAGCAGCACCAGGACGTCGGCGCCGATCATCTGGGCGACCCGCGCGGCCAGCCGATCATTGTCGCCGTAGCGAATCTCCTCGGTGACCACGGTGTCGTTCTCGTTGACGACGGGCACGACGCCCAGGGTCAGCAGGGTCTCCACCGTGGCCCGGGCATTCAGCCAGCGGCGGCGGACCTCGGTGTCGTCGCGGGTCAACAGCACCTGGGCGGCGGCGAAGCCGTGGGGCTCCAGGGCTTCTTCCCAGGCCCGCATCAGGGCCGATTGGCCGGCGGCGGCGGCGGCCTGCTTTTCCGGCAGGGTCAGGGCGCGCTTGCCGAGTCCCAGCCGCTTGCGGCCCAGGGCCACGGCGCCGGAGGAGACCACCAGCACCTGCTGGCCGCGATGGCGCACGCGGGCCAGATCGGAGGCGAAGGCCGCCAGCCAGTGGGCGTCGGGCGCCCCGTCCTCGCCGACCAGCAGGGCCGAGCCCACCTTGACGACGATACGCCTGGCCGTGGCCAGGCCCGTGCCGGCGACGTCGCCTGTCACGGCTTCCAGTCCTCGATCTCCTCGCCGCCGCGGGCCTTGGCGGCGGCGGCGGCCTTGCGCTGCCGCACCAGGGCATAGGCCTCGCGCAGGATGTCGACCACGCCCTGGCCAGAGACGCCGGAGACCAGCCGGACCTTCGTCCCCGAGGCCTCCTCCAGCGCCTGGCGCTGGAAGTCGATCATGTCGGGGGACAGGGCGTCGATCTTGTTCAGCGCCAGGATCTCGGTCTTGTCGCCGAGCTCCTCGCCATAGGCCTCAAGCTCGTGGCGCACGGTGCGCCAGGCCTCGGCCACATCATCCTGGGTGCCGTCGACCAGGTGGATCAGCACGGCGGTGCGCTCCACGTGGCCCAGGAAGCGGGTGCCGAGCCCCGCGCCCTCCGAGGCGCCCTCGATCAGGCCGGGAATGTCGGCGATGACGAAGCGCTCATTGGGCGACAGATCGACCACGCCGAGATTGGGGGCCAGCGTCGTGAACGGATAGTCGGCGATCTTCGGCTTGGCGGCGCTGGCGGCGGCCAGGAAGGTCGACTTGCCGGCATTGGGCAGTCCGGCCAGGCCGACATCGGCGATCAACTTCAGACGCAGCCAGATCCACCGCTCCTCGCCCTCCTGGCCCGGATTGGCGTGGTAGGGCGCCTGGTTGGCCGGGCCCTTGAAGCGGTCATTGCCCCAACCGCCATTACCGCCCTTGCACAGCAGGTAGCGCTGGCCGGCGGTGTCCATGTCGATGATCAGGGTTTCCTTGTCCTCCTCCAGCACCTGGGTGCCGACGGGGACTTTCAGCACCGCGTCGGCGCCGGCCGCGCCATGGCGGTTGCGGCCCATGCCGTGGGTGCCGGTATCAGCCTTGAAGTGCTGGTGGTAGCGGAAGTCGATCAGGGTGTTGAGGCCGTCGACGGCCTCGATCCAGACGTCGCCGCCATTGCCGCCGTCACCGCCGTCCGGGCCGCCGTACTCGATGTACTTCTCGCGCCGGAACGAGACCGCGCCGCCGCCGCCGTTCCCGGAGCGGACATAGATCTTGCACTGGTCGAGAAACTTCATGAGGGCCTTTTGAACCAAGGAGAGCCGCCCGTCGAGCCATGCGGCCCGACGGGCGGGGGGGTGGGGGTCAGGCGAGCCAGACCATGGTCCGGCAGGGCGCCGGTTCCGGACGGGCCGGGGAGGGGGTCAGGGTCACTTCCCCCGTGTAGAGGAAGCCCGCCTTGCACAGCACCTCGCCGGAGGCCGGGTTGTCGGTGAAGTGGCGCGCGATGATCGCCCGCTTCCTCCAGTCCTTGGCGGCCCAGACCAGGGCGCCGCGCGCCGCCTCGGTGGCGAAGCCGTGGCCCCAATAGGGTCGGCCCAGCCAGTAGCCCAGCTCCGGGCGGCCCAGGGCGTCGAACTTGAAACCGGCCACCCCGACCATGCCCTCGGCCGGATGCTCGATGACGAAGTCACAGCCGGGCTTGTCGTCCTGGGCGGCCAGGAAGGCCTCGGCGTCGCTGAGGCCATAGGGCCAGGGCATGGACGACATCATCCGCGCCACGTCGTGATCATTGGCCAGTTCGGCGATTCGCTTGGCGTCACTGAGCCTGGGCCGGCGCAGGACCAGACGCTCCGTCGTGACGACGGGTTGGATTTCGATGGCGCACATCTCTACCTCCCGGACCGAGAGCGTTTCCCGAAAAGTGTGGTGCGCTTTTCGGATTCAGAAACGCTCTAGGTCTTTGAATAGAGCCCTTTTTGATCCGATCTGGCTTGCCAGATCGGAAAGGGCTCTGGGTCAGAAAACAAAAGCGGGGAGCCCGGCGTCCGGACTCCCCGCTTGGGAATTCTGTCCGGTACCGCCTGACTTTTCGTCGAAGCGGAACCGGATCGGGTGGGTTCCGCCTTAGCTGGCGTTCTCGCTCGCGGCCACGACGTTCACATAGGTGCGGTCGTTGCGCTTGGTGATGAACTTCACTGCGCCATGGGCCATGGCGAAGAGGGTGTGGTCCTTGCCGATCCCGACGTTCACGCCCGGATAGAACTTGGTGCCGCGCTGGCGCACGATGATGTTGCCGGCGGCGACGGCTTCGCCCCCGAACTTCTTCACGCCGAGACGACGGCCGGCCGAGTCGCGACCGTTACGCGAGGAGCCGCCTGATTTCTTGTGAGCCATAGTGGCCTCCTAAACTGGTCTGGTCGGTTGCTTATTCGGCGCCGGCTTGCGGGGCTTCAGCCTTCGGAGCGGCGGCCTTCTTCGGCGCCGCCTTCTTGGCCGGAGCGGCTTCCACGACCGGGGCGGCCGCGGCGGCCTTGAGGGCCCGGGCGGACTGACGCTGCGGCGTCTGGGCCGGACCGTCTTCCAGCTTCAGGTTCCGCGAGCGGGCGTTGAGCACGGCCTTGGTGGTGAGGGACACGGTCCCTTCCCACTTGTCGGTCTTGCCCGCGCCTTCGACCGAGGTCACGCGCAGAACGGTCTCGAACTGGCGGTGGCCCTGGGTCCGGCGGTAGCCTTGGCGACGGATCTTCTTGAAGATCTTCACCTTCTCACCGCGGCGGGTTTCGATCAGCGTCGCGCTGACCTTGGCCCCGTCCACCATGGGGGCGCCGACCGTCACGGCCTCGCCATCACCCAGCATGAGGACTTCGCCGAAGGCGACATCCGCACCCGGTTCGCCATCGAGCTTTTCAACAACAAGCACATCACCGGCTTGGACCCGGTACTGCTTGCCGCCGGTCTTGATCACCGCGTACATCGTTCGCGCCTTGAAATAGCAAAAAAGATTGCGCCCGCGAGAAGGCCCGCGGGCGAGAGGCGCGGACTTATACAGAGAGCCCGGTTTGAGTCAACGCGATTGGCGGGCGACGGGCGGGGTTCTTCCGCCGCGCGCCTAGTCGCCGCGTACGGCTTCCGATCCGCGCAGGCTGGCGACCGTGCGCCGCTCGGCCTGCCAGTTGCCGACCACGGCGCGGGAGACCGCCTGCATGAACTCCAGACGGGCCGGAACCGGCTTGTGGGTCTTGGGCATCATCACCGCCACCGCATAGGTGCGGCCGTCGGGGGCGGTCAGCAGGCCGACATCGTTGATGCCGTATGTCGCGCCGCGCCAGTCCTGGCCGGTGCCGGTCTTGTGCGCGATCTTCCAGCCCGACGGCAGGCCGCCGGCCAGACGGCGCGGGCCGGTGCGCGCCTTGGCCATGGCGCCCAGGATCACGTCGGTGGAGCCGGGCGACAGCAGTTCGCCGCGCTTCAGGGCGGAGAGCGCCTGGACGATGCCGACCGGGCTCGCGCCGTCATAGGGGGCGTCCAGATAGGCCTGCATGGCCTTGTCGCGGACCTCTCGCGGCAGGCGGCCACGGGCCTCCTCGAAGGCGCCATAGGGGCGGAACTGGGGGGTCCAGGTCATGCCGGCTATATGGGCCTGGAGGTGCTTTTCGTCCTCGGCCAGGCTGACGCCCTCGATATCCTTGCGCTGCAGCACCTCGTGCACGGCGACGGGGCCGCCAACCATGCCCATCAGCTTGTCGTTGGCGGCGTTGTCGGAGGTGATCAGCGCCTTGTTCAGCAGTTCATCGACCGTGGTCTGATAGCCGTCCTTGTCGATCCGATAAGTGATCGGCTGGAAGAAGACACTGCGGTCATCGTCGGTCAGCAGCACGCCCTGGTCCAGGCGCATGCGGCCCTGGTCGACGGCGTCCATGGCGGTGATCGCCACCCAGAGCTTGGAGACGCTCTGCTGGGGGAAGGCCTGCTGGCCGTCGACCGAGGCGACCCAGCCTTCGGTGACGTCGGAGACGGCGATGCCCACCGGCTCGTCATAACTTGCAGCGAGTTCGGAGAGTTCCCGCTGCAGGGCGGCCGGGGCCGGCGCGCTGGGCGGCCGATGGCGCGGGGTGCGGATGGTCACGGCGGCTGTGACCAGCTTGGTCGGGACCGCGTGGGTGGCGCTCAGCGGATGGCGGCCGGGAACGGCGGCGGGGGCGGTGGCGTTCCAGCCAATGCCGGCTCCGACCAGGATGACAGCCAGGGCCGTCAGCGGCGCGCGACGTTCCACAGTGAAGGCGCCGGCGCGCACGGCGGCGACCCCCAGCGAGCCCGGAACGTCGGCGAGGAAATGCTGGGTTCCGGCGCCGACCCGGCGCACGGCCTTGTCGGTGGCGACGCAGGCCAGGAACAGACCATCGGCGGCCGTCCAGAAAACGGCCCCTAGGGCCCGGAGCGCCGCGTCGCGCAGCGGCGTGGCGCTGACGACCGAGAACTCAAAAGCGCGATCCGATACGCGATCCATCACCATTTTCACGCCTGATCCGCGCGCCGCCGTCAAGCGGTCCTGGGGTCGCGGAGTTCTATGGTGACGTGACTAAGTCCTAAAAGACCGTTCAAACGCGCGTGATAGGCGCCTGCCGGCGTCGATTTGTCCGTCTGCAGCACCACGACCGCGGCGTGATGTCCTGGGCCCAGGCGCCACAGGTGCAGGTCGAGGACCCGGGTGTCGGCGTCCTGCAGCCGGCCGCGAATCTCCTCGGTCAGCTCGGCGGAGGGGTTCATGTCGAGCAGCACGGCGCCCGCCCGGGTGATCAGCCGCCAGGCGAAGTGGCCGACCAGGCCGGCGCCGGCCAGGGCCGCGAGAGGATCGGCCCAGGTCCAGCCGAGATAGGAGCCCGCCGCCAGCCCGCCGATGGTCAGGGCCGAGACCACGGCGTCGGCCGACAGGTGCAGGTGGGCGGCCGACAGGTTCAGGTCGCCGTCATGATCATGGGCGTGAACCGCCTGGGGCTTCAGCAGGGCCACGCAGACCAGGTTGATCACCAGGCCGACCCCCGCCAGCAGGATCGCGCCGCGATAGGCCACCGGCTCCGGCGTGATCAGCCGCTGCACGCTTTCGGCGGCGATCAGCAGGGCTGTGACCCCCAGCACCACGGCGTTGGCGAAGCCGGCCACATAGCCGATCTTGCCGGTGCCGAAGGCGAAGCGCTGATCCTTGGCATAGGCGCGCGCCACCCCATAGGCGGCCGCAGCCACCACCATGGCGGCGACATGGGCGCCCATGTGCAGGCCTCCCGCCACCAGCGCCATGGAGTGGAACACCAGGCCGCCGATCATCTGGACCAGCAGCGAAACCAGGCAGACCCCGGCCACGATCCAAGTGCGGCGCTCATTGCGCGCATGATCGGCGCCCAGATAGACGCGGTCGCCCCGAAAGGCGTCGATCGGAGGTTCGATGTCGAGGGGTGCGGTCACGGTGATCTCGGACTCCGCCGTTCGGCGTGGGCGTGTTATTCTATAACACTCCGCGGGGGTCAAGCGGTTCCGGTCGCGAGACGCTGCGGTCCCTGTTCCCTAGAGCGATCCGAATGACTAGATACGCCCCATGACCGACAAGACACCCGTCACCGTGCTCACCGGCTATCTCGGCGCCGGCAAGACCACCCTGCTCAACCGCATCCTCAGCGAGGACCACGGCAAGCGCTACGCCGTCATCGTCAACGAGTTCGGCGAGGTCGGCATCGACAACGAGCTGATCGTCGGCGCCGACGAGGAAGTGTTCGAGATGAACAACGGCTGCGTCTGCTGCACGGTGCGCGGCGACCTGATCCGGGTGCTCTCGGGCCTGATGAAGCGGAAGGGCGGCTTCGACGCTATCATCGTCGAGACCACCGGCCTGGCCGATCCCGGCCCCGTGGCCCAGACCTTCTTCGTGGATGACGACGTCCGCGCCAAGACCCGGCTGGACAGCGTCACCACCGTGGTCGACGCCATGCACCTGCCGCTGCGCCTGTCGGATTCCAAGGAGGCCGTCGAGCAGGTGGCCTTCGCCGACCAGATCGTGCTCAACAAGACCGACCTCGTCACCGAGGCCCAGTTGCGCGATGTCGAGGCCCGCATCCGCCGGCTGAACCCGCTGGCCCCGATCCACCGCGCGGTGCGCTCGAACGTCCCGCTGGAGCTGATCCTGGGCCGCGGCGGCTTCGATCTGGACCGCATCACTGAACTGCAGCCGGAATTCCTCAACCCCGGCCATGGGGAGCCGGGCCATGTCCATGACGAAGACTGCGACCACGATCACCACGGGCACGACCATGATCACCACGGCCATGATCATGGTCACGATCATCATGCTCATGACCATGTGGCCGACGCGGGCATCCGGGGGATCTCGCTGACCTTCGACAAGCCGCTGAACGGCAATCGGGTCACCGCCTGGCTGAACGACATCCTCCAGGCCCAGGGCCCGGACATCTTGCGGGCCAAGGGCATTCTCGACGTGGCCGGCGAGGACCGCCGCCTGGTGTTCCAGGCCGTGCACATGATTCTTGAGGGCGACTTCCAGCGCGACTGGAAGGATGGCGAGCATCGCTTCAGCCGCATGGTGTTCATCGGCCGCAACCTCGACGAAGCCGCCCTGAAGGCCGGCTTCGAGGCTTGCGCGGCCTAGTCAGCGTGGAATTCAGAGGTCCTCGTTGATCAACGCGACCTGGAAATAACCCGACGCCTGGAGGGTGTTCATCACCTCCATGAACCGGCCGTATCTGACCGTGCGCTCGGCCTGAAGATAGACGCGCTCCCGAGTGGGATCGGGCTTGTTCAACGCCCGCGCCAGGTCCGCCGGCAGGGTGGCGATCGAGGTCGACTGATCGCCGATGAAGAGCGCGCCCTGCTGGATGTGGATCACCGTCGGTTCTTCGACTTTCTGGTCCTTGGGCGGTTCGTGGGCGGGAGGCAGGTCGAGTTTCACGAAGGTGGTCGCCGGCGGGACCGCGACCATGAAGATGATCAACAAGACCAGCATCACGTCCACGAAGGGGGTGACATTGATCTCGCTGTTCTGGCCCAGGTCGAACTTGCCGCCGCGCCCGCCGCCCAGTTTCGCACCCATCTGATCCTCCTCGACCGCGAATGAAATTACATCCATAATTCGCAGGCAGGCTGGATCACAAAATTACGTATGTAAATGCAAATTGCGGTTCAGGCAGCAAAAAGCCCGCCCGGATCGCTCCAGGCGGGCTTTTCGATGTCTGGTGCGAAGGCCTTAGAGGTCTTCGTTGATCAGGGCGACCTGGAAGTAGCCGTTGCCTTGCAGCGTGTTCATGACGGTCATGAAGTCGCCGTAGCGGACCGTCCGCTCAGCGCGGATGTAGACGCGCTCTTGAGTCGGGTCCGGCTTGTTCAGCTTGCGGGCCAGGTCCGCCGGCAGGGTGGCGACCGAGGTCGCCGCTTCGCCGATGAAGATGCCGCCGCCGCCCTGGATATTGATGACGGTCGGCTCTTCGATCTTCGCGCCCGGCGGCGGCGGGATCGCCGGCGGCAGGTCAAGCTTGATCGAAACCGTGGCGGCCGGGATGGACACCATGAAGATGATAAGGAGCACCAGCATCACGTCCACGAAGGGCGTGACGTTGATCTCGCTGTTTTGGCCGAGGTCGAACTTGCCGCCGCCTCCGCCGCCCAGCTTCGCACCCATATGCAATTCCTTCCCTTGGGGGGCACAATCGCGCGCCCGCCGTCGGAGACACCCATCGCCAATCAATTCGCGAATGTAAAGCCCCAACCGCGCCGCCCGGGCGCCCGGATGTCCGGCCTGCCCCCGGAACTCTCCCGAGGCGCGAAATCGAAGGCGCCGACGGCCTCTCGCCAAGACCCTTGTTCGCCGTCTATGGGGTTCATCATGAGTTTCGCCTTCGACGCCTATGTCACCGCCGCCCTCTTCGACCGTTCCGGCCAGGCCCTGTTCGCCCTGGGCGACGGCACGGTCCGCCTGGAGGACGGCTCAAGCCACCCCGCCCATGGCGGGGCCGTGCTCTGCGCCTGCCCGCACCCGTCGGGCCAAGGGATTCTGACCGGGGGCGATGACGGTCGCCTGGTCTGGACCACGGCCGAAGGCTGCCAGGAGCTGGCCCTGGTCAAGGGCCGCTGGATCGAGGCGGTGGCCGCCAACCCCGAGTCGAAGCTCTATGCCTTCGGGGCCGGCAAGGAGCTGATCGTTCGCGATGCAGCCGACGCCGCCTTCTCGCGCAGCTTCACCCACGAGCGCAGCGTCGCCGACCTGGCCTTCGATCCGAAGGGGCGGCGAATCGCCACGGCGACCTATGGCGGGGCCTGGCTCTGGTACGCCCGCATCGCCGAGCAGAAGCCGGTGATCCTGAAATGGGCCGGCAGCCACGTGGCCCTGGCCTGGAGCCCGGACGGCAAGTTCCTGATGTCGGCCATGCAGGAGAACCAGCTGCATGGCTGGCGGGTCGCCGACGACAAGAACCTGAAGATGGGCGGCTATCCGGCCAAGGTGAAGAGCCTGGCCTTCCTGGCCAAGGGCCAGATGCTGGCCACCTCCGGCGCCAATGGCGCGGTGGTCTGGCCCTTCGCCGGCGCCACCGGCCCCCTGGGCAAACAGGCCGCCGAGATCGGCTTCGACCAGTCGACCATGGTCGCCCGGGTCGCCGCCGCCGTGAACGGCCAGAAGGTGGCCGGCGGGCTGGAGGACGGCCGGGTCTGGGTCTGCGACCTGGCCACCCAGAAGATCGACATGCTCAAGGCCGACAAGGGCCCGCCGATCACCGCGCTCGCCATGAGCCCCGACGCCAAACGTCTCGCCTGGGGCGACGAGGACGGCGGGGCCGGGGTGGCGGAAATCTAGGCTTCAAACCCCTTCATCTCCGCCCAGACCTCGAACGGATCGCGGGCGGAGCGCAGGGTGTTGATCGGCGCGGTCTCGTCGCGCCAGCCCAGCGCCATGCCGGAAAACAGCATGTGGTCGTCGGGCAGGTTCAGGGTCTCGGCTACGGTCTTCGGATAGCGGGCCCAATATTCCTGGGCGCAGGTGTCCAGGCCCCGCTCGGTGGCCAGCAGCATGACCGTCTGCATGTACATGCCTACGTCCGACCATTGCGGCGGGCCGAGCTTGCGGTCGAGGCAGAAGAACAGGCCCACGGGGGCGCCGAACAGCTCGCCGTTCCTGGCCAGCTGGCGCAGGCGGGCGGGCTTGTCCTCGCGCGGAATCGGGATGGTGGCGTAGAGATCCTCGCCGTTCTGGAACCGCCGCGCGCGGAAGGGGTCCCACAGCTCGGGGGGATAGACGTTGTATTCCGGCTCCTCGCCGAACGGGTTGGCGGCGACGCGGGCCTTGAGCTCCGCCAGGGCCGCGCCGGCCAGGGCGTAGACCCGCCAGGGCTGGAGATTGCCGCCGGAGGGCGCGCGGTCGGCCCGCTCCAGAATCTCACGCACCACGGCGGCGGGCGGGGTGTCCGGCTTGAAGGCCCGGATGGACACCCTTCGTTCAACCGCTTCGCTTACGTTCATGGCTCATCCCTTCGCGCTAGAGCGCGTCAGGGCTAAGTGGAATCCGGTTAGCCCGTCCGACGCGCTCTAAATATTTGAATTAGAGCCTTTCTACTCGGTTCAGATGATTCCATCTGAACCGAGTAGAAAGGCTCTAGGGCCCGCTTGACCGGGCAGGGGGCATCGGTAGCACTGGGACTCCGGGTCAAGGCAAGGCCAGAAGACTTGGACAAGGCCAGAAGCATAGGGCGAGGCGAGAGACATTGAACGAACCCGGCCCGCCTAGGGACCCCCATCGCGCGCTTGGCTCGCCAGACGGCCTGCGGCTGACCAGCCATGAGACCGGCTCCGGCTGGGGACCTGACGCGCCGGACCTGGGCGATCTGTCGCTCAGCCCGACGCCGCCGACCGAGGCGTCTGGCGGCGCGGACGCCCCGGCCATTGAGATCCAGCCCGACAGCGGCCCCCGTCGCCCCGGGCTCGGCGGCCGGGTCGGCCGCGCGGCCCTGCTGCTGTTCGTGATCTTCGGCCTGGTGGGGCCGGTCCTGACCGTGGCGGTCTATCGCGTGGTTCCGCCGCCGATCACCTGGCTGATGGTCCAGCGCCTGTTCGAGGGCCAGGGCTTCCATCGCAAATGGGTGCCGCTGAACGCCATCTCGCCCACGCTCTCGCGCTCGGTGATCGCCGCCGAAGACGCCAAGTTCTGCGAGCATCACGGCTTCGATTTCAGCGCCATGGAAAAGGCCATGGCCCACAATGAGCGTTCCAAGCGCATCCGCGGCGGCTCGACCATCAGCCAGCAGACCGCCAAGAACGTCTTCCTCTGGCCAGGCCGCTCCTATGTCCGCAAGGGGCTGGAGGCCTATTTCACGGTGCTGATCGAGACCCTGTGGGGCAAGCAGCGGATCATGGAAGTCTATCTCAACAGCGTCGAATGGGGCCCGGGCGTCTATGGCGCCGAGGCTGCGGCGCAGAAGAACTTCGGGATCGGCGCTGACCACCTGACCTCCGCCCAGGCCGCCCGCCTGGCCGCCATCCTGCCCAGCCCCCTGAAATGGCGCGCTGCTGCGCCGGGCCCCTATGTGCAGCGCCGTTCCGGCCGGATCACCAAGGCCGCCGGCGTCGTTCGCCGTGATGGCGGCGCCGAGTGCGTGATGTAGCGGACTCCCTCGCCCCGTTTCGGGGAGAGGGTTGGGGTGAGGGGTCCTGCGGCCTCTAAGCCCCGCCAAGCCGTCGAAAGATGCGCCGCTGCGCGGCGCGCCCCTCACCCGACCTCTCCCCGCAAGCGGGGCGAGGAGGGCGCCACTCTTGTCATTTCCCATGCTTTCGATCAGGTTCGCCCCATGGTCGCCCTGCGAACCCAGATGAAGTCCGCCGCCCAGCCGACGCGCCTCGCGTCCGGCGGCCGAGGTCTGCGCGTCTTCGGATAAGCGCGGAGCCGGGCCCTTGCGCCTCGCGGTCTCCGCCGAGCCGGAGACGTAAAGCCCCAAGCCCGACCTCTCAGACCT
>NZ_CANCLE010000128.1 GCF_947378715.1 Phenylobacterium aquaticum
TGCCCGAGCCGCCGTGCAGCAGGTGTCGCATGATCAGCCGCCCGCCGCGCGCAAGGCGGCCAGTTCAGCCCGGCTGACGACATTGTCGTGGTTGAGGTCGGCGCGGTCGAAGACCGGGGTCGGGCCATGGTCGAACTCCCAGCGGGTGACCTTGCCGTCGTGGTTGAGGTCCAGGCTCTGGACCATGGCCAGCATGGCGTCGCCACGGCCGCCGATCATCGCCATGCGCGGATAGGCGTCGAGGCCGACATAGCCCAGGTGGCGACGATCGAGTTGGTCGAACCGCTGGTCACGGACCTGGCGGAATTCGGCGCGGGTGATCTGTCCGTCGTGATTGAGGTCAGCCTGGGCCAGCATCTCGGCCGGATCGGGGAAGGCGAAGGCGGCGGGGGCCAGGACGAGAAGCCCCGTGGCGGCCAGCAGAGCGAGGGGGATGCGCATAGGTTCGGACCTTTGAAGGCGAATGGGCTGTGAGGCCGCGCGACACCGGGGTGGGGGGATTCGCGCGGCCTCGACCGGTCCCTATTGGGGGCCGGTGTGGCTGACGGTCCCGGAGACCGAGGTGGATTGGCCCGTCACTCCGGTGCGCGAAGCGGAATAGGCGGCGCTGCCGTCGCCATTCGCCTGAACCGAGGCGTCGTGGCTGGTGGACATGCCGTTATTGAGGGTCACGCCGCCGGAGCCCTGATAGGCGCCATTGCCGTAGGTGGCCGTGCGGCTGGAGGTCCCGCCATAGCCGGCGTTGGTCTGGACCGAGCGGCTGGAGGCCGTGGCCCCGGGGACGCGGCTGACTGCGGCCGAGCTGGTGTAGCCGTGACCGCCGGAGCCCTGGACCGAGGTCGAGCGGCTGTGGCCCGCGGCTTCGGCCGGAGCGGTGGCGGCGACGGCCAGGAGGGCGGCGAGCCCGGCGGAAGCGATGAGGGTTCGAGAGAACATGGGGAAGTTCCTGTCTGAGATGACGGACGCGCCGTCGGTGATGTCAGACTGGGGGAGCCCCGTAAGCGCCATGTCTCGCTCCGGCGCCGGATTGCATCAAAGTGTAACCGGGCGGGTGGCGACAGTTTGATACAGTTCTTCACCGCCCGGACACCGGCGGCTGATCCAGGCGCGCGAGGCTGGCGGCTGGTTTGCTCAGGACGAAGGCTTCCACAATGGGCCCGCGCGGATGGCCGCTGATCGCGGCGTTGGTCATGATCATCGCCGGGCCGGCCCAGGCCGGACCGTGGGCGCGCCGGCCTCTCTCGCCGCGTCCGAACGCGTCCCGGCCCTCTCCCACCCCAGTCTCGCGGCCGTCTCCGGGCGCCGAGGACTGGCAGGCCGCCTATGATAGCCGGCGCTCCGCGCAAGCCCCGCCGAGACCGCCCCTGCCCCGTCGGCCGCGCTGAGCTCTCGGACCAAACCCGGTCTTCGAGAACTTCGTTTGACAGCCCATCCCCCGGGCCCGGTAGGATGGCGCCAAGAGGGCGCTGACCGCCCCGGGAGGAACCCTCATGCGACTGACAAGCCCACGCATCGCGCCGCTGGCGGACCACGAGTTCGACGCCGACCAGCAGGAAATCGTGGCGCCGATGATGGCGACCGGCCGGGTGTTGAACATCTTCCGCACCTTCGTGCGCGCGCCCAAGGCGGCAAAGGGGTTCCTGGCCTGGGGCAACTACGTGCTCTCCAAGCGCAACGACCTGCCGGCCCGGGAGCGCGAGATCGTGATCCTGCGCATCGGGTTCCTCTGCAAGTCCGGCTATGAATGGACCCAGCACACCGAGATCGGTCTGCGCAGCGGGCTGACCGCCACCGAGGTCGCGGCCATCAAGGTGGGCGCCGACGCGCCCAGCTGGAGCCCGGCCGACGCGGCCCTGCTGAGGGCCAGCGACGAACTGCACCACGACCAGTTCATCACCACCCCCACCTGGACCGCGCTCAAGGCCCACTTCAGCGACAAGCAGTGCATGGACGTGGTGTTCACGGCCGGCCAGTACACCCAGGTCTCGATGATTCTGAACAGCTTCGGGGTGCAGCTTGATCCCGGCCAGACCCTCGACCCTGACCTGAAGGGCTTCTGACCATGGCGGGACGTCTTGCCGGCAAGGTCGCCGTGGTGGTCGGGGCCGGCCAGACGCCGGGGGAAACCCTCGGCAATGGCCGGGCCATCGCCTTGATGTTCGCTCGCGAAGGCGCGGAGGTGCTGTGCGTGGACCGCGCGCCGGAACGGGCCGAGGAGACCGCGGCCATGATCGGGGCCGAGGGCGGCAAGGCTTGGAGTCATCACGCCGACATCACACGTCCGGACCAGGCCGCCGGCATTGTCGAGGCCGCCAAGGCCCGCTGGGGCCGGATCGACATCCTGGTCAACAATGTCGGCATCGGCGGCGGCGGCGACGGGCCCGCCCACCGGCTGGAGGAAGCCGCCTTCGACCGCATCATGTCGGTGAACCTGAAAGGCATGTGGCTGACGATCAAGGCCGCCCTGCCGCTGATGCGCGAGGCCGGCGCGGGCGCGATCGTCAACGTCTCGTCCCTGGCCGGGATCGCCGGCGGCAACCAGATGGCCTACGAGGTCTCCAAGGCCGGGGTGAACCGCATGACCACCAGCGTGGCCCAGGCCAATGCCGGCAAGGGCGTGCGCTGCAACGCCGTGGCCATGGGGCTGATGGACACGCCCATGGCCGTCGAGGGCATCGCCCAGGCTACCGGTCAGACGGTCGAAGCCGTCCGCGCGGCCCGGGCCGGCCGCGTGCCCCTGGGCGGCCAGATGGGCTCAGCACAGGACACCGCCTACGCCGCCCTGTTCCTGGCCTCCGACGAGGCCCGGTTCATCACCGGCGTGGTGCTGCACGTCGACGGCGGGATGTCGAGCCGGATCGGGTAGACGCTACGGCTTCGGCGGCGGCCGTCTCTGACCCAGGGCCGCACACGCCGCCAGGCCTATGGGGCCCTGGCGGTCGTAGAGGCGGCATTCGCCGACCGCGACGCCGAGGGTCGCCTGGTGGTCGGTCTTCTCGAAGCCGATCCATTCACCCACCGGCAGCCTTTGCAGATAAAGCGTGACGTCGGAATTGATATAGGTGAGGCCCTCGGACGAAGCGTGGGCGAAGGGGCTGACGAAGTCACAGGCCACCGCGACCCGCTGGAACGGGGTCAGGGGCACGCCGCCGACCATTTCGCGGACCTCGCTCATCCAGACCTGGCGGACCTTGCCCGGCTGGCCGAAGCCGCCCTGGATCGGTCGGGTCGCCCACATCCTGCCCATGGGGCCGGTTCCTGGATCGGGCGCCGCGATGTCCTCCGGGGCGGGGACATCCCAGTTGCCCGGACCATGGACCTCGCCGGCCGGCGCCTCGGTGATGCGCAGGAACTGGCAGGAGGCCCGCGCCATGGAGACGCCACCGGAAATGAACTCCGCCTCCGCGACCTTGATGCGGCCGCCCTCCCGGACCAGGGCTGTCCTGATCTCGACCGGATCGAAGCCGGGCAGCTTGTACATGTCGACAGTCAGGCGGGCCGGGACGAAGCCGGGATCGCCGAAGGCGTCTTCAAGGGCGTGGCCGAGCAGGCCGGCGATGACGCGGCCGTGCAGGGATTGGGGGTTCCAGGGGCCGCGCGAGGATGATTGCGGGACGTAATAAATACCGTCCCTTTGAAAAAATGGTTCGTTCTGCATCCGCGCAGAATGGCGGATTCCCCCCGCCAGGGCGAGGCGAAGCTTGGCCGCGAATGCTGAGACGAACCTAGGCGAGGTTGATCGGGATGCGCAGATAGACGTGACCGGCCGCCGTGGCGGGCGGCAGGGCGCCGGCGCGGATATTGACCTGCAGCGACGGCCAGATCAGCACGGGCGGGGCGAGCGTCTTGTCGCGCGCCTGGCGCTGGGCGACGAAAGCCGCCTCGTCAACGCCCTGGTGGATGTGGACATTCTTCGCCGTCTGCTCGGCGACCGTGCTTTCCCACTGGGGCTCGGTGCGGCCGGCCGGAAGATAGTCGTGGCCGGTGAAGACCCGGGTGTCGGCCGGCAGGTCGAGGATCTTGCGGATCGACCGGTAGAGGGTCGCTGCGTCGCCGCCCGGGAAATCGGTCCGCGCCGTGCCATAGTCCGGCATGAACAGGGTGTCGCCGACAAAGACCGCGTCCCCGATCCGGTAGGACACGCAAGCGCCCGTGTGGCCCGGCGTGTGGAGCACCTCGACCGACAGCCCGCCCAAGGCCAGCTTGTCGCCGTCGGCCAACAGGCGGTCAAAGGCCGCGCCGGTCAGGTCCACGTCGTCGGCCTCGAACAGCCGGGCGAAACGCTTCTGGACGCTCGTGACCAGGGCGCCGGTGGCGACCGGTACGCCCGTGCGACCGCGCAGATAGTCGGCGGCGGTCAGATGGTCCGCATGGGCGTGGGTCTCCAGGATCCACTTCAGGTCCAGGCCCCTGGCCGCGATCGCGGCCAGCAGGTGGTCGGCCGAGGCGTTGGTGACCCGGCCCGTGGCGGGCACATAGTCCAGGACCGGATCAATGATGGCGGCCGCGCCCGAGCTGGGGTCGGACACGATATAGGAGACGGTGTTGGTGGCCGGGTCGAAGAAGGCTTGCACGTCGACGGACATCAGGAGAGCCTCGATGGGGTTGATCCCTGCATATTAGTCATTGCTAAATTAGCGTCAACTTATATATATCGCTCATGTTCGATCTCGCGTCCTTCGACATCGCCCGATTCGAGGCCAGCGCCGTGGAAGCCGCCAAGCTTCTGCGGGCGCTCGCCAATGAACGGCGGCTGATGATCCTGTGCCAGCTGGCGGGCGGCGAACGGTCGGTCGGGGAGCTTCAGCCCCTGGTCGGTCTGTCGCAGTCAGCTCTCTCACAGCATCTGGCGGTGTTGCGGCAGGAAGGGGTTCTGGCCACCCGCAGGGAGGGTCAGTCCATCTGGTACCGCATCGCTGACCCGGCCGCCGTGAAGGTGGTGGAGACGCTCGCCGAGATCTTCTGTCCCCCAGACATGAGGATATCCCATGACGCCCCGCCTGATCCCCCAGCCCGCTTCTGAGGTCGCCCAGCGCCTGAAGGATGGGCGCGCCGTCCTGATCGATATCCGTGAGCCTGACGAGTTCGCCCGCGCCCATGCGCCGGGCGCGATCTCACGGCCGCTGTCCACCTTCGAGGCTGCTCATCTGAAGATCGAGGCCAGCCAGGACGCCGTCTTCACCTGCAAGACCGGCATGCGCACCGGGGCCAATTGCGATCGCCTCGCCGCCAGCATCTCGGGCGAAGCCTATGTGCTGGAGGGCGGGCTGGACGCCTGGACCAAGGCGGGCCTGCCGGTGGCGGAGAACACGAGGGCGCCGATCGAGATGAACCGCCAGGTGATGATCACGGCGGGCCTGCTGGTCCTGACCGGGGTGATCCTCGGCGTCACCGTCAATCCAGGGTTCTACGGCCTGTCCGCCTTCGTCGGGGCGGGCCTGACCTTCGCCGGCGTCACCGGCTTCTGCGGCATGGCCAGGATCCTGGCGCTCGCCCCCTGGAACCGGGTCCAGGCCTGATCCCATGCCCGCACATCTCTGGCCCGACCTGATCGCCGTCGCCGGCGGTGGGGTGATCGGCTTCCTGCTGACCGTGTTTGGCGGCGGCGGCTCCGTCCTGGCGACGCCGTTGCTGCTCTACGGCGTGGGGGTGGCCGACGCCCATATCGCGATCGGCACCTCGGCAGCGGCCGTGGCGGTCAATGCGGCCGCGGGCCTGGCCGGTCAGGCGCGGGCGGGACGGGTCAAGTGGCCCTGCGCCCTGGTGTTCGGCGGCTCCGGCCTGGCCGGCGCCCTGGTCGGCGCCCAGTTCGCCAAGGCCACGCCCGCCCAGCCGCTACTGGCCTGGTTCGCCCTGGCCATGAGCCTGGTCGCCGCCTCCATGCTGCTGCCCCGCAAGGGCGTCGGCGACCCCAACGTTCATCTGACGCCGGCCCTGACCCGCAGGCTGGCCCCGGTTGGGCTCGCCACCGGCCTGGCCGCCGGCTTCTTCGGGATCGGCGGCGGGTTCCTGATCGCGCCCGGGCTGATGGCGGCGACCGGCATGACGCTGGCCAATGCGGCGGCGTCCTCCCTGGTGTCGGTGGCCCTGTTCGGGGCGGCGACCAGCGCCAGCTACGCCGCCTCCGGCCTGGTCGACTGGCCGCTGTTTGGCCTGCTGGTGCTGGGCGGCGCTGCTGGAACGGCCATCGGCCTGCCCGCCGCCCGCGCCCTGGCGGGACGGGCGGACCTGGCCCGGCGGCTGTTCGCGGTGATGATCCTCGCCACCGCCGCCTATGTGGCCAGGCGCGCGCTCAGCTAGGGCTGGGCGGTGGGCTTGCCGGCCTCGCGATAGACCACCCCGCCCTTCATGACGAAGGCCACCTTCTCGTACTGGGTGACATCCTTCAGCGGATCGCCCGGCACGGCGACCAGGTCGGCGTAGCGGCCAGGCTGAATTGACCCGATCTTGTCGGAGCCGATCAGCTCGGCGCCGTTGCGGGTGGCGGCGAAGACCGCGTCCATCGGGGCCATGCCGCCCTCGATGAACAGCCGGAACTCCATGGCGTGGTCGCCTTCGCCCAGGTCGGTGCCGTAGGCGATCTTCACACCGGACTTCAGCGCACGCGGCAGGTTCTGTTTGGGCAGCAGGTCATTGGCCAGTTCCTTCGCGGCCGTGCCGGGCGTGAGCAGCTCCGGATGGTCGCGGGCGGCGGCGTAGAAGGTGTCGAACACGGTGAGCGTCGGGACCAGATAGGTGCCGTGCGCCTTCATCAGGGCGAAGGTCTGGTCGGTGGCGAAGGAGCCGTGCTCGACTGAATCCACCCCGGCCCGGACGGCGGCCTCGATGGCCCCGGCCGGATAGATGTGGGCCGCGACCTTCATGCCCAGGCTGTGGGCGGTGTCGACGGCGACCTTCATCTCCTCGTCGGTCATCAGCTGCTGGCGCGGGTCGTCACCGGTGGAGGCGATGCCGCCCGAGGGCATGATCTTGATCAGATTGGCGCCGCGACGCTTGTGCTCGCGCACGCGGATGCGGGCCATCTCAGGGGTGTCGACGATGCCGTTCTCCCAGCCGGGATGCGACAGGGCCGGGTCGAGACCTGAGCGCGGGTCGCCATGGCCGGCGGTGGGGCCAAGCGCTTCCAGCGCCACCCACAGGCGGGGGCCCGCGATCTTGCCGTCATTGATGGCGTCGCGGACCGAGACGCTATCGTCGCCGCCGCCGACATCGCGGGCGCTGGTGAAGCCCTGCTGCAGCATGGCGCGGGCGTAGACCGCGTCGTCGAAGGCCTGGTCGATGGCCGAGTGGGTCACCCAGTATTCCGTGGCGTTGGTGGTGCTGGGCAGCTTGGCCCCGATGTGAACATGGACGTCGATGAAGCCCGGCAGGACGGTGGCCCTGGACAGGTCGATCGCCTGGGCGCCGGCCGGGCTGACATAGCCGTCCTTGATCGCCGTGATCATGTCGTCGTGGATCAGGATCGAGACCTGTCGCCGGGGTTGGGCCGCGACCCCGTCGATCAGGGTTCCGGCATGGACCACGATGTCGCCCGCCTCGGCGGCATGGGCCGCGAACGCCAGGGTCAGGGCCAGAAGGCTGGTCTGGATCGCGCGCATGGTCGGGAACTCCTAGAAGAACTGGGCGAGGTTGCGGCGCAGGCGTGCGTGCACGGGCTCGCTCGGGTCCGGTGCGACGAAGGTCTGGCCGGTGATGGTCTCATAGGCCTTCACATAGACTGCCGAGGTCTCCCACAGCATCGCCTCGGGGATGGCCGGAATCTCATCCTTGTAGGGATCGCAGCGCTCCGCCACCCAGGCGCGCACGAAGTCCTTGTCGAAGCTCTCCGGACGGGCGCCGGACGCGAAGCTTTCGGCATAGGAGCTGGCGAACCAGTAGCGGCTGGAATCGGGGGTGTGGATCTCGTCGGCCAGGATGATCTTGCCATCGCGGTCGAGGCCGAACTCGTACTTGGTGTCGACCAGGATCAGGCCGCGCTCGGCGGCGATCTTCTGGCCGCGGGCGAACAGGGCCAGGGCATAGGCCGAGACCGTCTCCCATTGTTCGGCGGTGAGCAGCTTCTGGTCGAGGATCTCGGCGGCGCTCAGCGGTTCGTCATGGCCGCCGTCGAAGGCCTTGCTGGTGGGGGTGATGATCGGTGCCGGCAGCTGCTGATTGTCGCGCAGGCCGTCCGGCAGGGTGGTCCCGTACATCGTCCTCTGCCCCTTCCTATAGAGGGTCAGGATCGAGGTGCCGGTCGTGCCGGCCAGATAGTCGCGCACCACGATCTCGACCGGCAGGATGTCGAGCCTTTGGCCCACGACCACATTCGGGTCGGGATAGGTGAGCACGTGGTTGGGGCAGAGGTCGGCGGTCTCTTCGAACCAGAACCGTGCAGTCTGGGTCAGCACCTGGCCCTTGTAGGGGATCGCCGCCAGGATCCGGTCGAAGGCCGAGATCCGATCCGAGGCGATGATGATGCGCCGCCCGTCCGGCAGGTCGTAATTGTCACGGACCTTGCCCCGATAGTGGTTGGGCAGTTCCGGGATATCGATATCGCGCAGGGCCACGTCCACCGCCGCCGTCATGTCCGCAACTCCGCCAGGAAACAGAAGCTACCGCCTTTGCCGCGAAGACAGGGCTGCGTCCAGACGGCTAAAGTGTGCGTATCATCGGCGCAGCAGGAGGACCCCCCATGAATCGCCCCGCCATCATCGCCACCCTGGCGCTCGCCGCCCTCGCCACCCCGGCCCTGGCCGACCTCGCGGCCGGCGCCAAGGCGCCCGACTTCACGGCCCCGGCCTACCTTGCCGGCAAGCCCTTCACCTTCGACATGGCCGCCGCGCGCAAGAAGGGGCCGGTCGTGCTGTACTTCTTCCCCTCGGCCCACACCAAGGGCTGCAATCTGGAAGCCCACCTGTTCTCGGAGGCCGCCGCCGACTTCAAGGCTCAGGGCGCGACCCTGATCGGGGTCACCGCCGGCAAGGTCGACGAACTGGCCGCCTTCTCCAGCGAGACCGAACATTGCGGCGGCAAGTTCCCGGTGGCGGCGGACGTCGGCGCCAAGATCGCCAAGTCCTATGACTCGCCCCTGAAGATGGCCGGCATGACCATGCCGATGGACCTGTCGGCGCGCAGCTCCTACGTCATCGCCCCCGACGGCAAGGTGATCTCGGCCTATACGAATATGGCCGCCGACGACCACGTCAACCAGACCATGGCCTCGCTCAAGGCCTGGCGCGCGAAGCACCCGAAGTAGGAGTCAGGAGGCGGACGGCTTGGCCGCTGGGCGCATGCCTGTGCAGTCGATCTTGGCGCACATCCTGACCAAGACGTCCGCCTGAAACGCCGGCATGATATCGATCATGGCGGGGGTGAGTTTGGCGGTGACCAGGGGCGCCTTGGCGATCATGGCCTGGCCTGCCGGGCTCCCGACAAACGCGATGATCGCTTCGAGTTCCTCGTCGGAATAGGTTTCAGCATAGATCGGTATGGCCCGATCGATGAGCTTTTGAACCATCGCGGGGCTCGCCTCCAGAACGGCCCCAGAGATGGCCGCCTTGATCTCAGGCGTCGCTGTCGGATTGCCCTTGCTCATCTGGTCCAGCATGGCCGGGATGAGCGACTTCAGCATGCCCGCCATGGTGTCTGGCAGGTGGCTGAGTTCGATATAGCGCTTGGCGAGGGCCAAGGTCTTCGGGCTTGGCCCGGCGGTGTCCGCCGCTTGGGCGGCTCCTACCCAAAGCCCGCAGGCCAGAACCACACCGAGAACTGTCGCGATCCGCGCTCTCATATAGCCAACCCCCGATTGCAACTCCAGTTGTGGCGCTGGATGCGACGCTCAGTCAAGGCAAGTGGAAGCACCTTGCCCCACAACGCTTTTTCCCCTATGAGCCCCGCTCTTCACGGACTGCGGTCCCGGGTACGGAATTCAAAAGGAGCGGGAAAGCCCCGCTCGCCTCGCCCAGGATCCATCGCTTTCTGCGGTCACCCGCCGCCGGACGCGCCGCATTCCACAAGGGAAAAGGACCTATGGCGCTCTACGAGCACGTTGTCATTTCGCGGCAGGATATTTCGCCGCAACAAGCTGAAGCCCTCAACGACACGATCAAGTCCCTCATCGAAGAGGGTGGCGGCGCCGTCGCCAAGATCGAGTACTGGGGTCTTCGTAACCTCACCTATCGCATCAAGAAGAACCGCAAGGGTCACTACTCCCTGCTCGCCATCGACGCCCCGGCGCCGGCGGTGAAGGAGATGGAGCGCCAGCTGTCGATCAACGAAGACGTGCTGCGTTTCATGACCGTCCGCGTCGAAGAGCTCGACCTGGAGCTCTCGCCGGTTCTGGCCCGTCGCGATCGTGACCGCGAGCGCGAACCGCGCCGCGAAGACAGCTTCTAGAGAAAGGGAGGATCCTCATGACCGACGAAACCTCCGCGGCTCCGGCCGCTGCGGGCGCCGCCCGCCGCCCCTTCTTCCGCCGCCGTAAGGTCTGCCCGTTCTCGGGCGCCAACGCGCCGAAGATCGACTACAAGGACGTGAAGCTGCTGCAGCGTTACGTCTCCGAGCGCGGCAAGATCGTGCCGTCGCGCATCACCGCCGTCTCGGCCAAGAAGCAACGTGAACTGGCCAAGGCCATCAAGCGCGCCCGCTTCCTGGCCCTGCTGCCCTACGTCGTGAAGTAAGGGAGCCGGACCCATGAAAGTCATTCTGCTCGAACGCGTCGAGGGCCGTGGCGCCCTGGGCGATGTGGTCACGGTGAAGGACGGGTACGCCCGTAACTATCTGCTGCCCCGTCACAAGGCGCTGCGCGCCAACAGCGGCAACATGAAGATCTTCGACGCCCAGCGCGCCGAGATCGAAGCCCGCAACCTGAAGGCCAAGGAACAGGCCGGCAAGTCTGGCGAAAAGCTGGACGGCACCGCCTACATCCTGATCCGTCAGGCTGGCGAAAGCGGCCAGCTCTATGGTTCGGTCTCGGGCCGCGACGTCTCGGACATCATCAATGCCGAAGGCGGCAAGGTTGAACGTTCGATGGTCGTGCTCGACAAGCCGATCAAGACGCTGGGCCTGCACGAAGTGAAGGTGCGCCTGCACGCCGAAGTGACGGTGACGGTGACCCTGAACATCGCCCGCAGCGCCGACGAAGCCGAGCGCCAGGCGCGCGGCGAAAACGTGATCAGCTCGCAATTCGAGGAGGACCGTCTGGCCTCCGAGGAAGCCGCCCAGGACATGCTGGCCGGTGGCGCGGGATCGCACGAAGGCGATTACAGCGAAGCCTGATCGGCGACGCCCTTCGGCCTCAGATCTACAAGGCGGCGCGGAACCTCGGTTTCGCGCCGTTTCTGCATTCAACGACCGGCTTTGACGTAGCGGGCGGGCAGACTGAGCCCACGGTCCAGGGGCTCTTGCGACGTTCTCCACAGGCCCGAGGAATTCCTGTGTGCGGACGTCTCGTCGCAGTGCCGAGGGGCCGGGCGGTAAGATATCGGTAACCTATGGCTTTGGTCCCCGCTCTTGATCTCCGACCCGCTCACAATGACGCGGGCATTCCCCACGCCCCCGCCAACATCGAGGCCGAGCAGGCCCTGCTGGGCGCCGTCCTCTATGACAACGCCGCCTTTGAGCGGCTGGGCGACTTCCTGCAGGCCCGGCATTTCTACGAGCCCTTCCACCAGCGGCTGTTCCAGGCCATCGAGACCCATGTCCGCAAGGGCCAGCTGGCTGAGCCGATCCTGCTGGCTGACCAGTTCAGCCGCGACCCGGCCTTCGAGGA
>NZ_CANCLE010000129.1 GCF_947378715.1 Phenylobacterium aquaticum
CGGCGCTCCCCCCGGAGCGCCGTCAGGCCTTCACCATGACCGGTTTGAGGGCCGGCCGCAGCCGGCTTCTACTGGCAGGCGAGGCATTCCTCGTAGTCGGTCTTCTCGCCATTGCTCATGTCGACCACGACGGCCATGCCCTCGCCACCCGCATGGGCGGCGCGCTGCACGGACTTGGAGCGCAGGTAGTAGAGCGACTTGCAGCCGCGTTCCCAGGCCTGCCAGTGCAGCATGTGCAGGTCCCACTTATCGACATCGCCGGGCAGGAAGATGTTGACCGACTGGGACTGGCAGACGTCCGGCGTGCGGTCGGCGGCGAGTTCGACGACCCAGCGCTGGTCCAGCTCGAAGGCGGTCTTATAGACGTCCTTCTCGTCCTGGCTCAGGCAGTCGAGGTGCTGGACCGAGCCCTCGTTCTCCAGGATCGAGTCCCAGATGGCCGAGGTGTTCTGGCCCTTCTCGTCGAGCAGGCGCTCCAGATAGGGGTTCTTGACCGCGAAGGAGCCCGACAGGGTCTTGTGGGTGTAGATATTGGCCGGGATCGGCTCGATGCCGGCCGAGGTGCCGCCGCAGATGATAGAGATCGAGGCGGTGGGCGCGATGGCGATCTTGTGGCTGAAGCGCTCCATGACCCCGCGCTCGGCGGCGTCCGGGCAGGCGCCGCGCTCGGCGGCGAGCGTCCGCGAAGCCGCGTCGCACTGGCGGCGCAGGTGCTTGAACAGCCGCATGTTCCAGGACTTGGCGAGCGCGCTCTCGAAGGGCACGTTCTGCATCTGCAGGAAGGTGTGGAAGCCCATCAGCCCCAGGCCCACCGAACGCTCGCGCTTGGCGGCGTAGACGGCGTTCTTCATTTCCGGCGGCGCGCGCTGGATGAAGTCCTCCAGCACATTGTCGAGGAAGCGCATGACGTCCTCGATGAAGGTCGGATGGTCGCGCCATTCCATGAAGGTCTCGGCATTGACCGAGGACAGGCAGCAGACCGCGGTGCGGTCATGGCCCAGGTGATCGACGCCGGTGTGCAGCATGATCTCCGAGCACAGGTTCGACTGGCGCACCTTCAGCCCCAGCTCGCGCTGATGCTGCGGCATGGAGCGGTTCACGGTGTCGGAGAAGATCAGATAGGGCTCGCCGGTCTGCAGGCGGATCTCGAGGATCTTCTGCCACAGGGTGCGGGCGTCGACCTCGCGCAGCACTTCGTTGTTCTTGGGCGAGCGCAGGCCGAACATGGCGCCGTCGCGGACGGCTTCCATGAATTCGTCGGTCACCGAGATCCCGTGGTGCAGGTTCAGCGACTTGCGATTGAAGTCGCCCGAGGGTTTGCGGATCTCGAGGAACTCCTCGATCTCCGGGTGGTGGATGTCGAGATAGACCGCCGCCGAACCCCGGCGCAGCGAGCCCTGGCTGATGGCCAGCGTGAGCGAATCCATCACCCGGATGAAGGGGATGATGCCGCTGGTCTGGCCGGCGCCCTTGACCTTCTCGCCGATGGAGCGGACCCCGCCCCAATAGGTGCCGATGCCGCCGCCGTTTGAGGCCAGCGCCACGTTCTCGTTCCAGACGCCCTGGATGCCCTCGAGGCTGTCGCCGACGGCGTTCAGGAAGCAGGAGATCGGCAGGCCGCGATCGGCGCCGCCATTGGACAGGACCGGGGTGGCCGGCATGAACCAGAGGCGCGAGATATAGTCATAGACCCGCTGGGCGTGGTCGGCGTCGTCGGCATAGGCCGTGGCGACGCGGGCGAACATGTCCTGGTAGCTTTCACCCTGGAGCAGGTAGCGGTCTTCCAGGGTGGTCTTGCCGAAATCGGTCAGCAGCGCGTCCCGCGACCGGTCGACCTCGACCTTGCGAACCAGCTGCAACTGGGGTCGATCAGCGCGCTCCGACGAGGCCTGAGCCGCTTCCGAGACCGTCCGCATAACCGCTTCGCTGCTGCTCATCGCCCAAAATCCAATTCAATCAGGAACTTCACGGACAGTGGCGTCCGATCCGCCCCACCCCCTACATCTTGTGGGCGGCGCAGGTCCGACACCCACTATATGGGGGCATAAGGGCTAATGACTCGTCAACGGGGGGAAGGGGTTGTCCCCCGGAGTTTTTCTTTAACGAGAGGTTAACGTCGCTTGACGGGGGTTGATCCATCAAGGTTTTCCGACGCGCCTGAGGCGAGACTCACGACAGTGTGACAAATCAACTCGGCGCCCAGCCTGGGCATTTTGAACTTGCCAGTTTCCAGGGCGGGCCCTATCCCCCGACGCGTCACTGGGGAGTAGCCGCCTGCGCGTATCAGCAGGGGGCGCGTCAACAAACTTGCCGAGGATCTCCTGGATCCGGGGCATGGCGCGTCCGACAGTTGTCTGGCGAGACCTTTGGCTTTCGTGCGTCGGTCCTGAGCGGGGTCGGCGGCGCGGAAAGCCATTGGTTATGCCCGACCCCGCCCCAGAGTGTGCGCCGTGATCAATCCCTTCTTCGTTTCCACCGGCCTGGTGGCCATCGCCGAGATCGGCGACAAGACCCAGCTGCTGGCCATGCTGCTGGCCGCCCGGTTCCGCAAGCCCGCGCCGATCATCGCCGGCATCTTCGTCGCCACCATCGCCAACCATGCCCTGGCCGCGGCTGTCGGCGTGGTGGCCGGCGATTTCCTCAATGGGCCCTGGATGAAGTGGATCCTGGGCCTCGCCTTCCTGGCTTTCGCCGGCTGGGCGCTGATTCCCGACCAGTTCGAGGACAAGGACGCGCCCCGGGAAAAGGCGGGCGCCTCGATCTTCGTGACCACGGTCGTGGCCTTCTTCTTCGTGGAGATGGGCGACAAGACCCAGGTGGCGACCATAGCCCTGGCCGCCCGCTTCCATCAGGTCTTCTGGGTCGCCGCCGGCACCACCGTCGGCATGATGCTGGCCAATGTGCCGGCCGTGTTCATCAGCGAGGCCGCCTCCCAGCGCCTGCCGTTCAAATATATCCGCTGGGCGGCGGCGGCCTCGTTCGCGGCCCTGGGCCTGTGGATCCTGATCTCAGGCTAGAGGTTCAACAGGGCCGGGTCCCCGCCCTGGGCGGCGATATTGACGCTGAGCGCCCGCTCGACGGCGAATCGCAGCAGGGCGTGGGGGCCACCAGCCTTGGGGCCGGTGCCGGACAGGCCCTCGCCGCCAAATGGCTGGACGCCCACCACCGCGCCGATCATCGAGCGGTTCACGTAGGCGTTGCCGGCGGGGACCGCGCGGCGGACCTCCTCGGCGAAGGCCTCGATGCGGCTGTGGACGCCGAGCGTCAGGCCATAGCCCTGGGCGGCGAGCGCGGCGGCGGCGGGACCGAGCTTGCCCGATTCGTAGCGAACCACATGCAGGATCGGGCCGAACACCTCCCGGGGCAGGAAGTCGGCCGAGGGAATCTCGGCCAGGACCGGTCCGAAGAAGCTGCCGCCGCCGGGGGCCGGAAGGGCGTGCAGCACCTTGGCCTCGGCGCCCAGGCGCTCCAGATGCGCCGCGAGCACGGTGCGCGCGTCCTCGTCGATCACCGGGCCGATATCGGTGCGCGGATCGGCGGGCTCGCCCAGCACCAGGGCGTCCATGGCCCCCTTGATCCCCTCGACCAGGCTGTCGGCGGTGTCTCGTGGCGCGAACAGAATACGCAGGGCCGAGCAGCGCTGGCCAGCTGAGCCGAAGGCCGAGGCGATCACGTCGTCGATGACCTGTTCGCGCAAGGCCGTAGTGTCGACGAACATGGCGTTGAGTCCGCCGGTCTCGGCGATGAACGGCAGGATCGGACCCGGTCGGGCCGCGAGGGTGCGGTTGATCGCCCAGGCGGTCTCCGTGCCGCCGGTAAAGGCGACGCCCGCGCAAGCGGGATGGGTGGTCAGGGCCGCGCCGACCGTGGCGCCCTCGCCCGGCAACAGGTGCAGCACCTCCTCCGGCAGGCCAGCCCGAAGGAACAGGCGGACGGCGGCGGCGGCGATCAGCGGGGTCTGTTCAGCCGGCTTGGCCAGCACGGCGTTACCGGCGGCCAGCGCGGCGGCGATCTGGCCGGTGAAGATGGCCAGGGGGAAGTTCCAGGGGCTGATGCAGACGAAGACGCCCCGGCCATGCAGGCTGAGCTGGTTCACCTCACCTACCGGACCCTTGAGGGTCTCCGGGCCGGCGAACTGACGCTCGGCGAGGTGGGCGTAGTAGCGGCAGAAGTCGGCCGCCTCCCGCACCTCGGCGACGCCATCGGCCAGGGTCTTGCCGGCCTCGCGGGCGCAGATCGCCACCAGCACCTCGCGGTGGGCCTCCAGTTCGTCGGCCATGGCGCGCAGGATGCGGGCCCGGGCGTGACCACCAAGGCCGTCCCAGGCCGGCTGGGCGGCCTGGGCGATGGAAAAGGCCGTATCGATCTGGGCGGTCTGGGATGGCCAGACCCGGCCAATGACCCGGGCGCGATCCGAGGGGGCGGTGCGCGGTTCGCCCAGGCCCTCGGTGATCTCGTCCCCGGCGACGATGGGACTGGCGCTGAGCGTTCCGGCGTCAAGGGCGGCGATGGAGAGGGTGAGTCGGTCCCGCTCGGCAGCCACCGACAGATCGATGCCCACTGAGTTGCGACGCGCCGAGCCATAGAGGTCGATCGGCAGGGGGATGCGCGGATGCGGCGCGCCGCCGGTCGCCTCCACCGCACCGATGGGATCGCCAACCACGGCCGAAACCGGGGTCTTCTCATCCAGCAAGGCATGGACGAAGGAGGTGTTGGCGCCGTTCTCCAGCAGGCGGCGGACCAGATAGGGCAAGAGCTCCTCGTGGCCGCCTACGGGGGCGTAGACCCGCAGTTTCAGGGCGCCATAGCGTTGGTCGGCGCCGGCATAGAGCGCCTCGCCCATGCCGTGCAGGCGCTGGAACTCCGGCTCCACCCCAGCCTGGCGCGCCATGTGCCGGACCGCCGCCAGGGTGTGGGCGTTGTGGGTGGCGAACTGAGGATAGAGCGCCGGCGAGGCGGCCAGCAGCACCCGGGCGCAGGCCAGATAGGACAGGTCGGTCGCCGCCTTGGTCGTATAGACCGGATAGCCGGGCAGCCCGTTCACCTGGGCCCGCTTGATCTCCGAATCCCAATAGGCGCCCTTGACCAGCCGCACCATCAGCCGGCGGCCGGTGGCCCGGGCGATGTCGGCCACGACGGCCACGGTGCGGGGGCTGCGTTTCTGATAGGCCTGGACCGCCAGACCCAGGCCGCGCCAAGTTCCCAGTTCCGGGGCGCGGGCCAGGCGGTCCAGCAGCTTGAGGGACAGGGCCAGGCGATCGGCTTCCTCGGCGTCGAGGGTCAGGTTGATATTGGCTTCGGCGGCGATCACCGCCAGCCGCAACAGGCGGGGATAGAGGTCGCCCCAGACCTTGTCTTCCTGGCGGGCCTCATAGCGCGGCGACAGGGCCGAGAGCTTCACCGACACCCCGTGGCCGGCCTCGGGCCCCTGGTCCCGGGCCTGGGCGCCCACGGTGCGCAGGGCCTGGGCGTAGGCGGCTTCGTAGCGGTCGGCGTCGAGCGCGGTGCGGGCCCCCTCCCCCAGCATGTCGAAGGAACAGACATAGCCGTCGGCCGCGGCGCGGCGGATCGCCAGCTCGATGGTGCGACCCAGCACGAACTGCTCGCCCATGATCTTGACGGCGCCGGCCACGGCCTGGCGGATCACCGGCTCGCCCAGCCGTCCGGCCAGACGGCGGATGAAGCCCGGCAGGTCGGCGGCGGCTTCCTCGTCTGGATCGATCAGCTTGCCGGTGAGCATCAGGCTCCAGGTCGAGGCGTTGACCAGCAGGCTGTCGGACCGGCCCAGGTGGCTCGACCAGTCGGCCGAGGCGATCTTCTCGGCGATCAGCCGGTCGCGGGTCCCTTCGTCGGGCGTACGGAGCAGGGCCTCGGCCAGGCACATCAGGGCCAGGCCCTCGCGGGTCGAGAGCGAGAACTCCTGCAGGAAGCTCTCCACCACCCCCTGTCGCCGCGCCCCGCGACGGGCCAGCCGCACCAGGGTCTCGGCCTCGTGACCGACCTCCTCGCGCTCATCGGGCGCCAGGGGCTGGCCGGCCAGCAGGGCGGTGGTCGCAGTGCGCTCATCGACGAACTTCTCGGCGTCGAGGGCGGTCAGGGCGTCAAGGAGGGCTTGGCTGATCATTCCATCGGAATATTGCCAAATTCGGCGAATGTCGTACGGAGTTATCCGCTGAATGCCGGTGAATTCACGAGAACTTGAGCCCTATGTCAAAATCCCTACGGCTGGACGATACGGACCGCCGCCTGCTGCGGGTGCTGCAGGACGATGGACGGATCAGCAATGCCGACCTGGCCCAGCGCTGCAACCTCTCGGCCTCGGCCTGCTCGGACCGGGTGCGGCGGCTGCGGGAGGAAGGCTTCATCACCGGCTATTCGGCGATTCTCGACCCCACCAAGGTCGGCCGCGACGTGTTGATCTTTGTGGAGGTGGTGCTGGATCGCACGACGCCGGATGTCTTCGAGAGCTTCGCTGCGGCGGCGCGCAAGGCGCCCGACGTGCTGGAGTGCCACATGGTGGCCGGCGGCTTCGACTATCTGATCAAGGCCCGCGTCGCCGACCTGGTCGAGTACCGCAAGTTCCTGGAAGAGGTGCTGGTGCGCATTCCGGGCGTCCGCGAGACCCGCACCTACGCCGTGCTGGAGGAGGTGAAGTCCTCCACCCGGCTGCCGATCTGAGGCTCGCCGATCGGGTCTGGGGCGACCTGATCCCCAAACGCAAAGAGCCCGGTCTTGCGACCGGGCTCCAGCTTAGTTCGGCGAACCTGCCGAGGATCGAGATCAGAAGTTGATGTCGATCGTCGAGCGGCGGTTCAGAGGTTCCTTGACGCCGTCGGCGGTCGGAACGGCGAGCATGGTTTCGCCCTTCCAGTCGACTTGCAGGGCGGTCTGAGGAACGCTCAGGCCCACCAGGGCGTCAGCCACGGCCTTGGCCCGACGTTCCGACAGGCGGACGTTGTAGGCCGGCGAGCCGGAGGTGTCGGTGTGACCGACGACGATCACGCGGGTGGCGTGGCCGGCGTTGGCGTAGTTCGCGGCTTCCGAAACCACCGTCTGGGCTTCCGGCGTCAGCACGAACTGATCGAACGGGAAGTAGACGATGAATTGCTTGGCCTCATACGCCGGCGGAGGCGGCGGGGGAGGCGGCGGCGGGGGAGGCGGCGGGGGCGGGGGAGGCGGCGGCGGCGGCGGCGGCGGCGGCGGGGCGGCGGCGAAGGAGTAACGCAGGCCCACGGTCACCGATTGGTCGCTGTAACGGCCGGTGAAGTCACCCGGTTGCAGCGTGGAGGTGCCACGCGAAGCCAGGCTCATGTCGGCGCCGCTCAGATAGCGGTAGGTCAGGTCGACGTTCAGACGATCCGTGGCCTTCCAGGCCAGACCGCCGAGCAACTGCCAGGCGAAGCTGGAGTCGTCGTCGTTGACCGTGAGGTTCTGGATGCCGGGGTTCGTCGCCGAAACCACGCCCGTCACGTTCGAGAACTGACCCACGATGGCGTCAGCCTTGACGTGATTGATGCCGACGCCAGCGCCGACGAAGGGGTTGATCGCCGAGTCAGGCATGATGTCGTAGATGACATTGCCCATGACGGTCCACGACACGATGCTGCCCGTGGGCGCGCCGCAGTTCGGAGCAGCCGCCGTGCGCAGCACGCCGGGGGTGCAGAGACCCGTCACAACCTGATTGGCGCCGCCGCGGAACGAATCCACGTCGCCGGAGCGATAGCCCCCTTCGAGTTCAACGCGCCAGTGATCGTTCAGCTGATAGCCGAGACGGGCGAAACCCGCCCAGTCATCCTTTTGCTTCAGATCCCAGGTGTAGGGCGCGCCAGCGGCGCTGTTGTTCGACGAGGTCATCTCGCCCGCGTCGGGCGTGTGATAGCCAAGGTCAACGGCGCCGTACCAGCCCGGTTCTTGCGCAGCAGCGCCGGACGCGGTGAACACCGCAGCCAGGGCGGCCCCTGCCAGAAGTTTGAATTTCATATTCAGAGCCCTCTCTTGCCCTGTGCTGCGGCCTAATGACCCAGCACCTCTCCACCATATATCAGGGAGGAAGCTGTGCGAAAGTGTCGCCAAGGCAACACTACCCGCCATTCTCCCGGTCCCCACGAATTAGTCGCCAGAACGCTACACAATAAACCCTGCTCCAGGCAACGCCGGGACCAGGGATAAAGCAGATTCAAATCTTGGAGACGCGCGCTTGGCGCTCGCCACCGACCGGAACCTCCACTTGGGAAAGACGCCTTCGCAACAACCCGAAGGCCTAACGTCGAACCCCGGTCCCGGTTCCAAGAAATCCAAGCCCTTGGGCGCGACCGCCTCACTTGCGACATAGAAGGCGCGTTTGAGGATCATCACAATCGGGTTCGCCCCTGCGTGGAACTTGGTTAAGTCCGACCCTCAGGTCTTGAGGGGCCGCCGATAGCGCCGCGCCCGGCCGCCCAGCGCCTCGGGCCGGTTCAGCTCCTTGCGAATCTCATCCCGGCGCTCGTGGATCGAGGCGATGATCAGCCCCATCGGCACGCCGATCTCGACCAGCACCGCCTCCGACAATTGCAGACTGGCTTCGACGGTCTCCGGCACCGCGTCCGTGGCGCCCAGCTCATAGAGCCGGGCTGCGTGGCGGGCGTCGCGGGCCCGGGCGACGATGGTCAGGTCGGGTCGCATCTGGCGGGCGGTGGCGACGATCGCCTCGACGCCTTCCGGCGAATCCATGGTCACGACCAGGGCCGAAGCGGTCTCCAGGCCACAGCGCTTGAGGAATTCCGGCCGGGCGGCGTCGCCATAGAAGATCTGCTCCCCCGCCCTGCGCCCCGCTTCCACCAGGCGCGGATCACGCTCAGCCGCCACCCAGGGGGTCTCGTGGCGTCCCAGCATGTCGCCGACCAGCCGCCCCACCCGGCCATAGCCGACCACCAGGACACGGGGCGTTTGCGGATCACCGGCCGGCGCGGGTTCGGCGGCCATGGTGTCGGCGGCAAGCTTGCGGCCGCCGAGCTTCAAGCCCAGGGCCGCGAGCGCCGGAATGCACATCATCGACAGGGTCGATGAGACCAGGATGGTCTGGCCCAGCGACCGGTCCACGACGCCGTCGCCCATGGCCTGGGACAGGATCACGAAGGCGAATTCACCGCCGGCCGCCAGCAGCAGCGCCGATTCGAGCGCCCCGCCCCAGGTCAGGCCGAACAGCCGGCCAAGACCGAAGACGACGCTGAAATTCAAGATCACCACGCCCAGGGCGACCCCCAGCACCAGCCAGGGCTGGGCGGCCAGCAGCGACAGGTCGAGCCCGATGCCCACCGACAGGAAGAACAGGCCCAGCAGCAGACCCTTGAACGGCTCGATGGTCACCTCGACCTCGTGACGATACTCGGTCTCGGCCAGCAGCAGTCCGGCGATGAAGGCGCCCAGCGCCATGGACAGGCCGGTCACCGCGCTGATCAGGCCGGCGCCCAGCACCACCAGCAGGCAGGCGGCCATGAACAGCTCTTCGCTCTTGGCGCGGGCCACCGATTTCAGCATCGGGCGCAGCAGCAGGCGGCCAAAGGCCACCAGGGCGATGATCCCGCCCACGGCCGGGGCCAAGGCCAACAGCAACTTGGGCGAAAGGGTCTGTTCCCCGCCGCGTCCCAGCAGGGTCAGGGTGATGAGGATCGGGGCGACGGCCAGGTCCTGGAACAGCAGCACCGAGAAGGTGGCGCGACCGGCCGGGGAGTGCTGGCGCTTGGCCTCGGTCAGGATCGGCATGACCATGGCGGTGGAGGACAGGGCCAGGCCGGCGCCGATGGCGGCGGCGGCCGTGGGCGGCAGGCCCAGCAGCATGGCGGCGGCGGCGATCACCGCCAGGGACAGGCTGACCTGCAGGGCGCCCATGCCGAACACGAAGCGCCGCATCAGCCGCAGGCGTTCCCAGGACAGCTCCAACCCGATCATGAACAGCAGGAACACCACCCCGAACTCGGCGAGCTGGGCGACCTCCTGCGGATTGTCGATGGTGAAATAGCCGAGCCACGGGGCCACATGGGTGAGGGCGCCCAGGCCGAAGGGGCCCAGCACCACGCCGGCGCTGATGAAGCCCAGGATCGGGCTGATCTTCCAGCGACGGAACAGCGGCACGACCACGCCGGCGGTCGCCAGGAACAGCACGATGTCCTTATAGCTTCCGGGCGAGACGTGGCCTTCCATGCGAACTCCTTGGCGGTATGGGCCCACTATGCCCGCTAAGCCCGCCCTTGCGGAACCCGACTTCGCACGCCTAAGACGCCCCGCGGCCCGTCCTGTTCCTTGGCGCGGCCCCAGGAGCCCGCTCATGCGATCCGCCTTCCCCGCCGCCTTCGCCGCGACCGCCGTCCTGCTCGCACCCGCCGCCCACGCCGCCGCCAAGGCCAGCGCGGTCGAGGTCGTTCAGCCCTGGAGCCGGCCGGCCGCCGTCGGAACCAATGGCGCCGGCTTCATGACCCTGACCAATCACGGCAAGGCGCCTGAGACCCTGATGTCGGTGGAGACGCCCGCCGCGACCCAGGCCCAGATGCACCAGACCTCCATGGCCGGCGGGATCATGTCGATGAAGCGGCTGGACGCAGGCCTGGCCCTCGCGCCCGGCCAGACCGTGACTTTCGCGCCGGGTGGCTACCACCTGATGCTGATCGGCCTGACCAAGGCGCTGAACGCCGGCGACAAGGTTCCCGCCACCCTGGTGTTCGCCAGCGGCGCGCGGATCAAGATCGCCTTCCTGGTGGGCTCCGGTCCCCAGGCGCCCGGCGCCATGCCGATGGACATGCCCATGGACCACATGCGCCACTGATCCGGCCCGTCGCGGCCGGGCGCGCCGTTGACTTGGCGCGGGGGCCTGCGGCTTATGCCCTCCATATTTTTTTGATTTATGGAGAATGCCCGTGGAGGCTTGGAATTACGCCAACCTGTGGGAAACCGTCGCCGCCGCGACGCCCGACCGCCCTGCCCTGATCCATGGCGAACGCATCATCAACTGGCGGGATTTCGACCGCCGCGCCAATGCCCTGGCCGCCCACATGGTCGGCGCCGGCCTGACCCGGCAGTCCAAGGTCGCCGCCTATCTCTATAACGGCCCGGAGTACCTGGAGAGCTACTTCGCCGCCTTCAAGGCCGGACTCGTCCCCTTCAACACCAACTACCGCTATGGCGATGACGAGCTGATCTATCTGTTCGACAACGCGGACGCCGAGGCCGTGGTGTTCAACGCCGCCTTCGCCGAGATGGCCGGCAAGGTCAGGGGCCGCCTGCCCAAGGTGAAGACCTGGATCTGCGTGGCCGAAGCCGGCCAGCCGGTTCCCGACTGGGCCGTGGACTATGAGGCGATCGTCGCGCCCGGCGCCGAGCGATTCGAAGCCGCCTGGGGCCGCTCGAGCGACGACCTGCTGTTGATGTACACCGGCGGCACCACCGGCATGCCCAAGGGCGTGATGTGGCGCCAAGAGGACCTGTTCAAGGCCCTGGGCGGCGGGGCGAACCTGTTGCTGGGCCTGCCGCCGCTGGAGACCGTCGCCGAGGCCGGGGTTCGCGCCAAGGCCGCCGCCGCCGGGGCGCCCGACCCGGTCATCACCATTCCGGTCGCGCCCCTGATGCACGCCACTGGCCAGTTCATCTCCATGGGCAGCCTGGTGGCGGGGTCGGCCGTCGCCACCCTGGCCTCGCGCCGTTTCGATCCGGCCGGCCTGTTCGA
>NZ_CANCLE010000130.1 GCF_947378715.1 Phenylobacterium aquaticum
GGCGGGACCGGAAACGCCCGCTCGGTGGCCGAGATCCATATGATCCTGGCCAATGGCGGCGTCGCCAAGGGAAGGCGCTTCCTGTCCGAGGCCGGCTGTCGCAAGGCGCTGGAGCTGCAGATCGAGGGGACGGACCTGGTGCTGGGCGCCCCGGCCCGGTTCGGCCTGGGCTTCGGCCTCGCCGGCGGCATTGTGCCCCTGCCCAACCCCAACACCATCTTCTGGGGCGGCTATGGCGGCTCGCTGGTCATCATCGACATGGACGCGCGGACGACCATCGCCTTCGCCATGAACAAGATGGCCAGCACGACCACGGGCGACATGCGGGCCCTGGGGCTGGCCATGGCCAGCTGGCAGGCGCTGGGGGTGGTGTGAGGGGGAGCGCTCCTCAGACCAGATCGACGATCTGCGACGCCAGCCCCGTATAGGTCGCCGGCGTCAGCGCCAGGAGGCGCGCCTTGGCGACGTCGCCGATGTCGAGGCTGCGGACGAATTCGGCGAGTTCGGGGGCGCCGACGCGGCGACCGCGGGTGAGGTCCTTGAGCAGCGCATAGGGGTCGGTGATCTTTGACCGACCGGCGGCGATCTCGGCGCGGACCACCGTCTGGATGGCCTCGGCCAGCACTTCCCAATTGCCGTCGAGGTCGGCGGCCAGCACGTCGGCGGCGAGCGAGATCTCACCCAGGCCGCGCTCGAGATTGTCCAGGGCGACCATGGAATGGCCGAAGGCGACGCCGATGTTGCGCTGGGTGGTGGAGTCGGTGAGGTCGCGCTGCAGCCGCGAGGTGACCAGGGTCTGGGCCAGGGTCGCGAACAGGCCGCCGGCGATCTCCAGATTGGCCTCGGCGTTCTCGAAGCGGATCGGGTTGATCTTGTGCGGCATGGTCGAGGAGCCGGTCGCCCCGGCCACCGGGATCTGGGCGAAATAGCCCATGGAGATATAGGTCCACACGTCAGTGGCCAGGTTGTGCAGGACGCCGCCAGTGTGGCGGACGCGGTCATAGAGCTCGACCTGCCAGTCGTGGGATTCGATCTGGGTGGTCATCGGGTTGAAGCCGATGCCGAGCCCTTCGATGAAGCTCCGGGTCAGCGCCAGCCAGTCGACGTCCGGCTCAGCCGACAGGTGCGCGCCCCAGGTGCCCGTGGCGCCGGAGAACTTGGCCAGATAGTCGGTGGCCTCGATCTGGCGGATGACGCGCTGCAGCCGCCAGACGAAGACGCCGAGCTCCTTGCCCATGGTGGTGGGGGTGGCGGGCTGGCCGTGGGTGTGGGCCAGCATCGGGGCGTCGCGATGGGCCAGCGCCAGGGCCTTGAGCTTGGCGGTGACTGCGTTGAGCTTCGGCAGCCAGACGCGGGCGACGGCGCGCTGGACGGTGAGCGCATAGGACGTGGAATTGATGTCCTCGCTGGTGCAGGCGAAGTGGGTGAGCTCGGCGATGGCGCTAAGCCCCATCTGCTCCAGCCGGTCGCGGACGAGGTATTCCACCGCCTTGACGTCGTGGCGGGTGATCTTCTCGCGCTCGGCCAGCCAGTCGATCTCGGCCTGGCCGAACTCGGTGTAGAGCGTGCGCAGCCGGGCCTTGTCGGTGTCGCCGAGCGGCTTGGAGCCGAACAGGGCGGCGTCGGTCAGAGCGATGAGCCACTCCACCTCGACCTCGACCCGCGCGCGGTTCAGCCCCGCCTCCGACAGATAGTCGGCGAGCTCGGCGACGGCCGGGCGATAGCGGCCGTCAAGCGGGCTGAGCGGCTGAGGGGGCAGTGAGGTCACGGGAACTCCGGGCATGGGTGCGAGGCCGAGCAGGCGGCACGGCTCAATCATACACGCCGGGATTTGAAAAGGGGCGCGTTGCAGCTGGTCGACCAGAAAGGTGGACACGGCCCGCCAGCAGCGCCTCATTCGCCTCAGCCCAGTTCCCCCGGTTCGCCCTGGCGGGCGACCGGGGGATGACGGCGATGGGGATCAGCCGCCGTTGAGCAGCTTGGTCGCGTCGTCGAGTTTGCCGGCATAGGTCTCCAGGACCTGGGCGGTGAGGACGGCGTATTTGTCGGCGTCGCTCCAGCGTTCTTCCTCGATGGCCTCGCGGACGCCGGGCAGGGTCTTGGCGCCATAGCCGGTGAACTTGCCCGGCGCATAGACCAGGTTCTTGTACCAGGGCCGGCCGGGCAGACCGACCTCGGCCGTAAGTGTCTGTTCGAGGCCGCGATTGAGCTCGAACAGCTTGGCCTTGGCGTCGGGCGTGAGGCCCGCGCCTTTGGCGGCCAGGGCCGCGTCATAGGCCTTGGCGCTGCGCTTGAGGTGATCGACGGCATTGTCGAGCGGGGCCAGGTTGAAATAGGGCACGGTGGCCAGCAGGTTCGGCGGGCCGTTGGTGTGGGTCGGGTCGTCGGCCAGCTTATAGGCGCCGGCGGCGATCAGCTTGGCCTGGCTCGCGGCGGCCTCGCGCTTGCCGTCCGCCAGCTTCTTCAGCTCGTCGTTATAGGTCGAGACCGTCTCGGCGAAATTGCCGTAGCGCTGCAGCGGCAGGTCGGCGTCGGCGATGCGCAGGACCAGGCGGCCGCCGGTCTTGGCCAGAGCGCCGGCATAGGCGAAGCCCGGATCCACGAAGCGGCTGTGATGCTCCCAGGTGTCATAGGCCGAGTGATAGACCCCGCCCGAGTCGCCCTCGCCGCCATAGCCGAGGTTGAGCGCCGCGAGACCCAGATGCTCGATGAAGGCGGAATAGTCCGAGCCGGAGCCCAGCGGCCCGATCGGCAGGTCGTGGGACGGATCGGCGGCCATCTTGGCCGCGGCCCGGGCGCGTTCGCCGGCGCCAGGGGCCGAGCCCTCGACCATCAGGGCGGCGCGCAGGCGCTGTTCCACCGAGACGCCGGTCTGGGGATCGGTCACGTCGCCGGCCACCTGGTTGACCAGGTGCTCGTAGGAGTGGCTGCCCTCCGCCCCCAGGAAGCCCCGGGCGTTGCCGTCGGTGTTGATATAGATGACGCCCTTGGCCTTGAGCTCGTCGGCATGGGTCTCGGCCCATTCGGTGGAGCCCAGCAGCATCGGCTCCTCGGCGTCCCAGCTGAGATAGACCAGGGTGCGCTTGGGCTTGTAGCCCTTGGCCGCCAGGCCGCCGATGGCCTTGGCCTCGGCCATCATGGCCACGTGGCCGCTGATCGGGTCCGACGCGCCGAACACCCAGCCGTCATGGTGGTTGCCGCGCAGCACCCACTGGTCGGGGAAGGTCGAGCCCTTCATCATGGCGACCACGTCATAGATGGTCTTGAGGCTCCAATCGGACTTGACCGCGATATGGACCTTGGCCGCGTCCGTGCCGCCCACATGATAGGTGATCGGCAGCGAGCCCCGGAACGAGGGCGGGACCACGTCGCCGTCCAGGGCCTGGAGGAAGTGGGTCGCGTCGCCATAGGAGATCGGCAGGACCGGGATCTTCAGAATGGTGGCGGCGTCCTCGCGCTTCAGACGCTTGGCCTTGTCGGTGGCGCCGACGCCGGGGGTCAGCGGATCGCCCGGATAGAGTGGCATGTCGGCGACCGAGCCGCGCTGGAAGCCATTGGCCGGCCGCGCCGCGCCCTTGGGATAGACGTCGTCCACCGCATAGCCGTCGTCATGCGGGTCGGAATAGATGATGCAGCCGACCGCGCCGTGATCCTGGGCCAGCTTGGGCTTCAGGCCGCGCCAGCCGACGCCGTAACGGGCGATGACGATCTTGCCCTTCACCGACACGCCCATGCGGGCCAGCGCGTCATAGTCGGCCGGCATGCCGTAGTTCACATAGACCAGCGGCGCGGTGACATCACCGTCGCCCTGGAAGGCCACATAGGCCGGCAGCTCATCCTTGGTGCGCGCCGACGAGTCGTCGCCGGGGATCGGGGCCTCGGTCAGGGTCGCCTTGAAGGGCGTAGGCGCGACCAGCTCCAGGCTCTCGCTGATCGGGGTCGGATAGAGGACCTGGAAACTCTCGATATGGGCGTCCCAGCCCCAGGACTTGAACTGGGCCAGGATGGTCTCGGCGTTCTTCTTGTCATGGGCTGAGGAGACGTGGTTCGGCTCCGAGGCCTGATCCTTCATCCAGGCGCTCATCTCCGGCGGGGAGATCTGGGCGTCGAAGCGCTTTTCCAGGTCCGAGGACTGCCCGAAGGCCGGGCCGACCAGGCCCGCAGCGGCGATCAACGCCAGGATGGAAGACGTCGAACGACGCATGGGAATCCCCCGTAACTCTGTGACAAGGCGCGCAGCTAGACACCAGTTTGGGCAGGCCGCAAGGGCGCAAAGAAAGGGCGGCGGATCGCTCCGCCGCCCTGGCCTTTCCGCATGCGCGATCGGCTCTAGAAGGTCGCCGTCACCCCCACGAACAGGGTCCGGCCCAGGAGATCATAGGTCGGATAGGCGTTGGGCGAACCGGTCTGGGCGATCAGCGAGCTGATCGTCTGCGGGTCCTTGTCGAACAGGTTGTTCACCCCGGCGCGGATGGCGAAGTGGTCGGCCACGGTCCAGATGCCCGAGAGGTCCAGATAGCTCACCGCCTTCAGCTTGCCGTCGAACTTGTCCGTGCGGCCATTGGAGAGGGTCGCGTCGGCGGTGTTGGTCTCGAGCTTCGTGTCTCCGATATAGCGCCACTGGGCCGAGAGCAGCAGATCCCATGGGGTCTGCCAGCTGCTGCGCAGGGTGTGGCGCCAGGTGGGATTCACTGTCTGGCAGGTCGGGCCATAGAGCCCCGCGCAGTCATAGGTGTGCGCCCCGGGCGTCGGCTGGAATTCGGCCTTCAGCAGGTAGGAGCCGATGAAGTTGAACTGCAGCGATCCGGTGTCGCCCATGCCGACGGCGTCCAGGTTGACGTTGTAGCTGGCCTGGAAATCGACGCCGGAATTGTGCGCCAGGCCGACATTGACCACCGTGCCGCGGACATAGCCGCCGGTGGCCTGGCTGGTGCCGAACAGGTTGCCGCTGGCCGTCCGCACCACGCCCGAGCAGAACAGCGGATTGCCGGTCGTCAGGCACTGGTTGACGGTGAAGACCAGGGGCACCGAATTGATCTCGTCGGCGACCTTGATGTCCCAGAAGTCGACGCTGCCGGTGAAGCCGGACAGCCAGCTCGGCTTCAGGGTGAAGCCCAGTGAATAGGTGTCCGCCGTCTCAGGCCGCAGCGCCGGATTGCCGCCGTTCAGCACCGCGCACTGGCCGGCGGGGCACTGGACGATGTGGTTGGTGGAGCCGCCATTGCCGTACTGGGCGGCGGTGACGCCGGTGTTCATGCACTGGGCCAGGCTGGCCGCGGCCGGGGTGGCCGCATTGCCGGCGCAAGGGTCGGCCGCCAGCTGGCTGGTGTTGGTGACCGCCTGCGGGTTGAACAGTTCGACGATGTTCGGCGCGCGGATGGCGCGCTGATAGGAACCGCGGAACCGCAGATCCTCGATCGGCGACCAGTCGCCGCCGACCTTGTAGGTGTCCGCCGTCAGCCCGCTGGAATAGTCCGAATAGCGGTAGCCCAGTTCGACGCTGAGGTTCTTCATCAAGGGCAGGTCGGAGGCCACCGGCACGCGCAGTTCGCCGAACACCTCCGTCACGCCGAGGCTGGCGTCGATCGGGGTCGAGGCCCCGCCGAAGCCGGACAGGTCGCCGGACAGCGAAGCGGCGTCGGGAGCGAACCGATAGTGCTCTCGCCGGTCTTCCAGCCCAAGGGCGATGCCGACCGGGTCATTGGCCCAGGGCGACTTGATCCCGTACTTGCCCAGATTGCCGGCCACGCTGGCGGAGACGACCGTCTGTTCGATCGTGCCCTCCTCGGTGCCCGTGGAGTTCAGGTAGTTGATCTGGCTCGCGTTGACCCCGCCCTGGGTGAAGATGTTGTAGGGCACGCAGGCCGCGTCCGCCCCGGTGACCTTGGCGATGCAGGTCGGCGTCCCGCCGACATCGACCACCTGCAGGGCCTTCGCGATGCGCGAGAGGCTCAGGTAGTTGTGGTTCTCCTGGAACAGCGACGTGTAATAATACTGGCCGTAGATGTCGTAGTGGAAGTCTTCGTACTCCGGCACCGCGCCCTTGATCCCGAACACCGCGCGATAGTTCTGGTGCTCATAGGCGCTTGCGCGCCCGCCGCCCTCGATGGCCCGGCGTCCGATCAGCAATTCGACGCTCTGGCCGCTGGCGATCTGGGCCGGGGTGCAGATGGTGTTGGCCTGCTGGGCGCTGAGCAGGGGGTTGTTGCAGTTGATCAGGTCCCCGCCGCTGGGCCCGTTGCCGCCGCCCTCGAACTGGCCGGAGGGCGCGACCTGGGTCGAGGACCGGTCGTTCATGAAGCTGAACTCGGAATAGAGGTTCAGGTTCTTGCTGAAGTCGTAGTGGCCCGAGAAGCCCGCCGAATAGCGGGTGTCCTGGTGCTGCAGGTACTGGAACGGGTTGGAGTTGAAGAGCGCCGGCGGGTCCGAAGTCGCCTGAGGCCAGGTCAGGAACTGATGGCCGACCACCGTGAAGGTGTTGCCGCTATTGAGGTCGATGAACTGGTTTGAATTGGCCGAACCGCTGCAGACCGGCGTCGTGGGGCCGCTGGCCGGGCCGACATTGATCTTGCAGGCCGAATAGTCCCGCGTGCCCTGATTGACCGGATCCTGCCGGTGATAGACCAGATAGCCGGTGACGTTGCCCTTGCCGTCGGCGCCGTTCATGCCCAGCAGGATCGACACGTCGCGGGAGCGGCCGTCCCAGCGGTCGCCGGGGATCGTGAAGCCCTTGGCCTTCAACAACCCCTGGACCAGGTCGTTGTGCTGTCCATGTTGGGCCAGGCCCGTCTGCACATCGATCTGCATGCCGTCGAAATTGTGCTTCATGACGAAGTTGACCACCCCGGCCACGGCGTCGGAGCCATAGGTCGACGAGGCCCCGCCGGTCAGCACCTCGACCCGGTCGACCAGTTGGCCGGGGATCTGGTTCAGGTCCGGCGAGGGATTGTTGTTACCGGAGTTGGCGTCACCGATGCCCAGGCGGCGGCCGTCCACCAGCACCAGGGTCCGCTGGGGCCCCAGGCCCCGCAGGTCGGCGGTCGAGATGCCCCCCGGCGAGGAAAGCGGATTGGAGGTGCCGGAAAAGTCCACCTGACTGTTCTGGTATTGCTGGGGCAGGTTATTGACCAGCTCGATCACGTCGGTCTTGCCCTGGAGCTTGAACTCCCTGTCCGTGATCACCTGAACCGGGCTGGTGCTGGTCAGGTTGGGGCTCGGAATGCGCGTTCCGGTGACCACCACCTCCTGGACTTCGTTGTCGGCGGCTTGGGCCGGGTTGACGGCGAGGACAGCGAAGGCCGCCCCACAGATCATCGAGGAGGCCAGTAGGCGCTCCCGCATGGCTTTGGTTTTCAAGGTCTGGATCCTCCGGCGGCCCGCCGCGTCAAAGACGACGAACGGCGCCACTCCCCACAACAAGATTTGGTCCCGAGCCCGGAAGTCGAACTCGGTTACATGGGAGTTACGATCGGATCAGATAATGCGTCAACGACGTCACAGAATTGATCATCTGTTATCTGAATTATGTCTCGCCGAAGACACAAATTACGCTTTATCTATTATTAGATAAATTGATTTCATATCTGCAAGTATTTTGTAGATGGGAATTTATACCCTTGGGCGGTCGCTCTCAGGGCAGGAGGGGCAAGGCCATGCTCATCTTGGCCCGCCGCTTGACGAAGCTGGCCTCATAGCGCCGCACTGCGGCGTGGCCGGCGACATGGGCGTCGGCGAAGGCGTTGAACTCCTCCATGCTGCGGAAGGTGGCGACGCAGGCGATGTCGTAGACTCCGGAGATCTCGAGGCAGACCTGGACCTGGGGCGAATTGACCAACTGGTTGCGGAACTCGCTGACCGCCGGCGGCGCATGGCGTTCCAGTTGCACGAGCAGCAGGACCGAGATTCGCTCTCCGGTAAGGTTGGGCGCCAGGATCGACACGTCGGCGGAGATCACCCCCGAGGCGCGATAGCCGCGGATTCGACGCAGTATGGCCGAGGGCGACAGGTGCACGCGCTCGGCGAGATCCTGGGCGCTGGCCTGGTTGTTCTCCTGCAGGATCGACAGGATCTTCAGGTCGAGGCGGTCGAGTTCGAAGTCCGTCACCCGATCCCCTCCCCCGGGCATGGTCGCTGTTGAAATCCGTGGCGCGCTGCCCGACGAAACACCTCGGAGCCCTGTCCGGACCAGTTAACTAGAGTTCATCTGGTGGGAGCTCAGCGCGCGATGACGATCGCCTGGCGGATGACGTCGTCCAGTCGAGCCTGGGCCTCGCGGCCCTGGTCGGTCAGCAGGATCACCCGGCTGCGGCCATCCTTGGGATTGAGAAAAGCTTCCACCAGCCCCAGGGCCGGAGGGCGGGCCCATTCCGACCCCGGCGGCCCAAAGGTCCGAATGCTCCGCGACGCGGTCGGCTCGGTCATCCGGCTGACATAGGCCAGCTCCTGGACGCTGAGCCCCTGGTTCTCGCAGGTGTAGAGGAAGGTGATGATCTCGTTCACCGTGACAGCCGGGCTGAGCGCGCGAAAGAAGGACAGGCCCTCGAGCAGGGAATCCCTGGGCCGCATCTAGGGCCGCTCGAAATAGTCGTTCAGCCGCCCGGTGGTCGCCGAGCGCGGCAGGGCGCGGACCATGGGCTGGGATTTCCGCTGTCGGCGCTCACGCATGCACAGGGTCGCCTCGGGATAGGCGTCCTTCACCAGCTTCAGAATGTCCTCCAGGCGGCGCTGGTGATCGGCCGCCGCGACATAGTCGTCCACGGTGAGCTCGACGGAAATCTGGCCCCACAGCTTCATAACTCGCCTCGTGCTGGTTGGTGTCTGACAGGCAACCAAACTAGGCGTGTTTTGGCGCTTGTTCTGAGCGTTTCAGATGTACAGTTTGCGCGATTGCTTCATTCTGGCGACAGAATTCGCGCTTCAAGCGCGCTGTTACGCCGTTGGTACAGTTATTAAATATCTGTAATGTTACATGTGCAGTGACAATTGCTTGATCAGTCGCGCAGATTCGCCCATCTAAGAGTTGATATACGCATCATTACAGGAAATTTATCCATGCGTCGCCGCAACGCCATGCTGGAAGCGCTGGAGTTGCTTCGGGAGGCTTATCCCGCCTTCACGGTCAGCCAGTTGATCGCCTTGCTGCATATCGCCGACGAACAGACCCCCCTGCCGATCCCGGACCTGAGCCGGCGGGCGGACATGTCCAGCAACCTGGCCTGGAAGGCGGTGCGCATCCTGGCCCAGTCCGACGACGGGCCGGACCTGGTGCGGGTCCGCCGCTGGGCCATGCGGACCATCGTGGCGGGCGAACTGACCCCCTCGGGTCAGCGCCTGTGCGCGGCCCTGGACGACATCATCACCGAGGCGGTGACCATAACGCCCTGAGGACCCAAGGGCTCAGGGCGCCGGCGCAGGCGTCAGCTTGCGGGCGAAGAAGGCGAGGGTCGCCTCGGTCCGGTGCTTCAGATGGGCCTGGGTCCAGCCGGCCCGATGCCGCAGACCTGGATAGAGCATGGTCTCGAAGGCGATGGCCTTGGCCTGCAGCGCCGCCATCAGCCGGGTCGAGTTGTCGAAGGTGACGTTGTCGTCGGCCATGCCGTGCATCAAGAGCAGGCTGTCCGGCTTCAGGCCATCGACCCGCGCGGTGACTTCCGAGCCCGCATAGCCGGCGGCGTTGTCCTTGGGCGTGCCCATGTAGCGCTCGGTATAGTGGGTGTCATAGAGCGTCCAGTCGGTGGGCGGGGCGCCGGAGACCCCGGCCGCGAACGGCGTGTTGGGCGCCGTCAGCAACATCAGGGTCATGTAGCCGCCGTAGGACCAGCCGGTGATCCCGATCCGCGCCGGGTCCACATAGGGAAGCGACGTCAGATATTTGGCGCCCGCGATCTGGTCGGCGACCTCCCAGGTCCCGAGCTTGCGGTCGATAGCGGTCTTGAAGGCCACCGAGCGGTTGGGCGTGCCGTGATTGTCCAGGGTGAACAGGATGAAGCCCGCCTCCAGATAGAGCTGGTCGGCCGGGTCGTTCCAGATCTTGCGGACGAGCGCACTGCCCGGTCCGCCATAGACCTTGACGATCACCGGATAGCGCTGGGCCGGATCGAAGCCCGGCGGGGTGCGCATCATCCAGTTGAGGTCGGCGCCGTCGCTGGCCTTGATCGCGCCGAAGCTCGGGGTGCGCAGGCGGGGTGCGTAGGGATAGTAGGGATGCCCCTCGGCCAGCCTGTTCTCCTCGATCCAGCGGACCAGGGTCCCGTCAGAGCGATAGACGCCGGTCTGGGGCGGGGTGGCCGGATCCTCATAGGTCCCGGCGAAGGCGCCGCCGGCCTTGGCCACCTTCACCGTCCACCAGCCGCCCGCCTTGGTCAGGGCCCGAGGCTGACCGGCGGCCTTGTAGGAGACCTCATAGAGCCGTCGCTCGGTCGCGGTGTCCTTGTTGGCGGTGAAGATCACCACGCCGCGCGTCTCGTCGACGCCCTGGATGGCGTCGACCGGCCAGTCCCCCTGGGTCACCTGGCGCACCAGCTTGCCGCCGGGGCCGTAGAGATAGAGATGGTTCCAGCCCGACCGCTCCGACGACCACAGGAAGCCCCCGTCCTTCAGGGCCCGGAAATCGTCCGACAGGTCGATCCAGTGCGGGCTCACCTCGCTCAGCACCAGATGGGCGGCGCCGGTGGCGACATCGACGGCCAGCAGGTCCAGGCGACGCTGGTCACGGGCCTCGCGCTGCACATAGAGGGTCTTGCCGTCGCGGGCCCAGTTCACCCGGGCCAGATAGATGTCGGGGTCCGCGCCGAGGTCGACCTTGATCCGTGCGCCGGTGGCGACGTCGGCGATATAGAGATCGACCCGCGCATTGGGACGACCGACCCGGGGATAGCGCTGGCTGACGATGGTTGCGCCCGCCGGTCCGATATCGGCCCGCTCAACCACATCGACACCGGTCTGGTCTACATGGGTGAGCGCGATGCGGCGCTCGTCCGGGCTCCACCAATAGCCGGTCTGGCGCGCCATCTCCTCCTGGGCGATGAACTCCGCGGTCGCCCAGCTCTTCAGCTCGCTCCCGTCGGTGGTCAGCGCCTTCTCCGCCCCGCCGCCAGCCGGCAGGACATAGAGGTTGTCGGAGCGCACGAAGGAGACGAAGCCGCCCTTGGGCGAGACCTTGGCGTCGATCTCGTCGTCGGTGGTGTTGGTCAGCCGGCTGACCTGACCGTCGGCCCGGCTGTAGAGCCACAGATCGCCCTCGACCGGGACCAGGATGAAGCGGCCCTGGTCGTCCCAGTCATAGGCCACCACGCCCCGGGTCTGGACGCCCTGGCGTTCACGGCGGCTCTTCTCGGCCTCGGACAGTTCGCGGTCCTTGGGGATCAGGGCGCGGGCGTCGATCAGCATCCGGGGCTCACCGCCGGCCACATCGGCGGCCCACAGGTCGGTCATGCGCGGATCATCGGCCTTGGCCTTCAGATAGGTGGCCAGCGTCCCGTCCGGCGACAGGCTGACGCCTCGGGCCCGGGGCCCCGACAGATCCGGCGCGGCATAGACCCGCGCGGCCGTCAGCTTCTGCGCCTCAGCGGAACCCGTCATCGTCATCCCCA
>NZ_CANCLE010000131.1 GCF_947378715.1 Phenylobacterium aquaticum
TACCCTCTCCCCGCAAGGGGGGGAGGTGCGCGAACCTGCAATCGCCGAATTTTGCAACAGTCCCCATGAAGGGGAGGGGGGGCTCTACAGCGGCAGGTCCTTGCCCAGTTCGCCCGCCAGATCGCGGATGAACTGCCAGGCGACGCGGCCCGATCGGCCGCCGCGCAGCTGGGCCCATTGCAGGGCGCGGCGCTCCAGGTCGGCGACGATCAGGTCATAGCGTCGCGCATAGGCCTCGACCGCCTCCAGATAGGTCGCCTGGTCCATCGGCGGGAACCCGATCCACAGGCCGAAGCGGTCGGAGACGCTGATCTCCTCCTCGGCGTCCTCGGCCGTGGCGATCAGGCCGCGATCCTCGGAATGACCGCGCGGCATCAGGTGGCGGCGGTTCGAGGTGGCCACGAACAGCACATTGGCCGGCGGCCCGGAGACCCCGCCCTCCAGGGCCGACTTCAACGCCTTGGCCGCCGCCGCACCGTCCTCGAAGGACAGGTCGTCGCACAAGACCACGAAGCGTTCGGGCCGGGCGCGCAGCAGATCGAACAGCGGCGGCATGGCCGAGACCTGGTCGCGGTCGACCTCGACCAGCTTCAGATCGGGGTGATCGGCGGCCACGGCCATGAAGGCGGCCTTGGAGATCGAGCTCTTGCCCGTGCCGCGCACGCCCCACAGCAGGACGTGATTGGCCGGCCTGCCCTCAGCGAACCGCTGGAGATTCTTCAGGAACTGGCCCTTCTGGCGCTCCACCCCCACCAGGGCGTCGAGGGGCAGGGGATAGTCCGGGGCCGCCACGAAGCCGCCGGTCGCCGGATCATGGCGAAAGAGCAGGGCCTCGCCGAAGCTTGGCGGGGGCGGCGGAGCCGGCGCCAGGCGCTCCAGGGCGTCGGCGATCCGGTCGAGGACGGGTTTCAACGGGTGTTCCATGGCGCTGCTGCTTAGCGGCAGGCGGGTTCCATTGCAAAACGGAGGGCGAACGCATAGCTTCCGCCGACTTGAAAAACGGGCCCGTCGCGGCGCCCGTCACCGTGCTTCGGAGAGGCCATGTTCGCCACCCCCGCTTTCGCCCAGACCGTTGGCGGCGCCGCCGCCGCCGGACCGCAGGAAATGCTGATGCAATTCCTGCCCCTGATTGGCCTGGTCGTGCTGTTCTATTTCCTGATGATCCGCCCGCAGCAGCAGCGGGCCAAGCAGCATCAAACCACCCTGGCCGCCCTGAAGCGCAATGACACGGTCGTCCTGAATTCGGGCGTGATCGGCAAGGTCGTGCGCGTCGAAGACAAGGAAGTCGGCCTTGAGATCGCCACTGGCGTCACCATCAAGGTGGTCAAGGGCATGATCGCCGAGGTCCGGGTGCGCGGCGAACCCGCCCCGGCCAACGACTCCAAAGCCTGACCCGCACCACGCAAGGCCCCCCTAGATGATCGCTCCCTCCCGCTGGAAGACGATCGCCGTGGTGATTTCGATCATCTTCGGCGTTCTGTTCACCCTGCCGAACGTTCTCCCGCAGAACATGCGAGACGCCCTGCCGGGTTTCCTGCCGAAGAAGACGCTCAACCTGGGGCTCGACCTCCAGGGGGGCTCCTATCTGCTGCTCGAGGTGGACACCAAGGCGCTGCGCGTCGAGAAGCTCACCAATCTGATCGAGGACACCCGCACCACCCTGACCGAGGCCGGCATCGATTTCAGCGGCCTGGGCCAGGCCCAGGGCGTGGTCTCGGCGCGGATTTCCGATCCGGCCAGGATGAATGAGGCGCTGAACGCCGTCCGCAAGGGTGTCGGCTCGCAGATGAAGACCGGCGGTCGCGACGTGGCGATCAGCACCGGGCCCGACCAGACGATCCGCATCTCCCTGGTCGAGCAGGCGATGACCGCCGAGGCCGGCAAGGCCGTCGACCAGTCCATCGAGATCATCCGCCGCCGGATCGACGCGCTCGGCACCAAGGAGCCGGCGATCCAGCGTCAGGGCATCGACCGCATCGCCATCCAGGCGCCCGGTGAGAGCGATCCCGAGAAGCTGAAGAACATCATCGGCCAGACCGCCAAGCTGACCTTCCAGATGGTCGACGATTCGGTGACGGTGGCTGAGGCCTCCCAGGGGCGCACGCCTCCGGGCTCCATCGTGCTGCCCAGCGGCGATGACTATGCGCCCGCCTATGTGGTCAAGAAGCGCGCCCTGGTGACCGGCGAAATGCTGACCGACGCCTATCAGGTGTTCGACCAGCAGTCGGGCGGCGCCGCCGTCCACTTCCAGTTCAACAGCCAAGGCGCCAAGCGCTTCGGCGACGCCACCAGCAACGGCATCGGTAAGCGCTTCGCCATTGTCCTCGACGGCAAGGTGATCTCCGCGCCGGTCATCAACAGCGCCATCACCGGCGGCTCCGGCCAGATCACCGGCAACTTCACGCCGGAGAGCGCCAACAACCTGGCCATCCTGCTGCGGGCCGGTGCGCTGCCGGCGCCGTTGATCCCGGAACAGCAATCGACCGTGGGTTCCGAGCTCGGGGCCGACGCCATCAAGGCCGGCGCCATCTCGCTGGCCATCGGCGGCGGCGCGATCCTGGTGTTCATCATCCTGGCCTATGGCCTGTTCGGGGTGTTCGCGGCCATCGCGCTCATCGTCAACGTGCTGCTGATCTTCGGCTTCATGTCGATGACCCAGAGCACGCTCACCTTCCCGGGCATCGCCGGCCTGATCCTGACGCTCGCCGTCGCCGTCGACGCCAATGTGCTGATCTATGAGCGGGTGCGCGACGAGGCCCATGCCGGGCGAACCCCGCTCGCGGCCCTGGAACACGGCTATCAGCGCGCCCTGGTCTCGATCATCGACGCCAACATCACCAGCGCCATCTCGGCCCTGATCATGATGGGCTTCGGGTCCGGCCCGATCCGCGGCTTCGCGATCACCCTGCTCACCGGCGTCGTCTCGTCGGTGTTCACGGCGGTCATCATCACCCAACTGCTCATCGGCTTCTGGTATCGCGCCACGAAGCCGAAGACGCTGCCGATCGTCTAGAGGCTCACCGACCATGGCCTGGCCCCTGATCCGCACGCTCCCCCGGGAGTTCCACTTCAACTTCGTCGGGCTTGCGCCCTTCGCGGCGATCTTCTCCGCGCTTTTGATTGTCGGCTCGGGCGTGTCCTTCGCCGTCCAGGGCATGAACCTCGGCATCGACTTTGTCGGCGGCACCCTGATCGAGGTGCAGACCACCGGCCCCGCGCCCATCGCCCAGCTGCGGGCGACGCTGGCCCGGGTCGGCGGCGAGGACGCCCAGGTCCAGGGCCTGGGCGGTCCGAACGGCGCCATGCTCCGCTTCCGGCCGCACGAGGGCGTCAGCGCCATCGACGCGACCGACACGGTGAAGAGGGAACTGACCAAGACCTTCCCCGGCATCCAGTTCAAGCAGGTCCAGACCGTCGGGGCCAAGGTCTCCGGCGAGCTGATGAAGTCGGGCTTCATGGCGCTCGGCATCGCTCTGCTGCTGATGCTCGGCTACATCTGGTTCCGCTTCCAGCTGCAGTTCGGCCTGGGCGCGGTGGTCGCCGTCCTCCACGACGTGCTGCTGACGCTGGGCCTCTTGTCGGTCATGCAGCTGGAGTTCTCCATGACCTCCATCGCCGCCCTCCTGACCGTCATCGGCTACTCGATGAACGAGAAGGTCATCACCTTCGACCGGCTTCGCGAGAACCTGCGCAAGTACAAGACCACCCCGCTCGGCGAGGTGATCAACAAGTCCGAGAACGAGCGTCTGTCGCGGACCCTGATCACCGGCACCACGGCGATCCTGGCCCTGTCCGGCGCCCTGTTCCTGGGCGGGCCGGTGCTGTTCCCCCTGGTCTTCACCATGGTGTTCGGCATCATCATCGGCACCTATTCGTCGGTCTATGTCGCCCTGCCGATCATCCTGCTCTGGGGTGTGCGGCGCGGCGATGAAGAGGCGACGCCGCTCAAGCCGGCCAACGCCCGGTCCTGACCCATGGCCCGCAACGCGCCTTCGGTGGACGCCTATGGGGACGGCGGGTTCCGCCTCTCCGGCGCGCGCCACGAGGGCTCGGTGCTGATCGTGCAGGACCAGGCGCGGCCCTGGTCCGTGCGCAGCCTGGCGGAGTTGACGCCCGAAAGCCTGGCCGAGGTCATCGCTCTGGGCCCCCGTGAGGTGGAATTCGTGCTGCTCGGCGTGGGGCTGACCAACGCCCAGCCGCCGCGCCCGGTGCGCGAGGCCCTGGCCCGGGCGGGCATCGGGCTGGAGTTCATGGACACCGCCACCGCGGCCCGGACCTACAACCTGCTGACGGCCGAGGGGCGCCGGCTGGCGGCGGCCCTGATCGCCATCTGAGATCGCCCATCAAGCGCGGCTTCCCGCCTCAGCCGAAACGCCCTATAGCAGGGGTCACAGGGCAGGACACTTTTGAGGGCGCATACATGGCCGGACTACTCTCCAACCTTCGCAACACCATCATCGCGAGCTCGATCCTCGCGCTGATCATGATCGCGGGCTACCTCTCCCATAACGGGGCGGCCGACGCGATCTTCTTCCAGGGCGTCTTCCGCTTCCTGCACGTGCTGTGCGGGATCATGTGGATCGGCCTCTTGTACTATTTCAACTTCGTCCAGATTCCGCAGATGGCCCAGATCCCGGCCGAGCTGAAGCCGGCCGTGTCCAAGTTCATCGCCCCCGCGGCGCTGTTCTGGTTCCGCTGGGCGGCGCTGTTCACCTGGGTCGCCGGCATCATCCTCGCGATCAACCGCGGCTATCTCTTCTCGGCGTTGACGCTTGGCGTGACCGAGGGCTTCTCGGTGCCGCAGCACACCTTCATCGGCGTCGGCATGTGGCTGGCCACCGTGATGTTCTTCAATGTCTGGGTGTTCATCTGGCCGAACCAGAAGATCGCGCTGGGCATCGTCGAGGGCGACGCGGACGCCAAGGCCAAGGCCGGCCGGACCGCCATGCTGTTCTCGCGGACCAACACCCTGCTTTCGATCCCGATGCTGGTCACCATGACCATGAACCAGACCATCTTCGGCTGATCCGAATTCCAGGATAGAACCGGAAGGCCCGCCCCAACCGGCGGGCCTTTTGCGTTTCAGACATGACCGACTCAAGCCCCGACGCCATTCTCCCGGTGGAAGACCTCGACGCCCAGCTGAAGCGGGTCGATCCCGACCGCTGGCTGTCCAGCCGTTTCATCGCCGACACCCAGGCCCGCGCCGACGTCGCGGCGATCTACGCCTTCGACCACGAACTGGCCCGTGCGCCCAAGGTGGCCAGCAATCCGCTGCTGGGCGAGATCCGCCTGACCTGGTGGCGCGAAGTGCTGGACGAGGTGTTCGAGGCCCGGCCGGTGCGCCATCACCCCACCGCCCAGGCCCTGGCCATGGCCGTTCGCCGCCACGCCCTGGCACGCGCGCCGCTGGAGGCGATGATCGACGCCCGCTATCGCGAACTTGATTCGAAACCCATGGAGCTGGCCGAGGCCCTCGACTGGGCCCGCGACACCGGCGGGGCGGCGGCCCAGGTGGTGGCCCAAGTGCTGGATCCCGGCGCGAACCTCGCCAAGGCCTCCGCAGGCGGTGAAGCCTGGGCCATAGGTCGGCTGATGGGCACGGCCGGTCTCACGGGCCCCGAGGCGGCGGCGGCCCTGCGCCAGGCCCTGGCCGGAACGGGCGGCCTTTCCGTCGCGGCCTTCCCGGCGGTCGCCCACGCCACCCTGGCCCGAGTCCGCGCCAAGGGCCGTCGCCCGTCCGATCTCGGCGCCCAGTTGCGTGTGCTCTGGGCGGTGCTGACCGGCCGGGTCTGACCTATTCCGCCGCCAGAGCCGGGGGACCCTCGACCCAGGCGGCGAGGTCGGCGAGCGCGCGTTCGCCCACCGCCAGCTTCTTGTTGCGGCCCTTTTCCTTGGCCCCCAGGCGGCGGCCGTCGGCGTCGCGCTTGGCGACCTCCATCGGCGGGATCAGGCCGTAATTGATGTTCATCGGCTGGAAGCTGCCCTTGCCGCCTTCCATGTGACCGCCGGTGATGTGGCCGATCAGGGCGCCCAGGGCCGTGGTCGGCGGCGGCGGACTGATCGGCTTGCCCATCCGCTCGGCGGCGGCGAAGCGCCCGGCCAGCAGGCCGACAGCGGCGCTTTCCACATAGCCCTCGACCCCAGTGACCTGGCCGGCGAAGCGCAGGCGCGGATCGGCCTTCATGCGCAGCTGGGCGTCCAGCAGGCGCGGACTATTGAGGAAGGTGTTGCGGTGCAGGCCACCGAGGCGCGCGAAGACCGCCTTCTCAAGCCCCGGGATCGTCCGGAAGATATCGGCCTGGGCGCCATGCTTCAGCTTGGTCTGGAAGCCGACCATGTTCCACAGAGTGCCGAGCGCGTTGTCCTGGCGCAGCTGGACGACGGCGTAGGCCTTTTCCTGGGGGTTGTGTTCGTTGGTCAGGCCGACCGGCTTCATCGGGCCGTGGCGCAGGGTCTCGCGACCACGTTCGGCCATCACCTCGATCGGCAGGCAGCCGTCGAAATAGGGGACATGCTCCCAGTCCTTGAACTCGGCCTTGGGGCCGGCCAGCAGGGCGTCGATGAAGGCCTCGTACTGGTCCTTGTCCATCGGGCAGTTGATGTAGGCCGCCGCGTCGCCGCCGGGCCCCTCCTTGTCATAGCGCGACTGGCGCCAGGCCACGCCCATGTCGATGGACTCGAAGTTCACGATCGGCGCGATGGCGTCGAAGAAGCTCAGCTGGCCTTCGCCGGTCAGCTGCAGGATGGCGTCGGCCAGGGCCGGGGAGGTGAGGGGGCCGGTGGCGACCACCACGCTGTCCCATTCGGCCGGCGGCAGGCCGGCGATCTCCTCGCGCGCGATGGTGACCAGGGGATGGGCCTCGAGCCGGGCGGTGACCTCGGCGGCGAAGCCCTCGCGATCGACGGCGAGCGCGCCGCCGGCCGGCACCTGGTGCTGGTCGCCGGCCGACATGATGATCGAACCCAGGCGGCGCATCTCAGCATGCAGCAGCCCGACCGCGTTGGCGGTCCAGTCATCGGCCCGGAAGGAGTTGGAACAGACCAGCTCGGCCAGCGATTGCGTCTGGTGGGCGTCGGTGCCGCGCACGGGGCGCATTTCGTGCAGGATGACAGGGACACCGGACTGGGCGATCTGCCAGCTGGCTTCCGAGCCGGCCAGGCCGCCGCCGATGACATGAATGGGTTGGATGCTCATGCGTGGCTAACTAGCAACGATTGGCCGGCTTCGCGAGCAAGGCCTTGCGGGCGAAGGGTCGCGGACCCTAATTTCGCGTCAGAAGCAGCGGCCGACTCGTTCCACATTTTAATGCCGGCCAGGATATTGAAATGACCACCCTGTCGGCGACCGATGTCGCCCTCGAAGGTTTCCGTGTCACCCGCGAGAACCCTCGGACTTTTCTGATCTGGAGCGGGTTCTCCTTCGCGGTCAGCATCGTCGGCGGACTGCTCACCATTTCACTGGGCGATGAGGCGCGCGTCGCCTTCGGGGTGATCAGCGGCAAGGAACAGCCGGACCTCAACGGCCTGTGGAAGGCGGTGGAGACCCTGAGCCCACTGCTGATCATGGGGCTGGTGGTCCAGTGCATGACGGTGGCGGCGGTCTATCGCATCGTCCTGCGCCATGCCGACCATGGGTTCGGCTATCTGAAGCTGGGCATGGACGAGGTGCGGCTGATCCTGCTGACCCTGATCTATGTGGTGATCGGCATGGTGCTGCTGACCCTGGTGTCCCTGGCCGCCGCCCTGGTGGCCCTGGCGGTGTCGGCGGCGGGCCAGCAAGTGGCCATACTGGTCGGCCTGGGGGCGGAGCTGTTCGCCATGGGGCTGCTGGCCTTCATCGCCGTTCGCCTCTCGCTCGCGCCGGCCATCACCTTCGCCGAGAACCGCCTGGCGATCTTCGAATCCTGGAAGCTGACCCGGGGCCATGCCGGTAAGCTGGCCGGGGCCTATGTCCTGGCCATCGCCTGCATGGTGGTGGTGATGCTGCTGGCGCTGACGGTGTTCACGGCCGTGGCCGCCGTGCTGACCGGCGGCGACATGGAGGCGGTGGGCAAGGCATTGACCCCCGACCAGAGCTCGCTGGCCGCCTATTTCACCCCCTGGACCATCGGCTACCTGCTGTTCGCCGCCCCGCTCTCGGCGGTCTGGTACACGGTCGTCGCCGCCCCGGCGGCCGTGGCCTATCAGGTTCTGTCGGGTCGGCCTCCGGAAACGGACGAACCGGCCGTGGCCGCCGTCTAGGCCCATGGCCGCCTTCCACGCCTCGATCGCCGCCGCCCAGGGCTTCGACCTGATCAAGCGCGAGCCCCGCGCCGTCGCGGTCTGGGTGGTGATTTCCGCCGCCGCCGCCGCCCTGCTGGTCTGGGCCGCGGGCCAGGGCGCGGCGATCCACATGAGCGCAATCGCCGTCAATCTTCTGGTCGGCCTGGCGATCAGCGCCGGGGCCTATCGCGCCTGGTTGCGGCCGGAGGAGCGGCGCCTGGCCTATTTGCGGCTCGGCGCGGATGAGCAGCGGCTGCTGACCGTCTCCGTTGTCACCCTGGCGCCCGCCCTGCTGGTCGTGGCGCCGATGACCCGGTTCGCGCCGGGCCCGCCGGTCCTGGCCGGCGCCCTGGTCCTGCTGGCGATCTGGGCCTGGTTCGCCCTGCGTCTGTTCCTGGCCGGGGTGATGAGCTTCGACCAGCGGGCTCTGCGCCTGCGCGCGGCCTGGAGCCTCAGCCGGGGCCTGGTCGGCAAGCTGGTCCTGTCGATGTTGCTGGTGCTGGTGTTCCTGGTGCTGGCCGCCATGGGCCTGGGGATGGTGTTCCTGATCATCAGCGTCCTGATGACGGTCGCCACCGGCCAGAAGTCGCTCGCGGAGCTCGGTCCGGTCGCCAACCTGGTCAACGCCGCCCTCCAGGGGGGTCTGAGCGCCATCGGCCTGACCCTGATCGCCGGGGTGGCGGTCACCGCCTATCAGGCGGCGACCGCTCCCGTGGAGACCGTCTAGGCGTCGGCGCTGGGCCGGGCCTTAATCCGGGCCCGCCAGGCCACCAGGTTCTCGAACTCGTCTGCGACCGGCAGGCCGATCCAGTCGGCGAAGTCGACGGTCGAGAGCAGGCAGATGTCGGCCATGGTCAGGCTGTCGCCGACCACGAAATCATGACCGCCCAGCTCGCGGTTCAGCCACTTCTGAGCGCCCATATAGGTCGCGCGGTTCGACTCGCCGAAGTCCTTATATTGGGTCAGCAGGGCGGCGGTGCGCGGGTGGGCGTGACGCCAGAACTGGCCCACCGGCGTCATGACCGCGAACTCGATCCGGCGGATCCACATGTCGACCTGAGCGCGCTCCACCGCCGAGGTTCCGAACAGCGGCGGGGAGGGGTGGGTCTCTTCCAGATAGCGGCAGATGGCGACGGTCTCTGAAATACAGGTCCCATCGTCCAGCTCCAGGGTGGGGATCTGGCCGAGCGAATTCTTGGCGCGGAATTCCTCGCTCTTATGTTCGCGCTTCATCATGTCGATCTTGGTCTCGGGCAGATCAATGCCCTTCTCGACCAGGAACATGCGCACGCGGCGCGGATTCGGCGCCGGCATCGGCGCGCCGTACAGGATCATGGACGTCCTCCCAATTCTTCAATCTATGCCGGGAGGCTATTTCAAACGGTTGTTTGGGGGAAGGCCGCGCACAATCTAATTCCTCTCCTGCGGAGCGGGAGAGGAGGCGCCCACAGAGCGCCTCGGCGAAGCCGCCTCAGGCCCCGATCCGTTTCCGGCGTTCGCCGCGCCGCTGGGCGTGGCGGTCCAGCAGTTCGGCGAGATAGCGGCCGGTCCAGCTGCGGGGATTGGCGGCGACCTGTTCCGGCGTGCCGGTGGCGACGATCTCGCCGCCCCCGTCGCCGCCTTCGGGGCCGAAGTCGACCAGCCAGTCGGCGGTCTTGATGACATCGAGATTGTGCTCGATCACCACCACCGTGTTGCCTTGGTCGACCAACTCGTGGAGCACCTCGAGCAGCTTCTTGATGTCCTCGAAATGCAGGCCGGTGGTGGGCTCATCCAGGATGTAGAGCGTCTTGCCGGTCGCCCGCCGCGACAGCTCCTTCGACAGCTTCACCCGCTGGGCCTCGCCGCCCGACAGGGTGGTGGCCTGCTGGCCGACCTTCACATAACCCAGCCCGACCTGCTGCAGGGTGGCCATCTTTTCGCGCACCGGCGGCACGGCCTTGAAGAACTCAAAGGCCTCGTCGACCGTCATGTCGAGCACGTCGGAGATCGACTTGCCCTTGAACAGCACCTCAAGGGTCTCGCGGTTGTAGCGTTTGCCGTGACAGACGTCGCAGGTGACATAGACGTCCGGCAGGAAGTGCATCTCGATCTTGATCAGGCCGTCGCCCTGGCAGGCCTCGCAGCGGCCGCCCTTGACGTTGAAGCTGAACCGTCCAGGACCATAGCCCCGGGCCTTGGCCTCCGGCAGGCCGGCGAACCAGTCACGGATCGGCTGGAAGGCGCCGGTATAGGTCGCCGGGTTCGAGCGCGGGGTGCGGCCGATCGGCGACTGGTCGATGTCGATGACCTTGTCGAACTGCTCCAGCCCCTCGATCCGCTCGTGCGGGGCCGGGGCGTCGGAGGCGTTGTGCAGCCGGCGCGCGGCGGCCTTGTACAGGGTCTCGATGGTGAAGGTGGACTTGCCGCCGCCGGACACCCCGGTGATGCAGGTAAAGGTGGCCAGCGGGATCTCCGCCGTGACGTTCTTCAGGTTGTTGCCGGTCGCCCCGATGACCCGCAGCACCTTCTTCTTGGAGATCGGCCTGCGGTCCTGGGGCACCTCGATCTCGCGGACGCCGGACAGATACTGGCCGGTGATGCTGGCCGGATTGGCCATGATGTCGGCCGGCTTGCCCTGGGCGACGATCTCGCCGCCGTGCACGCCGGCGGCCGGGCCCATGTCGATCACATAGTCGGCGGTGAGGATCGCCTCTTCGTCATGCTCCACCACCAGCACCGAGTTGCCGAGGTCGCGCAGGCCCTTGAGGCTGGTGAGCAGGCGGGTGTTGTCGCGCTGGTGCAGGCCGATGGAGGGCTCGTCCAGCACATAGAGCACGCCGGTCAGGCCCGAGCCGATCTGGGAGGCGAGGCGAATGCGCTGGCTCTCGCCGCCCGACAGGGTGCCGGAGGCGCGGGCCAGGGTCAGATAATCAAGGCCGACGTCGCGCAGGAAGGTGAGGCGCTCGCGGATCTCTTTCAGAATGCGCACGGCGATCTCGTTGCGCTTCTTGTCGAGGCGCTTGGGCAGGTCGGTCGCCCATTGCACCGCGTCCTTCACGGAGAGTTCGGAAATCTCGCCGATGTGGTGGGTGTCGATCTTCACCGCCAGCGCCTCGGGCTTCAGGCGGAAGCCGTTGCAGGCGGCGCAGGGCTTGGCGGACATGTAGCGGGAAATCTCCTCCCGCGCCCATTCGCTTTCGGTTTCGAGATAGCGGCGCTCCAGATTGCTGACCACGCCCTCGAAGGGCTTGCGCACGTCATAGGCGCGCAA
>NZ_CANCLE010000132.1 GCF_947378715.1 Phenylobacterium aquaticum
CCGGGTGCGCGGCACCGCTATCACCCCGCCGATGGTGTTGCGGCCGAACAGGGTGCCCTGAGGTCCGCGCAGAACCTGGACCGACTGCAGGTCGAAGGCGTCTGTCAGCTGGCCGGTATTGGTGCCGATATAGACGTCGTCGATCAGCACCCCGACCGCCGGATCGAAGGACTTCTCGATGTCCTCGAAGCTGATGCCACGGATCGAGATGGCGGCCGCGGAGGGGCCGGCATTGACCTGGTCGATGACCAGGCTGGGCGCGCGGCCGGCCAGGTCGCGGATGTCCGGCGCGGCTGCGGCTTGCAGCTGGGTCGGCGAAATCGCCGTCACCGACAGCGGCGTGGTCTGGATGGATTCAGAGCGACGGCGGGCCGTGACGATGATGGGTTCGATGGTGTTGCCGTCATCTGCGGCGACGGAGGTCGACGCCGCCTCCGCAGCGGCGGCCGGCGTGACCAGACCCATAAGGGCGTAGACGCCGATAGACGCGATCAGCGGGCGCAGCGCGCCCCCCCCGGTGAAGCGTTTCATGGATTATCCTCCCTCGTCGCCGTGGTGGGACAGGCCGGAACATCTCAGGTGTTCCTCTTCGCCACGTCCCGGCGATGCGCCATGGTTCGACCCGTCGAAGAAAAAAGTCAAGACTGCTTGTTATAAGCAAGATCACCGGTTTATTTTGAGGCTGCGAACCGACGGCGGGGCCTTGGCCCACAAGAAAGCTGCGGTGGGACGAAACGCGGGAAGGAACTCAGCCCATGCGGCTAGATGGTAAGGTCGCCCTCATCACCGGCGGCGCGAGCGGGATCGGCGCAGCGAGCGCCCGGCGATTCGTGGAGGCCGGCGCACGGGTCGTGCTGGGTGACCTGCAGGCCGACAAGGGTCAGGCCCTGGCGACGGCCCTGGGCGAAGCGGCCCTGTTCGTGAAGCTTGACGTCACCTCGGAGGCCGACTGGACGGCGGCGATCACTGCGGCCCACGCCCGGTTCGGCGCCCTGACCACCGTGGTCAATTCCGCCGGCGTCTCGATCCCCGCGACCATCGAGGACGAGACCCTCGAAGGCTTCCGCCGCACCCTGGCGATCAATCTCGACGGCACATTCCTCGGCTGCAAATACGGGGTCGAGGCCCTGAAGGCCGGCCGGGGCGGGGCCATCGTCAATGTCGGCTCGACCCTGGGCGTCCGGGCCGGAGGCCTGTTCACCGCCTATGCGGCGTCCAAGGGCGGGGTGAGGCTGCTGACCCGCGCCGTGGCCCTGCACTGCGCCGAGCAGGGCTATGACATCCGGGTCAACGCCATCCTGCCAGGGGCCATTCATACCGAGATGGTCGACGGCTATATCGCCGCGGGCGTCGCGGCCGGCGGCACGCGCGAGGGGGTGATCGACGGGTTCGCGTCAGTCCACCCCATGAAGCGCCTGGGACGGCCCGACGAGGCGGCGGCGGCGATCGCCTTCCTGGCCTCCGACGACGCCAGCTTCACCACCGGCGCCGACCTTGCGGTCGACGGCGGCTACCTGGCCTGAGGGAGCCCACCGCCATGACCCTGAACGCGCCCGACATCGCCCGCTGTCCGCTGCACGAGATCAACGCCTTCGATCCGGAGCTGCTGCAGGACCCCTATCCCTATTTCGCCCGCCTGAGGGCCGAGGCCCCGGTCTATCGCGACCCGAACACCGGCATCGTCTCGGTCTCGACCTATGAGCTGATCAATGAGGTGAACCGCCAGCCGCTGGTGTTCTCCAACGACTTCGCCGCCCAGCTGCAGTCCGGATCGACCGGCGGGGTGGATGCGGACGAGGCCGCGATCCTGGCCCAGGGCTGGCAGGTGACCCCCACCATGCTGACCGCCGATCCGCCCGCCCACACCCGCTATCGCAAGCTGTCGGCCAAGGCCTTCACCTACAAGCGCGTCGAGCTGATGGCCGACTATGTGGCGCGGGTGACCCACGACCTGATCGACGGCTTCGTGCGCGACGGCCAATGCGAGTTCAAGTCGGCCTTCGCCAACCACCTGCCCATGACCGTGATCGCCGACAGCCTGGGGGCGCCGCGCCAGGACATGGACCGCTTCCATGCGTGGTCCGAGGCCTTCATCGTGCAGTTGGGCGGGGTGTCGGACAAGGCCGCCCGCCTGGAGGCCGCAGCCAAGATCGTCGAGTTCCAGCACTATTTCGTCGACATCATCGAGGCCAAGCGCCGCCAGCCCACCGACGACATCATCTCCGACCTGGTCCACGCCGATCTCTCCGAGGAGGGCGACCCGCGCAAGATGGACCATGGCGAGTTGCTCTCGATCCTGCAGCAGCTGCTGGTGGCCGGCAACGAGACCACGGCCCATTCGCTGACCGCCGGCCTCTACTACCTGATCAGCCATCCCGACCAGATGGCCCGGGTGCTGGCCGACCCTGAGCTGATCCCGGGCTTCATCGAAGAGACCCTGAGGTTCCTCTCACCGACCAACAACATGTGGCGCATCGCGACCCGCGACGCCGAGATCGGCGGGGTTCCCGTCAAGCGGGGCGAGATGATCCTGGTCCGCTATGGCTCGGCCAATCGCGACGGCGGCCACTTCCCCGACCCTGACCGCTTCGATGTGGCCCGCGAGAACGCCCGCAGCCACCTGGCCTTCGGGGCCGGCATCCACACCTGCATCGGCGCGCCCCTGGCCCGCAAGGAGATGGGGATCGCCTTCCCCATCCTGCTGGAGCGGCTGAAGACCCTGCGGTTCCAGGACGGCCGCAACAGCTTCCGCTACAGCCCCAATGTGCTGTTGCGCGGGGTGCTGGAACTGCACATCGCCTTCGACCCGGCCTGACCGGCCGGGTCGGGCTGATCAGCGCGACCCAATCAGTGCGCGAAGGGGGCCTTGGTCGCGAAGACCACGGTCTCCTTCTGCACGGCCTCGTCCAGCCCCTGCTTGATGACGGCGAAGCGCGGATGGCCGACCAGGGCCTGGATGCCGCGATCGAAGTGATCGAAGTCCTCCAGCTCCCAGATGTCGATGGCGGTGTTCAGCCGCCCGGTCCGCTGCAGGAAGGCGGCGAACAGTTTCCAGCCGTGGGATTCCAGGATCGGGACCGCCTCGCCCATCACCTCCACGAACCTCGCGGTTCCCGCCCCCGTCAGCTCCAGGGTGACATGCAGATAGACGCTCATGGCGCGACGCCTTCCAGGGCCGGCGACTTGGCCCAGGCGATTCCCCGGCGCAGCAGGTCGTGGAACACCGGCAGGTCCCAGGCGCCGCGCTCGACCACCGGATAATAGTCCAGCTTCACATCGATCATGTCGTAGTGACCCCGACAGTGACCGAGGGTGAGATAGAGCACCGCCCCCTGCCCGGTCGGCTTCAGATAGAAGACCGGGTGCTTGGCCTGGGGCCACTGGTCCTCGACGAAGCCCGTCGCCTCGCCGCCGAACTCGGTCTCCAGCAGCACATGCAGCTCGCCATAGGTCTCGACCAGATAGTGTTCGTCGGTCGCCTCGAAGGGCTCGACCCCCTGGACCAGCGGATGGTCCGGATCGGCCACCGTCACCCGGTAGGGGGCGATCGGCGGGTGGGCGATGAACATGGAGCCCAGGGTCTCCATGAAGTGCGGGGCCCAGCGGGGGCTGTCGACCCGGCCGTCAGCCAGGAACCGCAGGATCGAGTTGGTGCCGTGCAAGGCGTACCAGCGACCGCCCCCCTCGACGAAGGCCCTCAGCGCTTCCTGCTGCGGCAGGGAGGGGATCACGTCGCAGGTATAGGTGATCAGGAAGTCGGCCGCCGTGATCGCCTCGATGTTCGAATAGTCCTCGAACACCCGCACCCGGATACGCTCGTCCTCGGCCAGCAGCCGCAGGATCTCGAGCCGGGGATGGTCGATGTCGTGATACTTGCCGCCGGCCACCAGCACGGCGTTGATCCGCTTCTTGATGTCGTCGCTCATGGCCGCGACCTCAGTACTGGACGCGCTTGGTGATGCCGCCATCGATGACCAGATTGGCCCCGGTCATGAAGGCGCAGGCGGGCGAGGCCACGAAGGCGATGGCGCGGGCCACCTCATCCGGATCGCCCAGCCGGCCCATCGGCACATTGGCCTTGGTCTGGTCGTAGAGGGCGGTCATGTGGGTCTTGATCATGTCCCAGGACCCACCGTTCACGAATACCGGGCCGGGCGAGACCGTGTTGACGCGAACGCCCTTGGGGGCCAGGGCCTGGGCCATGGCCGAGGCGTAGTTGATCACCGCCGCCTTCATGGCGTTGTAGGCCTGGGGTCCGAAGAAATCCTCCAGGGCGGCCGTGGAGGAGATGGTCACGATCGAGCCGGCCTTGGATTTTTCCAGATAGGGCAAGGCCGCCTCGACCCCGCGATAGGTGGCCAGCAGGTCGAGGTCGAAGGTCTTCTTCCAGCTGTCCTCGGTGGCCGGACCGCCGCCGGCCGAGGCGAAGGAGATGAAGATGTCGCAGCCGCCCAGGCCCTCCGCCGCGCGGGCCACCCAGGCCCGGTAGGCCTCGCCATCGGCCATGTCGACGCTTTCGCCGATCGCCTTGACGCCCTTGGCCTTCAGCGCCGCGACCGCCGCGTCGACCCCCTCCTGGCCCCGGGCGCAGATCGCCACGTCGACGCCCTCGGCGGCCAGAGCCTCGGCCGTGGCCCGCCCTATGCCCTTGCTGGCGCCCGCCAGCACGGCCTTCATACCCTTGAGACCCAGATCCATGATGTCCTCCCTGCGGATCGACGACTTATAAAAAGCCGTCATGCTTGTTTTTTTCTGACCCGACTATAGACTCGTGTTCGAGACCGTCCACAGGAAAGCTGCATCCGAACGGCTTGGCGCGACGGTCCGGGAGGACGCCGGGATGCACATCGCCCTGTCACCGCGAGACCTTGAATTTCAGGACGAGGTTCGCCGTTTCCTGGACGAGGAATTCACCCCCGAGCTGCGCGCCGCCGCCGGCCGCCAGGCGGGCGTGTTCGCCGAGGGCGATCTGAACCGCCGCTGGCATCGCATCCTCTTCGAGAAGGGCTGGGTCGCGCCGGCCTGGCCCAAGGCCCATGGCGGTGCGGAGTTCAGCCCCGTGCAACGCTACATCTTCGAAAGTGAATGCGCCGAGGCCGGCGCTCCCGCCCTGCCGGCCATGGGGCTGCAGATGTGCGGGCCCATGCTGATGGGCCACGGGACCGAGGCCCAGAAGGCCTATCACCTGCCCCGCATCCTCTCTGGCGAAAGCTATTGGTGCCAGGGCTATTCAGAGCCCGGCGCGGGCTCTGACCTCGCCGCTCTGCAGTGCCGCGCGGTCCGCGACGGCGACCACTATGTGGTGGACGGGACCAAGCTGTGGACGACCCACGCCCACTTCGCCAACTGGATCTTCCTGCTGGTGCGCACCTCGACCGAGGGCAAGCCCCAGGCCGGCATCACCTTCCTGCTGGCCCCCATGGACACCCCCGGGATCAGCGTCGCCCCGATCATCACCATCTCCGGCGAGCACGAGGTCAATCAGACCTTCTTCGACGGGGTGCGCATTCCGGTGGCGAACCGGGTGGGCGAGGAGAACCAGGGCTGGACTGTGGCCAAATATCTGCTGGAATTCGAGCGAGGCGGGGTGTTCTCGCCCCGGGTGAAGGGACTGATGGCCAAGGTGCGGCATATGGCGGCGGCGGAGAGGGCCGATACGGGCCTGAGCTTGATCCAGGACCCCGCGTTCCGGCGCAAGGTGATCGAGCTGGAGATCGAGCTGGCGGCGGTGGAGGCCACCGAGCGCATGGTGATTTCCAAGCTCTCGGCGGGCGGCGCGGCCGGGGATTCCAGCGCCTCGCTGCTCAAGCTCAAGGGCACCGAAACCATGCAAAAGGCCACGGAACTGGCGGTCGAGGCCCTGGGCGCCTACGCCGCGCCGGACCAGCGCCCGGCGCTGGGTCTGGGGGCCAACGCCGCGCCGATGGGCCCCGACTATGCAGCCGCCCCCGTGGCGCGCTACTTCAATACGCGGGCCTCGACGATCTATGGCGGATCGAGCGAGGTGCAGCGCAACATCCTGGCCCGCGCCGCGCTTGGGTTGTAGAGAGCCGCTCAGGAAAAACCAGCGAGTCGGTTTGTTATGGTCAAGTCGGTGCGGAAGTCAGCCAAGGCAGAGGGGGGCGAGATGTCCATTCCCCAGCAGCTGGAGCCCGAGGGCCTGGCCGCCGACGGCCAGGGCTGGCAGCAGCGCAAGAGCGCCCAGACCCGGGTGGCGATCCTGGAGGCGGCGGTCGACTGCCTCGAGAAGCACGGCTATGCGCGGACCACGACCCAGATGATCGCCCAGATGGCCGACATCTCCCGCGGGGCCATGCTGCACCACTACGCCACCAAGCAGGAACTGGTGGCGGCTCTGATCGACTACACCTTCTACAAGCGCATCGAGCTGTTCACCGCCTCCATCGCCAACCTCACCGAGGTCGAGCGCGTCCAGGAGCAGGTCGGCATCGAGCTCTATTGGGAAAGCCTGCAGACGCGGGAGTGGTCGGCCTATCTCGAACTGCTGGTGGCTTCGCGCACCGACGCCGAGCTCAGCGAGATCTTCCTGCCCAAGGCCCGCCGCTACGACCAGGTCGAGCGCGACGTGGTGCTGAAGGTGTTCCCCGAATGGGCCAGCGACCCCAGCGCCTATGAGCTGGCCATGGACTACTGCATCGCGGCCATGGAGGGCCTGCTGCTCAATCGCGAGATCTGGGACGACGCCAAGCGCCGGGTGATCTTCCGCACCTTCATCTCCAACACCCTGCTGCAGCTGCGTGGCGGGAAGGTCGACCTGCAGGGCCGGATCACCGGCAAGGCCTAGGGCATTTTTGAATTAGAGCCCTTTTAGTCCGATCCGATTGGCTCAACCGGATCGGAAAGGGCTCTAGCCCACCGCCTCGATGATCAGGGCGTTGACCTCGCCGGCCTTCTCCAGGTGCGGCATGTGGCCGGCGTCGTCCATCCAGACCACGCGGAAGCCCGGCGGCAGGGCGGCTTCGTCCGGCGCGCCGACGATCTGATCCCGATGGCTGGCGATCACCAGCGCCTTGGGAATGTCCGCCAGGTCCTCGCGCAGGTCCGCCGCGTCCTGCCCGCCGACCAGCCGGTCGCGGATCAGGCTGAGCGCATCCTCCACCCCGTCCATGCGGGTGAACTTCAGCACGTCCTCGACCATGTCCTTGGTGACCATGGCCGGATCAGCGACCAGCATCTCCATCCAGGGTTTCAGGTCACGGGCCCGCTGGGCTTCGATCACCCCGGTGAGGAAGGCCTCCGAGACCGCCGTGCCCGGCAGGCTGGCCGGGGCGATCAGGATCAGGCTCTGGGCCAGGTCCGGACGGTCGGCGGCGATGCGCGCGGCCACCGCCGCTCCGAGGGAGTGGCCGACCAGATGGGCCTTGGTGACGCCGGACACCTCAAGCGCCGCGACCACCGCCTCGGCCAGGCTGGTCAGGCCGCCGTCGCCCACCGCCTTGGAGGAGCCGCCATGGCCGGGCAGGTCGACCGCCACCACCGGGCCCCGTGCGGAAAGCGCTTCCAGATTGAACAGCCAGTTGTTGAGGTCGCCGGAATAGCCGTGGATCAGCACGATGGGGACGGCCCCGCCCTCCCCCGCCCGTCCGATCCGGATCGTGCGGCCGCCGATATCGACCTGGCTCAGCGCCAGGGCGCTGACCGCGTCGCCATCCTCGTCCTCCGGCGTGAAGTTGGCCTGGAAGTCGGCGATGAAGGCGTCCAGCTCTGCGTCGCTGACGGCGGGATCGGCGACCACGGCCATCAGGGCGCCGACCGGCAGGGTCTCGCCCTCCTGGGCGACGATCCGGCGCAGTACGCCGGCGGTCGGCGCCTCGCAGACATTGTTGATCTTGGAGGTCTCGATATCGACGAGGTCCTCGCCCTCCACCAGCCGTTCGCCCTCGGCCTTCCACCAATGGGTGATGGCGCCCTCCTGCATGGAGAGGCCCCATTTGGGCATGCGAACGGGGATCATCTCAGCCATGAGTCACCTTGAATCCGGGAAATGCGTCGGCTCAGCCGAACTTGGCGAGGTATTTGTCGAGGGTGCGGTGGAAGTGCCGGATGCGGATTTCCTGATAGTCGCCCAGCTGCACCTCGTTGTTCTTCGACACCTTCAGCCCCTCCTGCACGAAGGGCAGGTTGGCCATGTCCTGGTCGAAGATGCCGCCGAGCGCGCCAAGCTCCACGGCCGCAGCCCAAGGCTCCTCCTCGGTCAGCATGTGCAGGTCGACGCCGCGCGGCATGGGCTGGCCCTTGGGCGTGCGTGACAGGATTCGCACCTCCATCAGGGTCGCGTCCTGGTCCGGCCAGGGCCGCCAGCGATAGACGATATTGGGCATGAACCCGCCCCAGGGGGCGAAGTTCGGGAAGACGTTGTAGGTGAAGGCGTCGAGCAGCTCGGCGTCGGAGGCGTGGCTATGATCGTAGCCGGTCTGTTCGGCGTAGCGATCACGGTTGGTGGCGGCCATGGCCTTGCGGGCCGAAACCCCCTCCGGCACCTGCACCGCCAGGTCCGAACCCCCGGCCCGGCCGTTGTATTTCAGGAACTCGTCGATGATCCACTGCTGCGGGTGGGCCGACTTGTCCAGGTGGGGCGACATCACCGCAAAGGGTGTCAGCGCCACGTTCACATGGTCGCCATAGACATTGTAGCGGGTGTTGGCGTCGCCGGTGAACGGCAGGATCTGCGGGTGGGTGATCACCGAATGCCAGGCTTCCATGAAGGCCTCGGCGACGGCCTTCCAGTTGGCCTTGATCACCTTGCCGACCCAGATGACGGTCGAGCATTCCTCGTGCCGCCAGCGCTGGAAATGGTCCGGCAGAGGCGCGAGATACTCCTCCAGGGTCTGGCCGCCCGGCGCCTCTTTGATGAAGATATAGCCGCCCCAACGCCCGACCTGGGCCTCCGGCAGGCTCATCTTCTCATCCGGCAGATGGCCGAAGTCCCAGCGGCAGGGGATCTCCTTCAGCGAACCGTCGGTGTTCCAGTTGAACCCATGGAACGGGCACTTGAACTCCTTCGACCAGCCCGACTCGAGCCGCAGCTTGCGGCCCCGGTGCAGGCAGACATTGTGGAAGGCGCGAACCGAACCATCGTCCTGGCGGGTGACCAGATAGGACCGCCCGGCGTTCTCATAGACCACCACGTCACCGACATCGGGCATCTCCTCCTCGCGGGCGGCGAACTGCCAGACATTGGGCCACATGGCGGCCAGCTCGCGCTGGAAGAAGGCGGGGCTGGTGTAGCGGTCGGCGGCCAGGGGCGCCGAGCCCATGTATTCGTAGGCCTCGGCCTTCAGGAACTCCGGCGGCGTGACAGCGTCCGCCTCCATGAGGTCGTCCCAGCTTTCACCCGGACAGCGGGCCGTACCCGCGGCAGCGCCAGCATCGTCATGAGCCATATGCGTGTCCTCCAACACGTCGTCTTTCAAGCAGGCTAGCAGCGGAGTCTAAAACCAACAAGCTTGATTGTTTTTTTCTGTGACGGTTATCGCGCCGGCCTTTGCGGCCCCGACGTCAGCCGCCCCGACAAAACCGCCAGGCTTGTTGGTTTTGTGCGCCCTGCGAGAGCCCTTCCAGTTTGGTTGACTCAACCAAACTGGAAGAGAAGGGCTCTAAATCAAAAAGTTAGAGCATTTCTTGATCCGAAAAGTGCGTCACACTTTTCGGGAAATGTTCTAGCCTGCCGGCCCGTTCGGGGCGGATTCGCGACCTCGACGGACAGGGCTGGACACGCACCATGACCACCAATCGCCAGTGGATTCTGCGCCATCGCCCCGTAGGCGACATCAAGCCCGGCGACCTGGAACTGGTCTCGACTCCGGTCCGCGCGCTCGCCGACAAGGAGGTGCTGGTCCGCACGGTCTATCTGTCGCTGGACCCCACCAACCGCATCTGGATGAGCGACCAGGACCAGTATCTGCCCCCGATCGAAGTGGGTGACGTGGTGCGCGGCGGCGGCATAGGCGTAGTCGAACAATCCCGCTCGGAGCGCTATCCGGTCGGCGCGGTGGTCAATACCGGCCTGGGCGGCTGGCAGGACTACCTGCTGACCCACGAGGACGCCCTCTCCCCCGTGCCGGCGATCCCGGGCGTGCCGCTCACCGCCTATATGAGCGTGCTGGGGGCGACCGGCCTGACCGCCTGGTTCGGCATGGTCGATATCTGCAAGCCACAGCCGGGCGAGACGGTGGTGGTCTCGGCCGCCGCCGGCGCGGTCGGCTCCATCGCCGGCCAGCTGGCCAAGGCCCGGGGCTGCCGGGTGATCGGCATTGCCGGCGGGGCGGAGAAGTGCCGGTGGCTGGTGGACGACCTCGGGTTCGACGCCGCCATCGACTACAAGAACGAGGACGTCGGCTCGGCCCTGGACCGCCTGGCGCCCAACGGGATCGACTGCGATTTCGAGAATGTCGGCGGGGCGATCATGAACGCCGTGGTCAGCCGCATGAACAACTTCGGCCGCGTCGCCCTGTGCGGCATGATCTCGACCTATAACGCCGAAGGCCCGGCGCCTGGCCTGGACGACTTCGCCGGCATCCTGATGCGGCGGCTGATGATCAAGGGCTTCATCATCATCGACTACCTGCCCCGGGCCGGCGAGGCCTTCGCCGAGCTCGCGCCCCTGGTGATGTCGGGCCAGCTGAAGTGGAAGGCCCATGTGGTCGAGGGGCTGGAGAACGCCGCCGAGGCGGTGAAGCTGCTGTTCAGCGGCGCCCATGACGGCAAGCTGATGGTTCGGGTCTCGCCAGAGCCCTGAGTTCAGCTACGCCAGCCGGGTGATGACCCAGCGGCAGTCGATGGACTCCACCTGCCAGCGGGTCTCGGGCCGGTGGCGGCGGACCGTGCGCAGATAGGCGTCGGGCCGCCGCACGCTGGCGACGGCCGACTTGCCGACCGGCAGATCCAGCAGGCGCGCGGTCAGGTCGTTGTGGGGCTTCGACATCTCAGACACCTCGGGCGGTCCAAAGGAGTGAAAGCGCCGCCCGGACGGTTCGGGTCGTCCGGGCGGCCAGAGCCTCTTCGGTTCAGATGGACTCATCTGAACTGAGCAAAAGGCTCTAATTCAAATATTTAGAGCGCGTCGGACGGGCTAGCCGGTTTCCACTTAGCCCTGACGCGCTCTAGCGGCCGGCGCGTATCCCTCGATGGAGGAAGGCGGATTCCCTCCGCGCCGGGTTGGAGATCACGACATCGTGGGGATGACGAAGGATGCGTCTGTGACGTCGCCCTCGGGCCATCTTGCGGTGACGGTCTTGACCTTGGTGTAGAAGCGGACGCCCTCCATGCCGTGCTGGTTGGCGTCGCCGAAGGCCGAGCGCTTCCAGCCGCCGAAGGAGTGATAGGCCACCGGCACCGGGATCGGCACATTGATGCCGACCATGCCGACATTGACCCGGGCCGCGAACTCGCGGGCGGCGCGGCCGTTGCGGGTGAAGATGGCCACGCC
>NZ_CANCLE010000133.1 GCF_947378715.1 Phenylobacterium aquaticum
TCGCTCAGCGGCGGCGAGCGTCTGAGGGCGGCGCTGGCCTGCGTGCTCAACGCCACACGTCCGCCCCAGCTGCTGATCCTGGACGAACCCACCAACCACCTCGACCTCGACTCGATCGCCGCGGTCGAGGCGGCCTTGGGCGGCTATGACGGCGCGATCCTGGTGGTGAGCCACGATCGTGACTTCCTGGACGCCATCGGGATCAAGCGGGAGGTGCGGCTGGGCCAGCGTCTGGCGGACGACCTGTCCTGAACACCGCATTGGCGCGGGCGCAGGGCTGGCCGTCGGCGGTGACGAAGGCCTGGGCGAAGCTGAGCGTCCCGCCGGTCTTCACGAACACCGTGTCGATCTCGATCCACTGGCCGATCTGGGCCGAGGCCAGGAAGTCGACATTGAGGTTCACGGTGACCAGCCGCGCGGCGCCGCCCAGCTGCTGGCTGCAGGACAGGCCCATGGCGTTGTCGGCCAGCGCCGAGATCAGACCTCCATGCACCATGCCGCGACTGTTGGTATGGGGCGCGTCGGCCCGCAGGCCGAGGACGACCCTGTCCCCAAGCCGGCGGCTGTAGAGCGGCTCCCAGGGTTCGGTGAGCGGGCTCTGGCGGAAATGTCGTTCGAACCCCTCCGGTGGGCTGAACTCGGCCATCACGCCGCCCCCGTCAGCTTCTGGAGGCTTTCCAGGGTCTTCAGGCAGGCCTGGGCGGCCTCGACGCCCTTCTGGACGAAGTGGGCCTTGAAGAACTGGTGGTGGGTGTCGTGGTCGTGGAAGTGGTGCGGGGTCAGCACCACGGAGAACACCGGCACCTCGGTCGAAAGTTGCACCTGCATCAGGGCCTGGACGACGGCGCCGGCCACGAAGTCATGGCGATATATGCCGCCGTCGACCACCAGGGCCGCGCCGACGATCGCCGCGTAGCGGGCGGTCTTGGCCAGGGTCTGGGCGTGCAGGGGGATCTCAAAGGCGCCAGGGGTGTCGAACACCTCGACGATCTGCTCGGAAAAGCCCTGGCGGGCCAGTTCAGCCAGGAAGCCCTCGAGGGCCTTGTCGACGATCTCGGCGTGCCAGCCGGCCTTCACGAAGGCGATGCGGGCGGGCCGATAGGCGCCGTTGGCGGTGGCGAATTCATATGCAGCTTGGGTCATGGTCAGCTCCCAGTCGGATGAACCACGACTCAGGGAGACACCATGGGCGCCGCGCGGCCGCGCGCATGCGGTCGCCTGACGTCCTGGTGGTTCTCATAACCGGACTCTAACCGTCGGCCCCGGGATCACACCGGTGTCTGCTGCCCCGTCCAGGCTTGCGACTGGACGGGCGCCCGCGGGCTCGTGCGCCGCTTCTTTCGAAGACGCCGCCATTACCGCCGGTGGGGACTTTCACCCCGCCCTGAGAACGCGCGCCGCCGGAAAGGCCCGACGACGCCTGGAAGCTAGGCAGATGACGGGGCGTCAAACAAGCGTTTTAATTTGGCGGCGCGGGGCTAGGCCCGCTTGTTCAGGGTGATCGAGGTGGCGGCGCCGGGGGCGTGGACCTTGGCGCCGGGGCCGTAACCGACAGCCTTGGTGCGTTGAGCGGCGACCTCGTCGGCGATGCAGCGGACCAGACCCTCGGTCACCGTCTTGGCGGCTTCCAGGGCGCGACCCTGGCGGGCGAGCACGGCGTCGAAGGCCTCGGTGGCGGTGATCAGCTTGGCGCGCAGGGCGAAGGGCGCACTGGAGACCAGGCCGGGATTGGCCCGCACCCGCGCCGACTCATGGCGATAGATATTGGCCAGCTTCGAGGTTTCCTCGATGTGCACGGCCGCGTCCTGGGGACGATGCTGTTCGAAGGCCAGGGCCTCGAGCGCGATGAGTTCCGTCAGGCGTTGGGTCAGCATGATCAGCTGCTCGACGCGATCGGAAGCGTCCGGCGCGGATAGCGTCATGGGGTCTCCTCAGTCAAACCTTGAAGCTTCAACATTTCCTTCTGGACGGAGGCGGCGATGCCGATCCCGCCCGTGCGCGACACCTGCTTGGCGATGGCGTCGGTCATGAAGGACTTGAACATTTGCTCGCCCTGGCCACCGCTGAACGTGCTCTCGGTGGTGTTCACGCCCTCGAACATCTCGCCGACCATCACCGAGAGGAATGAGCTCTCGAAGTCCTTGGCGGTCTTGGTGATGTTGGCGCGCTTGGAGAGTTCGCCGGCGGTGGGGGCCGTCCCCGACGCCTGCAGCAGGGCCGGGTTGAGGGCGATGGGCGAGATCATAGAGGCCATCACATCACCTCGATGTCGGCCTGCAGGGCGCCCGCGGCCTTAATGGCTTGCAGGATCGAGATCATGTCGCGGGGCGTCACGCCCAGGGAATTGAGCCCGGCGACCAGGGAGGACAGAGAGGCGCCGCTGTTGAGGGTGAGCAGCTGCTTGCCCTTCTCCTCGTCCACCGAAACGCTGGACTGCGGCACGACCGTGGTCTGGCCCTGGCTGAAGGGGGCGGGCTGGCTGACGCCCGGCGTCTCCTGGACGCGGATGGTCAGATTGCCCTGGGCGATGGCCACGGTGGAGATGCGGACATTCTCGCCCATCACCACCACACCGGCGATCTCGTCGATGATCACCTTGGCCGGCTCATCGGTGTCGACGGTCAGGTTCTCGACCTGGGAAACGAAATTGACCATGTCCTGGCCGGCGGGCGGCTGGATGGTGACGATGGTCGGGTTGTCGGCTCGGGCGCAGCCGGGATAGCGGCTGTTGATCACGTCGGCGATCTTGCGCGCGGTGGTGAAGTCGGGATTGCGCAGCGTCATGCGCAGCTGGGCCATGCTGGCCAGCTGGAAGCCGATCTCACGCTCGACGATCGCCCCGGAGGAAATCCGTCCGGCGGTGGGGACGCCCTTGGAGACCGAGCTGCCCGAGGCGCCGGAGGCCGAGACCGATCCGGTCTGCACTGTGCCCTGGGCCACGGCATAGGCTTGGCCGTCGGCGCCCAGCAGGGAGGTGACCAGCAGGGTGCCGCCCTGCAGGCTCTTGGCGTCGCCCATGGCCGAGACCGTGGCGTCGATCGGGGCGCCGGCGGCGACGAAGGCCGGCAGCTTGGCGGTGACCATCACCGCGGCGACATTCTTGGTGTTGAGGTTGGCGTCGCGGGTGTTGACCCCCAGCCGCTCCAGCATCGCCTCGAGGCTCTGCTTGGTGAAGGGGGCGTTGCGCAGCGAGTCGCCGGTGCCGTTGAGGCCGACCACCAGGCCGTAGCCCATCAGCATGTTGTCGCGAACGCCTTCGAACTCCACGACGTCCTTGATGCGGGACTTCGCGAAGCTGGGCCCGGCCGCGAGCACGGCGAAGGCGAGGGCGAGACTGAACAGTCGAATCGGTCGGCGCATGGAGCCCTTGGGGGGAAGCAAAGCGAACCCGCTTGCCTATGCGACGCCCGTGCCAGTCAGGCCCACCTTGGAATCCCTCAGAAAATCAGAAAATGGGCGGAAGGGACGCTCGGTCGATTCCGGGGCTTCGGCAGAAATTGCCCGGCATTAACCATACTCTAAGGTCCCCAGCCGAAGAGTGCCCCCGAAGCGTAAGGCGGAAAGTTTGACCTGCCCATGAAGGTGAATGGAACCAGCGGCGTAGGCGCGGCCGGCGGCCCAGGCAAAGCCCGGGGCGGAGACGGCCAGGGCTTCCGACTGCCCTCGGTGTCGGCTCCGGCCGGCCCGGCCCAGGTGGCTCGCGCCGCGGGCCTGAGCGGCATGATGAGCGTCGACGCCATTCTCGCCCTGCAGGATGTCGGCGGACCGATGGAGCGCCGCCGCCGTGCGGTGCGTCGGGCCGGGCGTCTGCTGGATGTGCTGGACGGCGTGAAGCTGGGCCTGCTGTCCGGTGAAGTCAGCGCCGGCGATCTCGCCAGCCTGAAGACCGCCATCCGCGACCAGCGCGACGCCACCGACGACACGCAACTGGAAGGCGTGCTGGACGAGATCGAAACACGGGCGGCGGTCGAACTGGCCAAGCTCGAATGCGCGAAACTTTTACGATGATCCGCGCTCGGCGAGCGAGTCGCATTGCTTGCGGGTTGCGGTTTGCTATAAGCGCCCCGCGTGTCTTACGGGGCGTAACTCCAGGGGGCGTGAGGCGTAAATGACCACAGCCACTGTCTTGGCTGACAAGCCGGAATACCGTCCTTCCGAGGACGAAGCGTTCATGAACGAGCGTCAGCTTGAGTATTTCAAGCAGAAGCTCTTGGATTGGAAAGAGGATATCCTTCGGGAATCCCGCGAAACCTTGGTCCATCTACAGGCCGAGACCGAGAACCATCCTGACCTCGCCGATCGCGCGACGTCGGAGACGGATCGCGCGCTCGAACTGCGGACCCGGGATCGCCAGCGTAAGTTGATCTCCAAGATCGACGAGGCGCTGCGGCGAATCGAGGATGGCAGCTACGGCTACTGCGAAGAGACGGGGGAGCCGATCGGCGTCGCCCGGCTGGACGCCCGGCCGATCGCCACCCTCAGCCTCGAGGCGCAAGAACGCCACGAGCGCCGCGAGCGTGTTCACCGCGACGACTGACTTTGGAAACGCCGCCCTTCACCGGGCGGCGTTTCAACTTCGCCATCCCGACAGTCGGTATTCCGGCTGGCGAGGCGCGTGTGGCGAGGCTACATGACGGCCCATGGCACACCGTTTCGTCATCGCCGCCGTCCAGGCCAACCCCACCGTGGGGGCCATCGCCCGCAACGAGGCGCTCGCCCGTGAGCGCATGGCCCAGGCCCGCGCCGCCGGCGCTGACATCGCCCTGTTCTCCGAGCTGTTCCTCAATGGCTATCCGCCGGAAGACCTGGCGCTGAAGCCGGCCTTCTGGGCGGCCGGCAAGGCCGCCGTCGAACGGCTGGCGGCCGAGACCACCGCCGACTTCGCGGCTCTGGTGGGGGTGATCTGGCCGGCCGAGGGGCCGGGACGCCGCCCGCGCAATGCGCTCGCCTTCCTGGCAGACGGCAAGGTCCAGGGCGTGGCCTTCAAGTGCGACCTGCCCAACTATGGCGTCTTCGATGAGAAGCGGGTGTTCGAGCCCGGGACCGCGCCGGCCATCTTCGAATGGAAGGGCGTCAGGATCGGCGCGCCGATCTGCGAGGACATCTGGAGCGACGCGGTCTGCGCCGACCTGAAGGCGCGCGGCGCCGAGATCCTTCTGGTTCCCAACGGCTCGCCCTTCCGCCGGCTGGCGGACAAGGAACGCATGGAGGTGGCCACCGCCCGCGTCGCTGAGACCGGCCTGCCGATGGTCTATGTCAATGAGGTCGGCGGCCAGGACGAGCTGGTGTTCGACGGCGGCTCCTTCGCCCTGTCGGCGGCCGGCGATGTGGTCATGCGCCTGCCGATGTTCGAGGAAGCCCTGGCGCTGAGCGTCTGGGAAAAGGCGGAGGCCGGCTGGTCTTGTGTCGAGGCGCCGATGGGCGACTGGGTCACGGGCGCCGAGGAGGTCTATCGCGCCATGGTGCTGGGCCTGCGCGACTATGTGAACAAGTCCGGCTTCCCGGGCGTCCTGCTGGGGCTTTCCGGCGGGGTGGACTCGGCGATCGTCGCCGTGGTCGCCGCCGACGCGCTCGGGCCGGACCGAGTCCGCTGCTTCATGCTGCCGTCGCGCTACACCAGCCAGGACAGCCTGGACGACGCGGCGGGCTGCGCCGGGCGGCTGGGCGTGCGGCTGGACGAGATCGCCATCTCGCCGGCGGTCGACGCCTTCGCGGCCATGCTGACCCCGCTCTATGAGGGCAAGGCGCCGGACCTGACCGAAGAGAACATCCAGGCCCGGACCCGAGGCCTGTCGCTGATGGCGCTCTCCAACAAGCTCGGCCTGATGCTGCTGACCACCGGCAACAAGTCGGAAATGGCCGTCGGCTACGCCACCCTCTATGGCGACATGTGCGGCGGCTACAATGTGCTCAAGGACATCTACAAGACCGATGTCTACGCCGTCTGCGCGTGGCGCAACGCCAACGATCCCTACGGCGTGGCGGCCAATCCGATCCCTGAGCGCATCCTGACCAAGGCCCCGTCGGCCGAGCTGCGGCCCGACCAGAAGGACCAGGACAGCCTGCCGGAATACGCCGAGCTGGATGCGATCCTGTTCGGCCTGGTGGAGGAGGAGGCGACCCTCGACGAGATCGTCGCCCGGGGCCACGCGCCCGAGACGGTCGAGCGGGTCCAGCGCCTGCTCTACGGCTCGGAATATAAGCGCCGCCAGGCCGCACCCGGCGTCAAGATCGGGCCCCGCGCCTTCGGCCGTGACCGCCGCTATCCGATCGTCAACGGCTTCCGCGACGTGGTCAGCAAGGGCTAGCTCGGCGGGCTTCGCAATTCGCAAGCTTGGCTGCTATCGTCCCGCCGCGATGGGAGAGATGAGTATGCGTGGACGGATCACTGCGGGGCTTTTGACCTGCCTGCTGCTGCTCACCGGCTGCGCCACCACCGTGTCGATCAGCGCCCGCTTCCCCGCCCGCTATGCCGACACCGCCGACATCCGCCGCATCGCGGTGGGCGGCTTCAACGGCTTTGGCGGCCCCGAATTCCAGTCAGCCCTGCAGGCGGAGCTGTTCGCCGCCACCTTTGACGGCCAGCCCTATTTCACCGTCGTGGCCGCCGGTGGGCCGCTGGACCCGACCGGGGCCGGCGCATACGGCCGATCGGTCGGCGCCCAGGGCGTCATCTATGGCTCGGTCAGCACCGACTTCAACACGTCGAACTACCAGGGCAGCGAGGATCGCTGCGTCGAGTGGAAAGACAAGAAGTGTAAGAAGTACAGGAGCTTCCCCATCCCCTGCTGGCGCCGCACGGCGGACCTGATGGTGACGCCCAGCCTGGTGAACGTGGCCACCGGCCGAATCGTCTATTCGGCCCAGAAGCGCGCCAGCCGTAGCGCCTCCTGGTGCGCCAACCAGACCCCGTCCGGCAGCGACCTGGAACTGGTCAGCGGCGCCCAGCGGGAGATCCTGGACGACATCCGCCGCGACATCGCCCCGTTCAACACCACCCTGGACGCCACCCTCAAGACCCGGGGCGACGGCCTGTCGGCCGAACTCAAGTCGCAGTTCGCGGCGGCGGTGAAGGCGGCCTCTGCTGGAAACATGGGCCAGGCCTGCGACGGCTGGACGGCGGTCAACAAGGCCAGCCCGCGCAATCTCGACACCGTCTATGACCTCGGCGTCTGCGCTGAGAGCGGCGGCGACTATGCGGGCGCGCTGGTCCTCTATCGCCAGGCCCAGGGGCTGGCGACCGCGCCGGACAAGGACATCGCCGCGTCCATCGCCCGGGCCGACCAGCTGGCGGCCGCGCGGGCGGCCCTGGCCAAGACCAAGGCGGGCAAGCGCAGTCCGATCTAGGCCCGGGGATTGCAGATGTTAATTCCGGCCACCATCTCAGATTCCCGACCCAAGGCGATGTTGAGAGCGGCTGGTTCTCTGGCAGTCCTGCTCGCTTGCGGCTTCGTGTTTATGGTTGGCGGCCGTGGTGGCCAGTTCATTGGCCTTGGCGCTGGTGCGTTCGGCCTGTGTTCGGTGGTCGCTAACCTCTGGACGGCTTGGAGGCCTGGGGCGGTTCTGTTGACGCCAATCGGGCTGGAGGTGAACCGGCCGTGGAAACAGGTCAGCCTCGCCTGGAAGGACGTCGCGACTGTTTCGGTGTGCAAATCCCGGCTTGCAGGAGAACTCGTGATGGCCCCTCTCAACGGGCTGGAATGGGTTGAGGTCCAACGCCGTGAAGGTGGACCTCCCATTCTGGTCATCGGGAGCGAACTGGGCGCGAAAGCTTTGACCGCCCTCATTGCTGATGCGCGGACTGAGTGGCTGGCTCAGGAGCGCACGATCTTTTCGGAGGAGCCCCTCCACGCGACGCCAGACCGCGCCCCTTCGAGTCCCGTTTAGGTCAGGGTCGCGACGTCCGGGGCCATGGCGTGGACCTTGCCGGGGCCGCGCAGGAGGGCGGGGACCACGTCCTCGATTCGCTCGACCGTCACCCAACTCTCCATGAATTCCGGGGGGGTGAGCTTGTGGTCGACCGTGTGCTGGAAGAGGGCGAACAGCGGCTCCCAGAAGCCGTTCGGGCTCCAGAACACCACCGGCTTGGCGTGCAGGTCGAGCCGGCGCCAGGACAGGAGCTCGACGATCTCCTCCAGGGTGCCGACCCCGCCGGGCAGGACCACGAAGCCGTCGGAGCGCTCGAACATCATCTGCTTGCGCTCGTGCATGGAGGTGACGACCACAGTCTCCACCACGTCGAGCCGGCGTTCCTTGACCTTCAGGAACTCGGGAATGATCCCCAGCACCTTGCCGCCGGCCTCGTGGGCGGCGACCGCGCAGGCGCCCATCAGGCCGACGCCGCCTCCGCCATAGATCAGCGCCAGCTTGGCCGCGGCCAGCGCCCGACCGAGATCGGCGGCGGCGGTGAGGAAGGCCGGCTCGGCCGCATCGGCGGAACCGCAGAACACGCAGACGGACGTAAGGGGGGCGGGGTCGTGCCCCATATGGCAGGCTCCAGGAGAATCAGGACGCGCCGCTTGAAGACCGGCGTGGAAGGATCAGATTAGCTAGGACTTGGGTTAAGGAGTTTCAACCAACCGTGTCGTCTCTGCGCGCTCCTATTGTCGCGGTCCTGTCCGGGGCCTGCGCCCTGTTGGCCGCCTGCGGCGCGCGCCCGACGCCGAGCGCGGTTCCCGCCAGCGAGAGCCAGGTCGGCGCCGGCTATCTGACCCCGCCGGCGGTCTCCGACATCGTCCTGGCCGGGGGCCAGATGCTGATGTCCGGCACGGCCGCGCCCCTGGCCCGGGTCCGCCTGGCCACCCCCACCGGCGAGACCAGCCTGGCCACCGCCGATGCCGCTGGCCTGTGGCGGCTGTCAGCGCCCGCCCAGCCGAGCACGGCGCTCTATGGCCTGTCCCAGACGGCGGGCGACCGTACGGTTCAGGCCGAGGGCTATGTGATGGTCACGCCCTCCGGGGCGGGTTTCCTGCTCAGGGCCGGGGCCGGGGCGGTCCGCCTGGGCCGGCCGCCGCAGCAGGGGATCACCGCCGTCGATTTCGACCGCGAGGGCGCCACGGTCATCTCCGGCCGCGCACCGGCCGGCGCCAGTCTCAGCGCCTGGGTCGACGGGCGCCGGGCGGCCGAGGCCAGGGCCGACGCGACCGGCGCCTTCTCCCTGTCGCTCAACGCTCCCCTGCGGCCCGGTGGCCATGACGTGAAGGTGTTTGGCGATTCCGTGGACAGCCGCATCGCCTTCAGCGCCGCCCAGGCCCAGCCCCTGGTCAGCGGACCGTTCCGGGTCGAGCCGACGCCGGGCGGGGTGAGGGTCGACTGGATCACCCCGGGCGGCGGCGTCCAGTCCACCGTCGTCGCCGCCTCCTAGCCTACCCCCGTCACAACCGCCCCACGGGGCAGGAAGATTCCTCAGTTGGCATTTCATCACGCGCATGGCGGCGGCGGCCGGTTCCAGGCCCCGGAGGCCACAGCCCCGGCCGAGCAGGCCTTTGGCTTCTGGCGATCGATGTCCGAGCTCGCCGGGTTGGTGATGCGCTCGGGCGCCGCCGGTCTGCGCTGGCGTCTGCCCCTGGCGCTGGGGCTGGTGTTCCTGGGCAAGCTGGCCGGGGTCTGGGCGCCGGTGATGCTGGGCGACGCGATCAACACGCTGGCGCCGGCCAAGGGCGAGACCCTGAAGCTCGGCGCGGACTTCGTCACCCTGGCGCTCGCCTTCGCGGGCTTCCGCCTGATCTCGGCCTGCGCGCCCTTCGCCCGCGACGTGGTCTTCACGCCGGTGTCGCAACAGACCATGGCCAAGGCGGCGGTGGAGACCTTCGCCCATTCCCTGTCCCTGTCGCTCGACTTCCACCAGGGCAAGCAGACCGGAACCCTGGCGCGGATCATCGACCGTGGCTCGCGCTCCACCGACTTCCTGCTGCGGAGCGTGGTGTTCAACCTGGGGCCCACGGCCATCGAACTGGTCATGGCGATGATCGTCATGGTCACCCGCCTGGACTGGCGGTTCGCAGTGACGGCGCTGGCGACCATCGTCGTCTATACGGTCGCCACCTTCCGGATCACCGACTGGCGGCTGTCGCACCGCCGCCGGCTGAACGAGACCGACAACCGCGCCGCCGGGGTTTCGGTCGACGCCATGATCAATTTCGAGACGGTGAAGACCTTCGGGGCCGAGACCCGCACGGTCGGCCGCTACGAAGGGGCGATGGACGACTATGTCCAGGCCTCGGTCCAGGCCAATGTCTCGCTGTCCATGCTCAACGCCGCCCAGGCGGTGGTGCTGAACGCCGGCCTCGGCCTCATGGCGGTGATGGCGGGGCTGGAGGTGATCCATGGCCACATGCGGATCGGCGACGTCACCACGGCCATCCTGCTGCTGACCGGCATCTATGGTCCGCTGAACATGCTGGGCTTCAATTATCGTGAAATCCGCCAGGCCTTCATCGACATGGAGCAGATGGTCGGCCTGACCTCGCTGAAGCCGGACATCACCGATTCCGCCGCCGCCCGCGACCTGCCGCCGGCCAGCGGGAAGGGGGCCGAGCTGACCTTCCGAGATGTCGACTTCCGCCATGACGCGCGGTCCAGCGGGCTCCTGGGGGTCAGCTTCGTCGCCCCGCCGGGCACGACCACGGCCCTGGTCGGTCCGTCCGGGGCCGGCAAGACCACGGCGGTGCGCCTGGCCCTGCGCCTGCTGGACCCGCAATCGGGCCAGGTGATCCTGGATGGGGTCGATCTGCGCGACGTGCGTCAGGCCACCCTGCGCCGCGCCGTGGCCCTGGTGCCCCAGGACGTGGCCCTGTTCAACGACACCCTGTTCGCCAACATCGCCTTTGGCCGTCCCGAGTCCGCCCCCGAAGCCGTGCGCGCGGCGGCGGAGGCGGCCGAGCTGGGCGCCTTCATCGACGGCCTGCCCAACGGGCTCGGGACGATGGTCGGCGAACGCGGCCTGAAGCTGTCGGGCGGCGAGCGCCAGAGGGTCGGCATCGCCCGCGCCCTGTTGGCCGAGCCCCGCCTGCTGATCCTGGACGAGGCCACCAGCGCCCTGGACGGCCGGACGGAGGAGGCGATCCAGGCCACCCTGCGCAAGGTCCGCGAGGGCCGCACGACCCTGGTGGTGGCCCACCGGCTGTCGACCATCGTCGACGCCGACCAGATCCTGGTCCTGCGCCGGGGCAAGATCGTCGAGCGCGGGACCCATGCCGAGTTGCTCGACAAGGCTGGCGAGTACGCCGCCCTGTGGCGCCGCCAGACCCGCGCGCACTGACCCCCCGCGAGGCCTATTCGGCGGCGTTGGACAGGTCGCCGTGCACGGCCGGCGCGGCGGGCGGCTTGCGCCGCTTCAGTCCGACCTTCTCGAACAGCCAGGCG
>NZ_CANCLE010000134.1 GCF_947378715.1 Phenylobacterium aquaticum
CTGGCCGGGCCGGTCCTGGCCGACGCCCTGGTCTTGGCCGAGCGCCGCTGCGCCGCGACCCAGGAACGGCTGACCACGCCGCGGCGGCGGGTTCTGGAGCTGCTGCTCGAAGCCGACGGCCCCATGAAGGCCTATGACCTGATCGCCGCCTTCGGGGCGCACGGCGAGCCGGCCAAGCCGCCGACCGTCTATCGGGCCCTGGAATTCCTGGAGCGCCTGGGCTTCGCCCACCGGATCGAGAGCCTCAACGCCTATGTCCCCTGCCGCATGGACGGCCAGGGCCACCGCGCGGCGTTCGTGATCTGCGAGTGCTGCGGCGCGGCCGAGGAGTTCGAGCCGGACTTCGCGACCCAGCTGGCCGCCGCCGCCCCGTCCGGCTACGCGGTGCGCAGCGTCACCCTGGAAGCTCGCGGCCTCTGCCCTGCCTGTCAGGCCGGCTGAGCGGGCCGGCGCCTGCGCTCCATGATCGAGATCACCCCCGCCATAGCGCTCGACGAGAGCGAGATCGTCGAGCGGTTCATCCGCGCGGCGGGACCTGGCGGCCAGAACGTCAACAAGGTCTCGACCGCCGTGGAGCTGCGCTTCGACGTCCGCCGCTCGCGCGCCCTGCCCAATGACGTGGCGATCCGGCTGATGAAGCTGGCGGGCCGCCGCCTGACCCAGGAGGGGGTGCTGGTGCTGGTGGCCATGACCCATCGCACCCAGGAGCGGAACCGGGCCGACGCCCTCGACCGGCTCGTCGAGCTGATCCGCAAGGCCGCCGAACCGCCGCCGCCGCCGCGCAAGAAGACCAAGCCGACGCTCGCCTCCAAGACCCGCAGGCTGGACACCAAGGTCCGCCGGGGCGGGATCAAGGCCGCCCGGGGCCGGGTGCGGGGCGACGACTGAACCCCAGGCTGGGGCGGGGTTTGCCGTGCAACCTCAACGAAGACCTTGGCGCGCGGGCGTCCCTCGCCCTATGGTGACGCATGACCTCCGCCGCCCGCATCCTCCTCGCCTCGGCCGCCGCGCTCTCCCTGGCGGCCTGTGAGACGGCCACGCCGCCGCCGCCCGCGCCGCCGGAAGCCGTCGGCGGGCCGCCGTCCTCGGCAGTGTTCCGACCGGGTGACTTCTCTTGGTCGGCCGTGCCGGGCAAGGGCCAGATCGTCGGCCACCTGTCCTTCCACACGCCGCGCACCGCCTATACCTGCGCCGGAGCCGGTGTGATCCTGACGCCGGAGACCCTCTGGACCCGGCGGCGGATCACCATTCTGTACAATTCGCCCATCCTCTCGGCCTTGCCGGCCGACGAGGTGCGCGCCCGCACGCCCAGCGCGCCCAGCGGCGACTATTCGGCCTTCGTGCGGCGGACGACCTGCGACGCCAACAATCACTTCAGCTTCCAGGGCCTGGCCAACGGCGCCTGGTTCGTAATCACCGTCGCCAAGCCGATCGTCGGCTCCGACCCGGACATGGCGATCATGCGCCGCGTGGAAATCCGCGCCGGCAAGCCGGTCAACGTCGAACTGTAGGCTCCCCGATCCTCCCCCCGTGAGCGGGCGGGGCGATCGCATAGGGCTACAGCGCAGTTGCTCCCCCAAAAAAAGGGGAGCAACCAGGCCGAGCCAGGTCCCCGCGCGGCTTCATATCCAAGCCTCCCCATTTCCATGGGAGAGGAGAGGATCTCAGTGCACCTTCGCCTTGCCGATGCGCAGGCCCTCGGCGTCGGCGCCGACCTCGATGACCGAACCGTCGGCCAGGTCGCCGCTCAGCAGCTGGCGGGCGATGGGGTCGACCAGCTCCTTCTGGATCACCCGCTTCAGCGGCCGGGCGCCATAGACCGGATCATAGCCGCGCTCGGCCAGCCAATGCAGGGCGGCGGCGTCCAGCGCGATCGACATGCGTCGATCGGCCAGCAGCTTCTCGACCCGCTTCAGCTGGATGGTGACGATATTGCCCATCTCTGAGCGGCCCAGCCGCTTGAACAGGATGATCTCGTCCACCCGGTTCAGGAACTCGGGCCGGAAGTGGCGGCGGACCACGTCCATGACCTGGGGCCGGACCTCCTCGACATCGTCGCCCTCGCCCTGGCTGGCCAGATATTCGGAGCCGAGGTTGGAGGTCATGATCAGCAGCGTGTTGCGGAAGTCGACCGTGCGGCCCTGGCCGTCGGTCAGGCGACCGTCGTCCAGCACCTGCAGCAGCACATTGAACACATCGGGGTGGGCCTTCTCGACCTCGTCGAACAGCACGACCTGATAGGGCCGGCGGCGGACGGCTTCGGTCAAAGCCCCGCCCTCGTCATAGCCGACATAGCCGGGAGGGGCCCCGATCATGCGGCTGACCGAGTGCTTCTCCATGTATTCGCTCATGTCGAGGCGGGTGATCGCCGCCTCATCGTCGAACATGAATTCGGCGAGCGCCTTGGTCAGTTCGGTCTTGCCGACCCCGGTCGGGCCCAGGAACAGGAACGAGCCGATCGGCCGGTGGGGATCCTGTAGGCCTGCGCGGGCCCGGCGAACGGCGTCGGCGACGGCGACCAGGGCCTCTTCCTGTCCGACCACGCGGCCGCGCAGGGCGTCCTCCATGGCCAGCAGCTTTTCGCGCTCGCCCTCCAGCATCTTGTCGACCGGAATGCCGGTCCAGCGGGAGACCACCTGGGCGATCTGCTCGGCGTCGACCACCTCGGGACTGACCGAGTCCTGCGAGGCCTTGGCCTCCTCATCGGCCAGGCGGCGTTCCAGCTGCGGAATCTGGCCATAGGCGATCTCGGAGGCCCGCTGCAGGTCGCCCTGGCGCTGGACCGTGACCAGTTCGGCGCGCAGCCGGTCGAGGGCCTCGCGGGTCTGGGCCGCCGAGGAGACCTTTTCCTTCTCCGCCTTCCAGCGGCCGGTCATGTCCTCGGACTGGGCCTCGAGGTCGATCAGCTCGTCCTCGAGCTTTTCCAGGCGCTGCTTGGAGGCGGCGTCGCTTTCCTTGGTCAGGGCCTCGCGCTCGATCTTCAGCTGCACGATGCGCCGGTCGATCTCGTCCAGCACCTCGGGCTTGGAATCGACAGCCATGCGCACCCGGCTGCCGGCTTCGTCGATCAGGTCGATGGCCTTGTCCGGCAGGAAGCGGTCGGCGATGTAGCGGTTGGACAGGGTCGCGGCGGCGACGATGGCGCTGTCGGAAATGCGGACCCCGTGGTGGACCTCGTACTTCTCCTTGAGGCCGCGCAGGATCGAGACCGTGTCCTCGACCGTGGGCTCGCTGACGAACACCGGCTGGAAGCGACGGGCGAGCGCCGCGTCCTTCTCGACGTGCTTGCGGTATTCATCCAGCGTGGTGGCGCCGACGCAGTGCAGTTCGCCCCGCGCCAGGGCGGGCTTCAGCAGGTTCGAGGCGTCCATGGCCCCGTCCGACTTGCCGGCGCCCACCAGGGTGTGCATCTCGTCGATGAACAGGATGATGGAGCCCTCGGCCTGGGTCACCTCGTTCAGCACCGCCTTCAGCCGCTCCTCGAACTCGCCGCGATATTTCGCGCCGGCGATCAGGGAGCCCATGTCGAGGGAGTGCAGCTGCTTGTCCTTCAGGCCCTCCGGCACGTCGCCATTGACGATGCGCAGGGCCAGCCCCTCGACGATGGCGGTCTTGCCGACCCCGGGTTCGCCGATCAGGACCGGATTGTTCTTGGTGCGCCGGCTCAGCACCTGGATGGTGCGGCGGATCTCCTCGTCGCGGCCGATGACCGGGTCGAGCTTGCCGTCGCGGGCCGCCTGGGTCAGGTCGCGGGCATAGCGCTTGAGGGCGTCATAGCCTTCCTCGGCCGAGGCGCTATCGGCGGTCTTGCCCTTGCGCAGGGACTTGGCCGCCTCCTCCAGGGCCGCGGCGTTGGCGCCGGCGTCCTTCAGGGCCCTGGCCACGTCGCCGCCCTCCTTGGCGATGGCGATCAGCAGGCGTTCGGTGGTGACGAAGGCGTCGCCCGCAGTCTTGGCCCCGGCCTCGGCCTCGGCGAAGATCCGCGCGGTCTCGGGCGCCATATAGAGCTGGCCTGAGCCGCCCTCGACCTTGGGCCGCTTGGCCAGCAGCGCCTCGGCGCTCTGATCGGCGGCGTCGGGCCGGCCGCCAGCGCTCTGGATGAGGGCGCGGGACAGCCCGTCCTTTTCCTCGAGCAGCACCTTCAGCAGGTGCTCGGGCGCGAGCTGCTGGTGACGGCGGGCGAGCGCCAGGCTCTGGGCCGATTGGACCGCCTGTTTGGCGCGGTCGGAATAGAGATCGATGTTCATGCAGTCCCCTCATGAGGCGGAATTTCGAGGGTCGCCTTGATCAAGCACAACTCTCGCTGACCGGATGTAGTGTGGCAGATCAGCCACACAAGTCGGAACGGGTGGAACGGCGCGAAAAGAGCTCAGCCGATATTGCGCACCACGTCGGCCAACAGGTGGGGGTCGATGGGCTTGCTCAACACCGGGGCGGCGCTGAACCGCTCCGGCACGCCATCGCGGCCATAGCCGGTGACCCAGATGAAGGGGGTGCGCCTTTGGCCCAAAATGGTCGCCGCCTGGAACGAGGTCTGGCCCCGGCCCAGATTCACGTCGAGCAGGGCGAAATCCACGTCGCAGGTCAGGGCCATGTCGGCCGCCTCGCGGGCGGTGCTGGCGACCAGGACCACCTCGCAGCCGATCTCGGCCAGCAGGTCCTGGATCAGCATGGCCACCATGGCCTCGTCCTCGACCACCAGCACGCGTCGGATCGGGCCCTGGGTCATGAGGCGGCCACACCGGCGCCGAGCTCGGCGTGGATCACGCAGACCAGCCCCTCGGGCTCAAAACTGAGATCGACGCGGCCGCCGAGATCGGCGGCCAGGGCCTCGATCATCCGCAGGCCGAAGCCCCGGCGGGTCGGGGGCTCCACGGCCGGGCCACCCTGCTCGCGCCAGGTCAGGACCAGTCCGGTCGCCGGGGACGCCTCCCAGCTGATATTGACCCCTCCGGCGACGCTGAGCGCCCCGAACTTGGCGGCGTTGGTCATCAGTTCATGCAGGGCCAGGGCCAGGGCGACGGCCGGCTTGGGCGCCAGGCGGATGTCCGGCCCGGAGACGGTGGCGGCCCGACGCACCCCATGGGTCTCCAAGGCCGCGGCGACCAGTTCGGCCACCTGGGCGCCTTCCCAGCTTTCCCGGGTCAGGATGTCGTGGGCGGCGGCCAGGGCGACCAGGCGCTTGATCAGGTCCTTCTGAGCCGTCTGTGGCGACTCGGCGTCGCGCAGGGTCTGGGACACGATGGCCTGGACGGTGGCCAGCGTGTTCTTCACCCGATGGTTCAGCTCGTTGACCATCAGCCGCTGCAGATCGCGGACCCGGACATCATCGGTGACGTCGCGCATGACGCCGGTGAAGAACCGTTCCCCGTCGCGGCGCCATTCGGCCATGGAGAGTTCGAGGGTGAAGGTCGAGCCGTTCTTGCGCTGACCGGCCATGGCCTGGCCCGCCCCCAGGATCCGCCGCACCCCGGCGGCCTGATCCTCCTGCGGCCCGCGCACCTGGGCGTCACGATAGGGCGGCGCCATCAGGTCGCGCAGATTGCGCCCCGCCATCTCCTCGCCGCCATAGCCGAACAGGCGCTCCGCCGCCGGATTGAACGTGCGGATCGCGCCGGCCTCGTCAAAGACCACGATGGCCTCGACGGCGGTGTCGAAGATGATGCGATAGTGGGCGTCGTCCTCCTGCGGGGCCCCGCGAAGGATGGTGAGATCGCCGTCGACCTCTGACGCCGCCATGGAGTCTCGCCCCCAGCGCGAAAACCAATCTGGGATCGACTGAATCCGAAGTGGAGGCGGGAGTAAAGGGAGACGCCCCGCAAGGTGGCGTTTGATCAGAAGAATCCCGCTCTGGTTGGATGAACCGTGGTCGGGCGCTAGCGGGGGGTCGCCTTGAGCAGCGCGGCCGTCACCAGGGCGATCGGCACGCCGACCAGCAGGCTGTGGGCGAAGAGCTGATTCGCCGTCTGAAGGGCGTCGAGCCGGCCGAAGGCGGCGGGCCAGCGGAGCGGCACCACCACCCAGGTCATCACCCCATAGAGCGCCAGGCCATAGAGCCCGCCCCAGAGGATCGGCTGGCGCCGCAGGGGCTCCAGCCGCTCGGCCGCCAGGACGAAGACGGTGACCATCACCGCCATGATCGCGAAGTGGATCGCCAGGCCCAGGGCGGCGGTTCCGAGCCCCCCCTCCAGGGCCGGCTTGCCGAGGATCGCGCTGGCGATGGTCTGCAGCATGCGCACCGGCCCCCGTCCGGTCAGCAGGGAGGTGACCACCGCATCGGTGATGTCGAGGGTCCCGGCCAGCAGGGTCGCGATGAGAATGGCGCGGCCCAGGCCCGAACCGGCTTGGGGAAGTGAGGCGGCGAGGGTCATGTCGAAGCTCCAGGCGAGCTTCAAGCTAGGCGCCGCGCGCGCCGCCCGTCGCGCACGATCCGACGGCCGAAACGGTGGCGGCAGACCGTGGTGTTTGACTCCCCGGCCGCCTGGGGGCTCCCTGAACATCCTGAAGCTTTTCATCGGACCTCGCGCGTGGCGGACGGCTCCTTTCCGAAACCCGACCAGCCCCTGGCGCACCGGCTGGCCCACCGCGCCTGGGACGGCTTCGAGGTCGCGCTCAATCGCACTGACGCCGGCAAGCACACGCCGACCATCAGCCCTCTGGTCCGCATGGCCCTGCATGTCGGCCCGGCCGTCCGCGCCGACTGCTGCGTCGACGATGTCAGCCGCAGCGGCTGGCAGAGCCCGGGCGACTATGACCTGGTCCCGCCCGGCGTTCAGGGCCAATGGGAAGACGCCACCGAGGCCCTGGTGATGAGCTTTCGCTTCTCGCCGGACCTGATGGCCCGCGCCGCCGAGGGTCTCGACGCCCGCCCTGGCGCCCTGACCCCGCAGATGCGGGCCCGCGATCCGCAGGTCGAGCTGATCGGCCAGGCCCTGAGGGCCGAGCTGGAGGCCGCCCATGCCGCGCCCCGCCTCTATGGCGAGAGCCTCGGCCTGGCGCTGGCCACCCGGCTTGCGGCCCGCGCCGCCCATCGCCCGCCGCCCCGGCTGAGCGCCCTGACGCCCCGCCAGCTGCGCGCCGTGACCGAGCGGATCGAGGCCCATCTGGACGAGGACCTCAGCCTCACCGAACTGGCCGCCACGGCCGGGGTCAGCGTCTCGCACTTCACGGTGATGTTCCGCCGCGCGGTCGGCCAGTCGGCCCACCGCTATCTGATGGAGCGCCGGGTGCTGCGGGCCCAGGCCCTGCTGGCCCGGGGCGGGCGCACGATCGCGCAGGCCGCCGGCGAGACCGGCTTCGCCCACCAGAGCCACCTGGCCCGCTGCATGCGCCGCATGCTGGGGGTGACCCCCGCGCAGCTGACCGGCTGACAGCCGCCTATTGGCGGGCCATCTCCGCCTCGCCGACTGCGTCGGCGTCCAGCGCCTGGTCCTCGTCCATGGTCACGACCACGGTCTTCAGGGCGCCGGTGAAGCTGAACGGCGCGGCATAGTCGGCGACCGGGCTGCCCCGGTCGCGGCCGATGTCCAGGCCCGACCAGGAGACGAAGGTCGCGAAGCCCAGATAGGTGTGAACCTGGCCGGCCGGCTGGCCATCCACCGTCAGGGTGAAGGTCCGCCCATCGCCCTGGCGCACGCCGACGCCGAGCCGGTGACGCCCCGGTGGGATCGGCGCTTCCGACCTCACCGTCGCCTTGGCCCCGCCGACATTGATCGTGTGGTGCAGATGGCCGCCCGCCAGATAGAGGCTGTAGCCACAGGTGGCGTCGCCATGGGCGATCAGCACCCCCTCGGCGCCGTCGGGCGGGATCAGGGCGTCGGCCTCGATGCGGTAGGAACGGCTCCTCACATCGGGCGCCATGTCGGTGGGCAGGTGGCCCATGCCCCTATGGAAGACGAAGCGCTTGCGCGGCCCGTGATAGCGGATGGCGTTCTCGGCGAAGCGCGGTCCGAAGCGGTCGTCCAGCGGCAGCACCTTGCAGCGCTCGGCCTCGGCCCACCACAGGTCGATCAGGGCCTGGAGCCGCGCCGGCTCGGCCTGGGCCAGGTCCTCCGTCTCCGAGAAGTCGGCGTCCAGGTGGTAGAGCTCCCACGGGTCGTTGTCGAAAGGCGTGCCCGGCGGGTGGAAGGCGACGGCTTTCCAGCCGTCCTTCCACAGGCCCCGATGGCCGAACATCTCGAAATACTGGGCGCGATCGCGCGCCGGGGCGGCGGGGTTCTTCAGGGAGGCGGCGAAGCTCACCCCCTCCATCGGCATCTGCGGCACGCCCCAGACCGAGGCCGGCGGCGCCAGGCCCAGCAGGTCGAGCACCGTGGGGGCGAAGTCGCTGGCGTGGGCGAACTGATGGCGCAGCTCGCCCTGGGCCGGCAGGCCGTTCTTCCAGGAAATCACCAGCGGGTCGCGGATGCCGCCGCCGTGGGTGTTCTGCTTGTAGCGGCGCAGCGGGGTGTTGGAGGCCATGGCCCAGCCGTGCGGGAAGTTGGAATGGGTGTCGGGCCCGCCGATGTCGTCGATCCGCGCCAGCTTCTCGGCCATGGGCTCGGCCTTCATGTTGTAGGGGCCCATGGCGTTGACCATGCCCAGCGGTCCGCCCTCCTGGCTGGCGCCATTGTCGGACAGAACCAGGATCAGGGTGTCGTCCTTGATCCCCGCCTGCTCCAGGAACCCGACCAACCGGGCCAGATGCTGGTCGGCATGGTCGAGCATGCCGGCGAAGGCGCTCTGCAGACGGGTGAACACCCGGCGCTCGTCCGCGGAATGGGCGTCCCAGCCCTTCACCCCGTCATTGCGGGCCGGCATGCGGGTGTCGGCGGGCGTGATCCCCATCGCCTTCTGGCGAGCGAGGCGCTGTTCGCGCTCGACGTCCCAGCCATGCTCGAACACGGGGTCATAGCTGCGGATGATCTCCTGCGGCGCCTGGTGCGGGGCGTGGCAGGCGCCGAAGGCCAGCCAGAGCAGCCAGGGGGTCTCCGGCGCGTCGGCGGTGTGGTCGGCGATATAGCGGATCGACTGGTCGACCAGGTCGGCGGTCAGGTGATAGCCGGCCTCATAACCCCCGTCCGGCGGATCGATCGGGGTGTTGTCGCGCACCAGCTCCGGCGCGTACTGGTCGGTCTCGGCGTCCATGAAGCCGTAGAACCGGTCGAAGCCGCGCCCCAGGGGCCAGCCGTCGAAGGGCCCGGTCGGGCCGGTCTCGGTGAGCGGCGTCGCATGCCACTTGCCGACCATGTAGCTGCGATAGCCGTGGGGTTTCAGCATCTCGGGCAGCGTGCCCGCCTCGCGGGCGATCTTGCCGCGATAGCCCGGATAGCCGCTATCGAAATTGGCCAGGCAGCCCATGCCCACCGAGTGGTGGTTGCGTCCGGTCAGCAGCGCCGCTCGGGTGGTCGAGCACATGGCCGTGGTGTGGAAGCCGGTATAGCGCAGGCCCTCGGCCGCCAGGGCGTCGATGGTCGGGGTGCGGATGGGCGAGCCGTAGCAGCCGAAGTCCGAGAACCCGACATCGTCGAACAGCACCACCAGGATGTTGGGCGCGCCCTTGGGCGGCTTGGGCGGGGCCGGCCAATGGGGCGTGGAGTCCGCCAGGGTGCGGCCGATCTTGGCTTGCGTCATCTCGCATCCTCCCGGCCCGCTCAGGCCTTATATTGGCACGTTTACTGTCATGATCCGGCGCGGACAAGCGGCCCGGCGCCTAGTTGGGGGGATTGTTCTTCTCAAGGAACGCGACCAGCGAGGTCAGCATCTGCTGGCGGGTTTCGCCGCGGGAGAGCCAATGGTCCTCGCCGGCCAGGGTGATCATCTGGACGTCCTTGCCGGCGGCGCGCAGGGCCCGCTCCATCGCCAGGCTCTGGGCCAGGGGCACGACCGTGTCGTCCTTGCCGTGGATCAGCAGGATCGGGATCCGGACCTGGTCGGCGTGAGCGGCCGGGGAAATGTCCTTGAGCACCGGATCCTTGCTGTCCTCGGCGCCCATGAAGCGGGTCCAGTAGCGGGTGGCCTCCAGGCGCCCGGAGCCCTTCAGGGTCGCCAACATGGCCGGCAGGTCGGCGGGGCCGGACACCGACACCGCGCAACGATAGACCTTGGGATCAAGGACCGCGCCAGCCAGGGCCGCATATCCCCCATAGCTGGCGCCAGCGATGCAGACCCTGGCCGGGTCTATGGTCCCCTCGGCGGCGAGGAACCGAACCCCATCGGACAGGTCGCTCTGCATCTTGCGGCCCCACTGGCCGTAGCCGGCTTCCATGAACGGTCGCCCGAAGCCGGCCGAGCCCCGGAAGTTCACGCGCAGCACGGCATATCCCCGCGACGCCAGGGCCTGGGACCACCAGTCGAACCCGGGGTCGTCCCGAACCGCCGGTCCGCCATGCGGCAGGACGACCAGGGGAAGTTTTCGGTCCGGCCGGCCATTGGGCAGGGTGAGATAGCCGGTGATCTCAAGCCCATCGGCGGCCTTGTACCGGATCGGGCGGACCGGCGAGACGTCCTGGGGCTTGAGATCATCATAGAGGAAGCCGATCGAATCCGCCCGGCCGGTCTTCAGGTCCACCAGGGCGTAGCTGGGGCCGTCATCAGGCGGATCGACCCGCACCACGATCCGGCTGCGGTCGGCCGACCAACTGACCAACTGCACGCGAGAGCCCTTGTAGGCGCGTCGGATCTTGCGCCATGCCTCGGCGTCGGCCGGCGCCAGGAGGGTGTAGACATCCTCGTCTCCCACCAGGTCCGCAAATCCGAGCAGCACCCCGCCGCCCGCCGCCTGGATCAATGATCCGGTCAGGTCCTGGCGCAGCGGCTCGCCCATCGTCGGGTTCGACGCCGACACCTCATGCAGGACGAGGGCGTCCTTCACCCGTTCGGAGATCAGGAACGAGTCCGGCGTCCGGCCCAGGCCCTGGAGGTTGGGATGATCCAACGGGGCGGTCCGGGTCATCAGGGGGCCCCAACCGCCGCTGGCCAGCCGATTTCGCAGGGTCCAGGCGCCCGTCTCCTGATTATATTCCGCCTCGGCCAGGGGCTCGCCATCGCCGCCGACCACCCAGTCCTTCGTGTACTTGAACCCGGTGCGGTAGATCTTCGAGGATCCGCTCTTGAGGTCGAGCTGGAACAGCGAATCGACGCCCTTGTTGTCGACGAAACTGACGCCTTCGACGATGACCACCGTCTTGCCCTTGATCTCCCGGACCATGGGCGTGCCGATGATGATGTTCAGGCTCTCATCGGCGCCCCGCATCAGCGGCCGGACCTTGCCCTGGGCGAGGTCGTAGTCCAGCAACTGGGCGTACTCGCCGCGCGGCGCCTCCACGCCGGAGATGTAGGCGGTGGTCGAGGTGGTGATCAGCAAGTGATCCGG
>NZ_CANCLE010000135.1 GCF_947378715.1 Phenylobacterium aquaticum
ATCAGCAGCAGGACCTCGCCGTCCTCCGGCCCGTGAGCGTCATATTCGAAGGTCAGGCCGTTGGCGGTGATCTGCGGCATGGGGGTTTCCTTGCGTCCCTGAGGTTTGGCGGAACCTTAGGGAGGGTGGGGAGCCGAGGGAAGGGCTCACCCCTTCTCCACGAAGCTGTCGATGACCTTCTTCTCGCCGGCCTTTTCGAAAATGACCGTCAGCTTGTTGCCCTCGACGGCCTTGACCTCGCCATAGCCGAACTTCTGGTGGAAGACCCGGTCGCCGCGCTTGAAGTCGCTGGCGGCGGAGGTCTCCGAGACAGCGACCAGGCGGCCTTCGCCCTCGATCACCTGCTGGCGACCCAGGTGGCCGCCCTTGTAGTTGCGCTCCTGGGCGCGCTTCCAGCCGGGGGAGGAATAGCCGGCGCCGAAGGCCGGGGTCTCGTCCCAGCGGCTGCCATGCTGCTGCATGCCGGGGCCGCCGCCGTAATAACCGGTCTCCGAGCTCGCCTCGACATTGGCCAGGGGCAGTTCGTCGACGAAGCGGGAGGGCAGCTGGCTGGTCCAGCGGCCATAGACCAGGCGGTTGGCGGCGAAGGAAATCCGCGCCTCTTCCCGGGCCCGGGTGATGCCGACATAGGCCAGGCGGCGCTCTTCCTCGAGGCCCTTCTCACCCTTCTCGTCGACGCTGCGCTGGGAGGGGAAGACGCCTTCCTCCCAGCCGGGCAGGAAGACCAGCGGGAACTCCAGCCCCTTGGCCGAGTGCAGGGTCATGATCTGGACGGCGTCGGCCTGGGGCCCGCGATCCATGTCCATGACCAGGGAGACGTGCTCCAGATAGGCCTGCAGGTTCTCGAACGATCCCACCGACTGGACCAGTTCCTTGAGGTTCTCCAGCCGGGTCTGGGCGGTGGGCGTCTTGTCCAGCCGCAGCATGTCCGTATAGCCGCTCTCCTCCAGCACCTGCTCCATCAGGCGCGGCAGGGGCAGGACCTCGGTCTGGGCTCGCCAGCGGTCGATGTCGCGCAGGAAATTGGCCAGAGCCGTGCGCGTGCGGGCCGGCAGTTCATCGGTCTGGACGATCTGCCGGGCGGCGACGAAGGCGGTGACCCCGCCCAGCCGGGCGATCTGCAACAGCTTCTGGACCGTGGTGTCGCCGATCCCGCGCTTGGGCTGGTTGACGATCCGCTCGAAAGCCAGGTCGTCGTCGGGCGACTGGATCAGCCGCAGGTAAGCGTGGGCGTCGCGGATTTCCGCCCGCTCGAAGAAGCGCGGGCCGCCGACCACCGTGTAGGGGATCGAGAGCAGCACGAAGCGCTCTTCAAACGCCCGCATCTGGAAGGAGGCGCGAACCAGGATCGCCATGTCGCGATATTTGCGCGGCTCCTTGTCGGCGCCGCCGCGCTTGGCGCGCTCGATCTCGTCGGCGATCAGCCGGCTCTCGGCCTCGCCGTCCCAGACGCCGCGCACGATGACCTTCTCGCCGCCGTTCTGCTGGGTCCACAGGGTCTTGCCCAACCGGCCCTTGTTGGCGGCGATGAGGCCTGAGGCGGCGGCCAGGATGTGGCTGGTGGAGCGATAGTTGCGCTCCAGGCGGATCACGGTCGCGCCCGGAAAGTCGCGCTCGAACCGCAGGATGTTGTCCACCTCGGCCCCGCGCCAGCCATAGATCGACTGGTCGTCATCGCCCACGCAGCAGACGTTCTGGCGCTTCTGGGCCAGCAGTCGCAGCCACAGGTACTGGGCGATGTTGGTGTCCTGGTACTCGTCGACCAGGATGTAGCGGAAGCGCTCGTGATAGTCGGCCAGCACGTCCGGATGGCCCAGGAAGATGGTCAGGTTGTGCAGCAGAAGGTCGCCGAAGTCGCAGGCGTTCAGCACCTTCAGCCGGTCCTGATAGGCCTGGTACAGCTTCTGGCCCTTGTTGTTGGCGAAGTGCGCGCCTTCGGCCGGCGGCAGCTTCTCCGGCGTCCAGCCCCGGTTCTTCCAGTGGTCGATCAGGCCGGCCAGGGTCTTGGGCGTCCAGCGCTTGGCGTCGACGTTCTCGGCTTCCAGCAGCTGCTTGATCAGCCGCTCCTGATCGTCGGTGTCGAGGATCGTGTAGTTGGATTTCAGCCCCACCAGCTCTGCGTGGCGGCGCAGGATCTGGGCGGCGATGGCGTGGAAGGTGCCCAGCCAGCGCAGGCCCTCCGCCTGGGGGCCGATGATGTGGGTGATGCGTTCCCGCATCTCCTTGGCCGCCTTGTTGGTGAAGGTGACCGAGAGCAGCTCCCAGGGCTTGGCCCGGCCGGTGGCCAGGATGTGGGCCAGCCGGGTGGTCAGCACCCGGGTCTTGCCGGTGCCGGCGCCGGCCAGCACCAGGACGGGCCCCTCGGTCGCCTCGACGGCGGCCCGCTGCTCGGGGTTCAGCCCTTCCAGATAGTCAGGACCGCGCACGCGGGCGAGATCGCTGACGCGGGGGGCGGGGGCGGGATCGAACGAGTCAGACGAGGACATTGGACGTCATTTAGCATGCGATGCGCGAAATTCGCACCCAGGCGTTCGCGGTGCGTTCCGCCAAGCCATAGAGCCGTCTGCTGCAGTCGCGTTCACCGGGAACTGAAGGATCGTCCTCGGCGTTAGAGACCGCAGGTCCCGCCCATCGGGCGGGTCAGACGCGGGGGATGGCGATGGTCGCGGGGTCGCGGCGGGTGCGATCGGGGGGTGGCCAGCTGTCGCGGCTGTTGCTCGTCATGGCCCTGCTGGCCCTGGCCGCCGCGGCCGGGGGCTATTTCGCCTGGTCCGGCGCCCGGGACGCGCCGGCGCAGGGACCCTCCGGGATTTCCGTCCGCCTGCCTTTGCCGCCGGCCCTGCCGCGTGGGCCGCAGGCGCCGGGCCCGGTCCTGCGGATGGCGAACTGACCATGGGCCTGGATGATCGCGAAGGGCCGCCTCCGCCGCCACCGCCAGGACCGCCGCTGCTCTGGGCCATGGGCGCTGTCCTGGCCGTGGTGGCCTTTGTCCTGCTGTTGCGGCTGTTGCATCCGCCGACCCCTGTGGTGCGCGGCGGACCGCCGGCCAACGCCGAGGCCCTGGCGCCCTAGATCGCCCGTGTCACGGGGCCACGGCGCTCAGCGGGCGCGGACATATTCCAGAGCCGCCACCCGACAGGCCGAGGCCAAGGGACCGCCCTGGCGACCTTCGTCGAGCCTGGCGATCAGCCCGGCCAGGCTGAGCCGTTCCGCCGCCGCCATATCCTCCAGCACCGCCCAGAACTCCGGCTCCAGGGCCAGGGACGTGGCGTGGCCGGCCAGCAGGATGGAGCGCTTCTTCAATCGAGCCATGGGCCTTAGTCGACCGAACGGGGCGGGGGCGCAACGGGGGAAATTGACGGGACGTTCATCGGTTGCAATAAAGATGACACATCCGTCACTTTCAATCCAAGCATTGTTCAGTTATAGGGATGGCCATGACCGCGACCGTGATCGATCTGAACCCGGCGACCCGCCCGCTGCCCAAGCCCAAGTTGCAATGGGGCGTGGCGTTGAAGGCCGTCCGCAAGCTGCTCAATGACAAGGAGGACACCGGCCAGGTGTTCGAGATCATGCGAGCGTTGAACGGCACATCCGTCGCCGACGGCTATCACCGTCTGCTGACCACCGTGCAGGGTGGCCGCATCGCTTATGAGCGCAAGGAACTGGCCGCCCGGCTGATGGATGACGCCTGGCTGGACAGCTTCGCGCCGGGCACGGTGGGCGCCGCCTATCGCCATTTCATCCGCAGCGAGAACCTCTCCGCCGAAGGCCTGGCCGAGGTCAGCCGCTCGGTCGGCAATGAGGTCGAGATCGCCCATCCCTATGCCTGGTTCGGCCGCCGCAACCGCGACGTCCACGACATCTGGCACATCCTGTCCGGCTATCATCGCGACGCGCTCGGCGAAGCCTGCCTGGTGGCCTTCTCCTACGCTCAGACCAAGGGCCTGGGCTGGGCGCTGATCGGCGTCGCCGCCGCGCTCCGCGTCCGTGATGGGGTCCATCCCTACGCCCGGGCCATCTGGCAGGGCTACAAGCGCGGCAAGGCCGCCGCCTGGCTGCTGGGCGAGGACTATGAGGCGCTGCTGAACGAACCGCTGGAGGCCGCGCGCCGCCGGCTGAACATCACCCCCGCCACCCTGTACAACGCCATCCCGCCGGAAGCCCGCGACAGCGCCGTACCGGCGCGGCAGATGGCGGCCTGAGGCTCTACCCGCCGGACCCAGTTCCGACCGGCGGCCATGGGGCGGGGGAGAGTCGAGCCTCCTCCGCCTCAATCTCAGCCCATCCAGATCAGTCCTCGCGCTTGGCCCCGTCGAGCGTGCGCTCGGTCTTGGCCATCTCAAGCTTGCTCACCGCCTTCTCGCCCTTGGTGCGGCCGAACTTCGCGCGGTTGGCCGCGGCCGTCGCCTTGGCTTCAACCTGGGCGCGGGCCTTGCGGGCCTTGTTGAGATTGACGATCTCGCTCATTTCGCCGGGCTCCGGGGCTGGATCACCAGGGTCTCTTCCAGATGCAGCGGCGTGTCCCGGGTCAGGTTGAACGGCGCGCGACCGGGAAAGGCGCAGTTCTGCATCGAGTGCGTGTTGCGCAGGACCCACTGGGTGATCGGCGCCCCCTGCGCCTTGCAGGCCAGGCCCACGGCCCAATTGGGCAGGCCGGCCTCGCGGGCCCAGGTGAAGCCCATGGCCGGGCCGGCGGCGATCTGATCCTGGGCGGGGGCGATCACCCGGCCCTGGGCGGCGAAGGTCAGCTTGTCGGGGCGCGCCAGGCGCAGGGCGAAGCCGCCATAGCCCTTGGAATCCTCGCTGCCCCCGAGCGACAGACCCTCGACGCGCGGCGTGACGGTGGTGTCGAAGGCGATGCGCCGCGCGCCCTTCACCAGGGGATAGACCGTGATGGCGGTGACTTCGCGGGCCACATAGACGAGCTCGCCGCCGGTGGAAACGATCCAGTCGGTGTCGAGCGTCAGCGTGCCGGAGCCGTCGACCCGGCCCTGGAACTTGGTGTCCTTCACGACATAGGTCAGCCCGCCCATGCCCCAGCCGTCGGCGACCAGCTGGCCGTTCAGCCGCACCTGCCGCCAGGCCCAGAAGACGCCGCGTTGTTCCGGAAAATCGGTCGCCCGGTCCTCGGTCAGCAGGGTCCCGTCCGGCGCGTAGAGCGGGTGGACATAGTTGGCGCGGCCGGGCTGGGCCGGGTCCTGGGTTCGGGCGCGATAGACGAGGACCGTGCGGCCGTCGTCGGTGATCGTCACCTGATCCGGGGCCAGCTTGGCGTCCACGGCGGCCTGGGCCTGGGAAGAGCCAAACAGGGCCAGGGCGCCCGTGAGGGCGGCGGCCAGGCGGAAGCGGGGCATGGACGAACTCCGGTGCGGCAGGGCCAGAATAACGCGGTCACCCGCAGCTGCGCCATGAACTCTTCGACAGGAAGGGCGTTTTGAACGGATCCTCAATCCAGGAGACACACCATGATGCAAGCTGAAAACATCCGCGAACATATGGAAGTCATCGGCTCGGACGGCGGCCATGTGGGCCGTGTCGACCATGTGGCCGGCGGCGACATCGAGCTCGCCAAGCTCGATCTGGGCGGTGGCTTCAAGCACCACCTGATCCCGTTGAGCTGGGTCGACAGCATCGAGGACGACAAGGTCTCGTTGAATGTGACCAAGGACGCCGCCAAGGCGGCCTGGCGCGAAAAGCACTAAGGCCGGAGGCAGGGCCTAAACGGCTCCAGCCTCGTTGAGGTCGTCGCGCGTCAGGGCGGGCCAGACCGGCAGATCGAGCCCCTCGATGCGCGGCGGTCCTTCGCCGCGCCAAATGGCGCAGACCACGCCCATCACCTCGGCGCCGGCCTCTTCGAGCAGGCGGGCCGCGTCGCGCACCGCGCCGCCGGTGGTGATCACGTCCTCGATCATCACCACCTTGAGGCCGGCGACCGATCCGCCCTCGACGGCCAGGCAGGTCCCGTAGTCCTTCGCCTTCTTGCGCACGAAGGCGGCGGGGGTTCCGCTGGCCAGCGACATGGCGGTGGCGATCGGCACGCCACCGAGTTCCAGGCCCGCCAGCACCTGCGCGCCCGCCGGAACCAGCGGCGCCATGGCGGCCGCCATCCGGGCCAGCAGGCGCGGATCGGCTTCGAACCGGTACTTGTCGAAATATTCGTCCGAGACCTGGCCGGAGCGCAGCTTGAAGCTGCCCTTCAGCCGGGCGGCGGCGTTGATGTCCGCCGCCAGGGCGAGCCGGGCGGCGGGGTCCATCATTTCACCGAGGCGCAGAAGCGCTGAATGCGGCCGCAGGCGTCTTCCAGCACGGCGTTGGAGGTCGCGTAGCTGATGCGGAAGAAGGGCGAGAGGCCGAAGGCTGCGCCGAACACCACCGAGACGCCCTCCTGCTCCAGGAGCTCGACGGCGAAGTCCTGGTCGCTGGTGATCACCTTGCCGGACGGGCTGGTCTTGCCCAGCAGCTTCTCGACCGACGGATAGACATAGAAGGCGCCTTCCGGGGTCGGGCACTGGATGCCATTGGCCTGGTTCAGCATGGAGACCACCAGGTCGCGGCGTTCCTCGAACAGCTTCGCGTTCGGCTTGATGAATTCCTGGGTGCCGTTCAGCGCCTCCACCGCCGCCCACTGCGAGATCGAGCAGGGGTTCGACGTGGTCTGGCTCATGACCTTGGCCATGGACTTGATCAGGCTCTCCGGCCCGGCCGCGTAGCCGATCCGCCAGCCGGTCATGGCATAGGCCTTGGAGACCCCGTTCATGGTCAGGGTGCGGTCATAGAGCAGGGGCTCGACCTGGGCGATGGTCCAGAACTGGAAGTCGCCGAACACCAGGTGCTCGTACATGTCGTCGGTGAGGATCCAGACATGCGGGTGGCGCAGCAGCACGTCGGCGATCGCCCGCAGCTCCGCCTTGGTGTAGGCGGCGCCCGAGGGGTTGGACGGCGAGTTCAGGAACACCCACTTGGTCCGGGGCGTGATCGCGGCTTCCAGGTCGGCGGGCTGCAGCTTGAAGCCGGTCTCGGCCGATGTGGCGACAGCCTTGGCCTCGCCGCCGGCCAGCAGCACGATGTCCCAATAGCTGACCCAGTAGGGCGTCGGGATGATCACCTCGTCCCCGGGGTTCAGGGTCGAGATCATGGCGTTCCAGATCACCGGCTTGCCGCCGGGCGAGACGTTCACCTGGCTCACCTTGTAGGTCAGGCCGTTCTCACGCTGGAACTTGCCGATGATGGCTTCCTTGAGTTCCGGAATGCCGTCGACATTGGTGTACTTGGTTTTGCCATCGCGGATCGCCTTGATGGCGGCTTCCTTGATGTTTTCCGGCGTATCGAAGTCGGGCTCGCCGGCGGCGAGGGAGATCACGTTTCGGCCCTGCGCTTTCAGTTCGCGGGCTTTCGCGTCCGCCGCCAGGGTGGCGGAGGGCTTGACGCGAGACAGCGCGGCGGATTCGAGCGACATGGCGGGGAAACTCCCGAACAGGTTTGAAGGAACGGGCGCGGTTTAGCCGAAGGGGACGGCGAGGCAAAGCCGGGAAGGGGAAGTTCCGGCGTCTTTCGATCGCCACAGTGCTATAAGGCCTACGCCCCCAGGCCAACGCGCGCCGCGCGAAGCCCCGGGGCGCGAAAGGACTTTCATGTCCAAGATCCTCCGACCTCTGCCCGCGCCCCGTGGCGGGCTGCACGATCCGCGCTCGACCGGCGCCGGCTCGACCCTGAAGAGCCCGGTCTCGGTGCGTAACGACCCGCGCTCCACCGGCGGCGCCTACCGGCCGCGCTGAGGTCCCCGATCCCTCCGCCGGCTTGACCCGCGCCCGGGAACGGGCGAACGGAGCGGCATGCGGCGGATCCTGAGCTTCCTGACCGAGATGGACGCCCAGGCGTGGCGAACGCTGGCGGTGTCCTTCGTGCTGTTCGGCGGGGTGGGCGTGGTCTTCCTGTTCGGGGCCCAGGTGCTGGGCTTCAACGGCGAGGCCACGGTGCAGGACTGGCTGAAGGCGGCCAGCGGTCCCTGGTCCCTGCCGGTGGCGGTCTCGGCCTTCGCCCTGCTGGCCTTCATCGGGGTGCCGCAGTTCGTGCTGATCGCCGCCGCCGTGGTGGCGTTCGGGACCTGGACCGGCTTCGCCTATAGCTGGATCGGCACCATGGTCTCGTCCCTGGTCGGCTTCTATCTGGGCCGGTTCGCCGGGGCCCGCGCGCTGAAGACTCTGTCCGGCGAGAGCATGCAGCGGTTCATGGACCTGGTCGGCCGCAACGGCTTCCTGGCCAGCCTGATCGTGCGGCTGGTGCCGTCCGCCCCCTTCATCGTCGTCAACATGGCCGCCGGGGTGACGCCGATGCGGGTGGTCGACTTCACGGCCGGGACCGCGCTCGGCATCATTCCCAAGATTGCGCTCACCGCCTTTGCCGGCACCTCCATCGTGGGGGCCATGAGCGGGGGCGGCGGCGGACTGAAGCACATCGGCGCCCTGATCGCCGTCGCCGCCCTATGGATCGGCATCGGCTGGTTCGCGCGGCGCTGGCTGAAGTCCCGCGAGGCCGCCGCGGCGACGGGCGCAAGCCCCTCTGGAGAGACCTGATGCTCAAGCTCTATTCCTTCAGGGGCACCATTGGCCTGGCCTGTCACATCGCCCTGGAGGAGGCCGGGGCCGACTATCAGGTGGAGTGGGTCGACTTCGCCCGGAACGCCCAGCGCCAGCCGGACTATCTGGCGATCAATCCGAAGTCGCGGGTGCCGGCCCTGGAGACCGCGCAGGGCGTGCTGACCGAAGCGCCGGCCATCCTGAGCTACATCGCCCAGACCCATCCGGCCGCGAAACTGGCGCCGTTCGGTGACGCATTCGCCATGGCCCAGGTTCAGGCCTTCAACACCTATCTCTGCTCGACTGTTCACGTGGCCGCCGCCCATCGCTACCGCGGCTACCGTTGGGCCGATGATCCGGAAGCGCTGAAGGACATGGCGCGCAAGGCGCCGCTGGTGGTCGCCGACTGCTTCGCCCTGATCGAAGCGAATCTCGTCCAGGGGCCGTGGGTGATGGGCGAGGCCTATTCGATCTGCGATCCCTATCTCTACACCCTCACCAGCTGGCTGGAGCGGGACGGGATCGATCCTGCGCCCTATCCGAAGGTGATGGCGCACTTCGCGCGCATGACCGCGCGACCGGCGGTCAGCAAGGTTCTTGCCCAAGTGGCGGCCTGAAGCCGCAGCCCGCGCAAGACTGTTGCGCACCTGTCGTCGATTCAGTACATATCTCACCATGCGTAACCCGTCGCACAGCCAGCTTCTTCTCTCGCTGGGGCTTAGCCGCCCCTGGGCGCCTCTGTAGGCTGCGCTTCTTCGCGGCCGGGCGCTTCAGGGGATGACCCTTCAGCCCAAGCCGATTAAAAGACCCCGCGAAGAGAGCTAGATCATGACCGTATCCGCCAACGATTCCGCCCAGGCCCCCGTGCGCGACGCGCGTGACCGGGTCATCGTCTTCGACACCACCATGCGTGACGGCGAGCAGTCGCCCGGCGCCTCCATGTCCCTGGAGGAGAAGCTGGAACTGGCCAAGATCCTCGAGGAAATGCGCGTCGACGTGATCGAAGCCGGCTTCCCGATCGCCTCGAACGGCGACTTCGAGGCCGTCCGCGCCATTTCCGAGATCGTCACCGAGAGCACCATCTGCGGCCTGGCCCGGGCCGGCATGGTCGATATCGAGCGCTGCGCCGAGGCGATCCGCCCGGCCAAGCGCGGCCGGATCCACACCTTCCTGTCGACCAGCCCCAGCCACCGCGACCACATCCTGCGCGCCAGCCAGGAAGACATTCTGGAGATGATCACCAAGTCGGTCACCCACGCCCGCAACCTGTGCGGCGACGTGGAATGGTCGGCCCAGGACGCCACCCGCACCGAGCAGGACTTCCTGCGCCGCTGCGTCGAGGCGGCGATCAAGGCCGGGGCCGGCACGGTGAACATCCCCGACACGGTCGGCTACACCTATCCCAGCGAATACGCCGACATCTTCCGAGACATCATCGAGAACGTGCCGGGCGCCGACAGCATCATCCTGTCCACCCACTGCCACAACGACTTGGGCCTGGCCGTCGCCAACAGCCTGGCCGGGGTGCAGGGCGGGGCGCGTCAGGTCGAGGTCGCGGTCAATGGCATTGGCGAACGGGCCGGCAACGCGGCCCTGGAAGAAGTGGTCATGGCGCTGAAGGTGCGCGGCGACCGGCTGCCCTATTTCACCAATGTCGAGCCGCAGCACATCACCCGCGCCAGCCGCTATGTCTCGGCGATCACCGGCTTCCCGGTGCAGTTCAACAAGGCGATCGTCGGCAAGAACGCCTTCGCCCATGAGAGCGGCATCCACCAGGACGGCATGCTGAAGGACCGCGGCACCTACGAGATCATGAGCCCGGAGACGGTGGGGCAGGGCGGCTCCAACCTGGTCATGGGCAAGCACGCCGGCCGGGCCGGGTTCCGCGAGAAGCTGCGGACCCTGGGCTATGAGCTGGGCCAGAACGCCCTGAACGAGGCGTTCCAGCGCTTCAAGGACCTGGCCGACAAGAAGAAGCATGTCTTCGACGACGACATCGTGGCCCTGGTCGACGACGCCCTGGCCTCGGGCGCCGACCGCATCCAGGTCAAGGCCCTGCGGGTCATCGCCGGCACCGAGGGGCCGCAGGAAGCCCAGCTGACCGTGGCGGTCGACGGGGTCGAGCGTTCGGCGACGGCCACCGGCGACGGTCCTGTCGACGCGGTGTTCAACGCCATCCACGAGGTGGTGCCGCACACGGCGATCCTGCGCCTGTTCCAGGTGCACGCGGTCACCGAGGGCACGGACGCACAGGCCCAGGTCTCGGTGCGTCTGGAAGAGGACGGCCGCATCGCCACCGGCCAGGCGGCGGACACCGACACCTTGACCGCCTCGGCCAAGGCCTATGTGAACGCCCTGAACAACCTCTTCGCCCGCAAGGAAAAGAGCGCGCCGGACGCCATAGCGTCGGGGTTCTAGTCGCTACTCTCCCTTCCCTTCATGGGGAGGGGAATTGCATATGGAAATCTGCGAGGGCTTGGCTGCTCCTCTCTTGGGGGAGCTGTCGCCCGCTTGGGCGACTGAGGGGACCCTTGATGGTCCATTTGAGCCGTTCGCAGGTCAGCTGAGGG